>CAJWQE010000004.1 GCA_913045375.1 uncultured Halieaceae bacterium | reverse complement strand
CAAAGATGGCTATCGTCGGTTGCGCAGCTGTTTGACGATCGAGGAATTTTCTGAGCTCCACCGCGGCATCAGGGTTGTGGGCAACGTCAAGAACAATATCGATATTACCGAGGCGAAAAGACTCTCGCCGTCCCTTGAGTACAAGACGCTTCATGCCCGCAGCAACAAGCTCTTCGCTGACCCCGACACCAGCGGACTCGAGCGCTCTTAGGCCCGCAGCGGCATTCAAAGGAAGAATGCCTGCTGGCAATGACCAGGCAATTGACCCCGCCTTTGGACTCTCAAAATAGGTGTCTCTGAAAGCGTAATCGCGCAGCGCCCGTACTTCACAAGCGCCGATTCTCCGTAGTTCTGTCGATACCGAGCCGGGTGCCGAGGAGTCGGCGACAACGCAGGCACGTCCGTCACGTGCGATACCGCATTTTTCAATAGCAATGGTCTCGACGTCCGAGCCTAACCATTCTTGGTGGTCCAAACCGATGGCGGTGACAACTGCCACATCGGCATCGACGATATTCACCGCGTCTAATCTACCGCCTAAGCCGACCTCAAGAAGCTGGAACGCCACATCAAGCTTTTTAAAAATCCACAATGCGGCGAGCGTATTGAATTCGAAATAGGTGAGCGAAATGTCCGATCGCGCCTTTTCGATGGCTTCAAAGGCCTCCACAATCAGGGCATCTGATACCTCCGCGCCATCGACACGAATGCGTTCGTTGTATCGGACTAGGTGTGGGGAGGTAAACGCACCAACACATTCACCTCTGGCGCATAAGATGGCTTCCATGACGGCAACGGTGCTGCCCTTACCGTTAGTACCCGCCACTGTGATGGTAGTAACGGCTGTATCCACCAGGTCGAGACGTCGCGCGACCTCACCACAACGGGCAAGGCCTAGGTCAATCGCAGAGGGATGTAATTGCTCGAGGCGTTCAAGCCACGCGGCAAGATCCAAGACTACCCCCGATGTAACTTATGACGCGAGCTGTGCGTTGGTGAACTTCGCGAGGACCCGAGCTAGCGTATCTCGCATTTCAGACCGCGGGATAATCATATCGATGGCACCATGCTCAAGAAGAAACTCACTTCGCTGGAAGCCACGAGGCAACTTCTGTCGAATCGTCTGCTCGATAATATTAGGGCCGGCAAACCCCGCGCGAGCATCAGGCTCGGCGACATTGATATCGCCCAAGAGCGCGAGCGAGGCAGACACACCGCCATAAATCGGGTCCGTCATGACCGACACGTAAGGAACACCAGCGGCCTTCATCCGCTCAATCACAGCAGATGTTTTCGCCATTTGCATCAACGAAATCAGCGCTTCCTGCATGCGCGCGCCACCCGAAGCGGCAAAACAAATCAGTGGTATGCCGTTCTCAAGAGCGACACCAGCAGCACGGGTGAACTTCTCACCCACGGCGTAACCCATGGACCCGCCATGAAAGTTGAACTCAAACGCTATTGCGACAACGTCCATGCCGTGGAGTGTCCCTCGGAATGCAATGATCGCGTCTTTCTCACCGGTACTTTTCTGTGCCGTGCTCAAGCGGTCTCGATAGCGTTTTTTATCTTTGAATTTCAGGCGATCAACCGTTTCCAGATCTGCAAACAGCTCAGTACGACCGGCATCATCTAAAAAGAGGTCGAGCCGCCGACGCGCAGTGATGCGCATATGATGATCGCACTTGGGACAAACCTCGGCGTTACGCTCCAGATCGGGACGATAGAGAACGGCATCGCACTTAACGCACTTACGCCACAACCCTTCGGGAATACTCGCCTTTTTATCCCCGTCCGTTTTCCGCACACCCGCGGGAATGATTTTATCGATCCAGCTCATTTTGGCCCCCTGCACATCGCGGTGCGCAGTATACGTCGTTGACGGTTTTAGTTGGAAGTTGCCAAATTTACGCCGTTTCGGATGCTTGAGATCAATGAATGTGCCCCAGAAATGGCACTCGTGTGAGAGCCGCCACTGCTAAGATCGTTCGCTACGAGATCAACCAGTGCACTACCGACCACAACTGCATCAGCGCATCCCGCGACTGTCGCTGCAGTGTCTGCATCTTTTATACCGAAACCAACGGCAACCGGCAGATTCGTATGCTGTCGTATGGTGGCTAGATGCGCCTCAACTGCGTCCGTGTCCAGGTGTCCTGCCCCCGTGACGCCCTTGAGTGCAACGTAGTAGATGAACCCACTGGCTTGGGCCGTAATTGTGGCGACACGTTCATCACTCGTAGTCGGTGAGATAAGAAAAATGTTATCGATGTTTTGGCGCTGCAATTCAGCATTCATCGCTGCGACTTCTTCTGGAGGGAGGTCTACCGTTATCAAGCCGTCGATACCTGCTTCAGCGCAGGCATCGGCCACAGCAGCATATCCCTTACGCTCAAGTGGATTCGCGTACCCCATCAACACCAACGGGGTTTCTGTATTTGTTTCACGAAACTGCTTCACCAGCGCAAGTGTTGAAAGAAGGCTCGTGCCTCCTTCCAGCGCTCGCTCATGCCCCTTCTGAATCGTGGGCCCTTCAGACATCGGATCTGAAAATGGCACGCCGACTTCAATGATATCGGCACCTGCCTCAACCAGACTGTGCATCAATGGCACAGTCAACGCCTCATCGGGGTCCCCCGCCACCAAGTAGGGAACCACTGCGCGACGATTTTCCGCGCGAAGCGTATTGAACAAAGGACCAAGACGCGACATTAGCGAGTCCCCAGATCAATACCGTCGATTTCAGCAACAGTGAGGATGTCTTTGTCGCCGCGACCTGAGAGATTGACGATGATGTGTTGATCCGGCGTCATTTCAGCAGCGAGCTTCTCTGCATAAGCGAGCGCATGCGCGGTCTCCAATGCAGGCATAATGCCCTCTACCCGTGTGACACGATGGAATGCTGCTAACGCTTCCGTGTCGGTAGCATCAACATAGTTGACACGACCGATATCCTTTAGCCACGCGTGCTCCGGTCCAACACCTGGGTAATCGAGGCCCGCTGATACCGAGTGGGTGTGCATGATTTGACCGTTCTCGTCCTGCATGAGATAGGTACGATTACCGTGGAGAACACCGGGAATTCCAGCGCTAAGTGGCGCCGCATGCTCACCGGTTTCCACCCCTTTGCCACCCGCTTCCACACCGTACATCGCAACCTCGTTATCACTGAGGAACGGGTGGAAAAGCCCAATGGCATTCGAGCCACCGCCAACGCATGCGACGAGCGCGTCGGGGAGCTTGCCGGTCATAGTAAGCGACTGCGCGCGAGCCTCTCGACCAATGACACTCTGGAAATCCCGTACGAGCATCGGATAAGGGTGGGGGCCGGCGACGGTCCCAATGATGTAAAAAGTGTTATCAACGTTAGTCACCCAGTCCCGTAATGCTTCGTTCATTGCATCTTTCAGGGTTTTAGAGCCCGACGTAACCGGAATAACTTCAGCACCCAGCAGCTTCATGCGATAGACGTTCAAAGCCTGCCGCCGTACATCTTCCTCGCCCATGAAGACATGACATTCCAAACCCAAACGAGCTGCAACGGTGGCACTTGCCACACCGTGCTGGCCTGCGCCGGTCTCGGCGATGACTCGCTTCTTTCCCATATATTTCGCGAGCAACGCCTGCCCAATGGTGTTATTAACCTTGTGGGCGCCCGTGTGATTCAGATCTTCACGCTTGAGGTAGATTCTTCCGCCACCAATCATGTCTGACCAGCGCGCTGCTTCGTAAAGTGGCGATGGCCTTCCCACGTAATGGGCGAGATCGAGATCAAACTCGCGAAGAAACGCTGGATCGTCTTTCAGATCGTTATACAGACTCTCTAGCTCGGCCAACGCAGACATGAGTGTCTCAGCAACAAACTTGCCACCGTAAATACCAAAGCGCCCGTGCTCATCTGGCACCTGTGCGTAAAGATCAGGGTTAATATCAATCGTCATAATGCAAGGTCCTTACCGGCCAGCTTTGCGGCGGCAATAAAACGTTCTAGCGTCTCGTGATTTTTAATTCCGGGCTGCGATTCAACACCACTGCTGACGTCCACCGCATCTGGACGCGCTATTCTAATCGCTTTTGCAACATTTTCCGTGTCTAAACCGCCCGCAAGGATGCGATGTCCAATATTTTTCTCGGGCATTTTTGTCCAATCAAAGGTTTTGCCAGTACCACCGTGCTCTCCCGGCACATGAGTATCGAATAAGTAGGCTCTGGCATTCGTGTGATCAGCAATCAATGCCTTCATTCGCGCCGCATCGACCACTGGGATGCTTTTGACATAGGGACGGTCGAACTGTTCGCAAAAAGCTGATGACTCCTCACCATGGAACTGAATTTGCGACACGGCAACCATGGATAGGACCTTGTGAACTTCAGCTTCCGTTGGATTGACGAACAAGGCGTTGATCGATGTATAGGGAGGCACGTGTGCAACGATGTCGGCGGCGCGCTGCTCGTCAATACAACGCTTGCTTCCCTTGTAAAAAATGAGCCCGATGGCATCAGCGCCCGCATCAACGGCCGCGCGTGCATCTTCAATGTTAGTAATGCCGCAAATCTTTACTTGCACGTCGATACCCTTGAAAAACGCCGTCTATTGTATCAAACACTGTGGCACAGCAGTGTTGCCGCTTTGGGGCCCGCGGGAATGCCACAGTCCTCGGGATAGCCCACTGAGACCAGGTAAAGACCCGCACTACTCGCGGTGTCCCCGGATTTGGTTCGATCTTTACCAATAAATACCTGCTCAAACCACGTTTGCGACTTAAGGCCCGCCCCAACCAACATTAGACTTCCCACGATGTTTCTTACCATGTGATGCAGAAAGGCATTGGCCTCGAGCTCAACAATGACAAAGTCGTTTTGGCGAGTGACTGAGATTTCAGATAAATGACGCCACGGCGTAGTGCTCTGACAGCTTGCCGCCCTGAATGCGCTGAAATCGTGCTCGCCCACGAGCAGTTGTGCACATTGGTGCATCGCTTCCTCACTCAGTGGACGTCGATACCAGGTGACCAAACCCGAGAGTTGTGCCGATCGAGTCTGTGTGTTGGCGATAATGTATTGGTAGCGCCGTGAAACAGCACTGAAACGCGCATGGAAATCACTGGAGACAGATCCAGCCCAGTGAACTGAAACGGCGTCAGGTAGCTCACTGTTAACGCCCAATACCCAGGACTTCAGGCTACGCCCAACAGGATCGTCGAAATGAACAATTTGACCGGATGCGTGAACAGCGGTGTCAGTACGACCGGCACACCAGGTGCGGATTGGCTGATTACCAATGACACTCAGGGCTGCCTCCAACGTCTCCTGTACCGTAGGCACATCTAGCTTTGTCTGAGCCTGCCAGCCGTTGAATGCCCTTCCATCGTACTCGACACGCAACGCGATTCGAGTGCCGGGTTCGAGCCTTTTGTCTGAAAATTTCATTGAACTTATTCTAGACTGTCTAACAACGGATGACTTGTCAGAGGTATTTTTCGATGAGAACTTCCGCAATCTGAATGGAGTTCAGCGCTGCACCCTTTCGAAGGTTGTCGGCGACCACCCAGAGGTTGAGCCCTCGGTCATGGCTGATATCAGAGCGAATCCGGCCTACGAATACAGGATCGGCACCAGCTCCCTCCGAAACCGGTGTTGGATAACCCCCGTCCTTTCTCTCATCGATAACTTCAACGCCCGGCGACGCCTCAAGCAGAGATCTAGCCTGGTCCGCGCTCAATGATTCGTTCGTTTCGATGTGTACAGCCTCCGAGTGGCCGTGGAAAACGGGAATGCGAACGCAAGTGGGATTCACCAAAATCGAGTCATCCTCGAGAATTTTTTGGGTTTCCCACACCATTTTCATTTCTTCACGGGTGTATCCATTGTCCTGAAACGTATCGATGTGCGGCAGTGCGTTAAACGCGATGCGCTTCGGGTACACCTTTGCCTCTGCCGGCTGACCGTTCAGAAGGCGTGCTGTCTGGCTTGCCAGCTCTTCGATTGCAGACTTCCCAGTGCCACTGACCGCCTGATACGTCGCCACATTGATACGTGTTATGCCTACGGCGTCATAAATTGGCTTCAGCGCAACCAGCATCTGGATAGTCGAACAATTCGGGTTAGCGATAATGTTCGTTTCAGTATAGTTGGCTATGGCGTGAGGATTTACCTCTGGCACCACCAGCGGAATGTTGTCATCACGCCTAAAGTGCGAAGTGTTGTCGATGACCACGCATCCGGCAGTCGCTGCCTTGGGCGCAAACTCTTCGCTAATTGAGCCACCGGCAGAGAACAGACCGATATCCGCCTGCGAGAAATCAAACTCAGCCAGATTTTGAACGGTGATGCGCTTGCCTTTGAATGACAGGCTAGTGCCAGCTGATCGCTCAGATGCAAGAAGATATAAATTTTCGACAGGAAAATTGCGCTCCTCTAATAGCTCGAGCAGAACCTCCCCAACGGCGCCAGTAGCACCAACAATGGCTACATTGTAAGTCTTCACCAAATTTCTCCAGACATTAAGACAGGCTTGTAATAGCGGCTACTACGGCGTCGCCCATGGCTTCCGTGGTCGCGGCGTCAGCGGAGCTGCTCGCTATATCGAGGGTACGTAAACCCGCGTTTAATACGTGTTCTACCGCCGCCTCAATAGCATCTGCCGCGGGACCCTCATCGAGTGAATAGCGCAGTAACATGGCGGCCGACAGAATGGTTGCCAGCGGGTTTGCCTTGCCGGCGCCCGCAATATCAGGCGCAGAGCCATGAACTGGTTCGTACAATCCTCGGGACTCTGCATTCAGTGAGGCCGATGGCAACATACCAATTGAGCCGGTCAACATGGCAGCCGTATCGGACAAAATATCGCCGAATAGATTGCCGGTTAGAACCACATCAAACTGTTTCGGTTCACGCACTAGTTGCATAGCGGCGTTGTCCACATACATGTGACTCAACTCGATTTCCGGGAATTCTGCGGACACCTCAGTGACAATGTCGCGCCAAAGCATAGTCACTTCCAACACATTGGCCTTGTCCACCGAACACAGTCGACCGTTTCGTTTTTGAGCAAACTGGAACGCTAATCGAGCGATTCGACCGATCTCAGTCTCATCATAGACATCCGTGTTGAATCCCCTTCTGACACCGTCGGCTGAGGTTTCCACGCCCCGCGGCTCACCGAAATAAATCCCTCCGGTGAGCTCTCTGACAATCAGCAGATTGAGACCCGCAACAAGGTCAGGTTTGAGGCTAGAAGCATCCGCAAGCTGCGGGTACAACATGGCAGGACGCAGATTACAAAATAGGTCTAAATCGGAGCGAATCGCCAACAAGCCGCGCTCAGGCCTTTGGGCTGCAGGCAGCGTATCCCATTTCGGGCCGCCAACGGCGCCCAGGAGGATCGCATCGGCTTGTCTTGCAAGTAAGCGAGTCGACTCCGGATAAGGGTCTCCATGGCGGTCGATTGCCACACCACCGAGATCTGCTGAGTCGAAGATCAGGTCCAAATCAAAGACCCGAGCGGTTGCTACGAGGACACGTCTCGCCTGTTCAACCACCTCCGGACCGATGCCATCTCCGGGCAATAGCAAAATACGATGCGACATCAGAGTTTCACCTCGTTAAACAACCAAGGCTGGGTTCGTTGATGATTTCGCTCAAAAGCGGTGATGGCATCCTCACGCTGCAGCGTAATACCAATATCGTCCAGCCCTTCGAGTAAACAGTGGCGCCTGAAAGGATCGACTGAGAAGTCGACCTGAGCACCGTCTGACAGTGTTACTTGTTGGCTGTCGAGATCGATCGTCAGATTAACCCCTTCGCCATTCGCACTTTGTTGAAAAAGTCGATCAACGACAGCTTCATCCAACTCGAGCGGTAACAGGCCACTTTTGAACGCATTGTTCTTGAAAATATCAGCGAAGCTCGGCGCGATGACACAGCGAATCCCGAACTGGACGAGCGCCCATACCGCATGCTCTCGGCTTGATCCACAACCGAAATTCTCTCGGCTAAGAAGGATGGAAGCGCCTGCATACTTTGGCATGTTGAGCGAAAACTCTGGGTTTAGCTTACGAGTTGCGCTTGGTGCCTCTTCGTCAAATGGATCCAGATACCGGAGCTCATCGAACAGGTTAGGACCAAAACCCGTCCGCTTAATGGATTTCAGAAACTGCTTTGGGATGATCAGGTCCGTATCAACATTGGCACGATCCAATGGAACAACCAGCCCGCTGTGAACTCGAAATGCTTCCATTAGAGGGCCTCCACGTTCGCCGGATGAGTGAAACGACCGGTAACAGCGGCGGCGGCGGCCATTGCAGGACTCACAAGATGAGTACGACCACCAAACCCCTGTCGCCCCTCAAAGTTTCGATTCGAGGTCGAAGCACACCGCTTACCGGGCTCAACCTTGTCTGCATTCATCGCCAGACACATTGAGCATCCGGGCGCACGCCACTCCATGCCAGCCTCAGTAAATACCTTATCGAGCCCCTCGGCTTCAGCTTGCGCCTTCACTAGACCCGAGCCCGGGACGACGAGAACGCGCTCCACGTTGTCGGCTTTCTTGTGACCGCGGACAACTGCTGCAGCCGCACGCATGTCTTCGATGCGGGCATTAGTACATGAGCCAATGAAGACCATATCAACTGGAATGTCGCTCAGTTTCATTCCCTGCTGAAGGCCCATGTAGTCGAGAGCACGCTCGAGAGACTTCCTGCCCGTCTCATCCTGCATGTCGTCCATGGTGGGAACCGTACCTCCGATTGACGTCACCATCTCCGGCGATGTGCCCCAGGTGACCTGGGGCTCAATGGCCGATGCATCGATAACGAGCTCACGGTCGAAGACGGCATCAGAATCGCTATGCAGGGTCTTCCAGTATTTTTCTGCCATCTCCCACTGCTCACCGGTTGGAGCCATTGGTCGGCTCTTCACGTAGTCAAGGGTCACTTGGTCAACGGCCACCATACCCGCGCGCGCGCCGGCTTCAATCGCCATATTACAGAGGGTCATTCGCCCTTCCATTGTGAGGGACCTGACCGCCGAACCGGCGAACTCGAGAGCGCAACCTGTCGCTCCCGCCGTACCAATCTGGCCTATCACCGCAAGAGCGAGGTCCTTTGCAGTGACGCCCGGCTGGGCTTCTCCGTCGAGAACCACGCGAAAATTATCCATCTTCTTAGTCAATAAGCACTGTGTCGCTAGCACGTGTTCAACCTCCGACGTGCCAATACCATGAGCGAGTGCACCAAATGCACCGTGGGTTGAGGTGTGCGAATCACCGCAAACGATCGTCATGCCAGGCAGCGTTGCCCCTTGCTCAGGACCCATGACATGGACGATGCCTTGGCGCTGATCCGCCAAATCGATCAAAGGAATATTGAAGTCGTTGCAGTTGTCATTAAGAGTCTCAAGCTGGACCCTGCTGGTAGCGTCGGCCACTCCAGCGTACCCAGCTAACGCGCGCTCATTAGGATCGGTTGATACATTATGGTCGGGCACGGCCACGTTGGCGTTTAAGCGACGCGGTGAACGACCGGCAAGGCGCAAGCCCTCAAAAGCCTGCGGAGATGTTACTTCATGAATCAAATGCCTATCGATGTAAATCAGTGCTGACCCGTCGTCTTGCTGATCCACAAGGTGTGCATCCCACAGCTTGTCGTAAAGCGTGCGTCCCATATCGGATTCCCTACTGAGGCCGACAACGATGAAGGACGCTGCGGCTGACGTTGTTGAACTGCCTGCGATCACTAGTCACGCGGCGCGCGAGTTTAGCATAGATCCCGTCTATTGGGTCCATCAGGAAGGTTGTGGATAACTTTGGGGATCAATTCGCGCAAACCAGGGCCAGTGTCCAAAATGCTTTACTCCAGAGAGGAGTACTGCTTTTCAAATTACGATTTTAACGTACAAAATCAGTAA
Source organism: uncultured Halieaceae bacterium (assembly GCA_913045375.1). Classification (GTDB taxonomy): domain Bacteria; phylum Pseudomonadota; class Gammaproteobacteria; order Pseudomonadales; family Halieaceae; genus Luminiphilus. The sequence goes on along the minus strand of CAJWQE010000004.1, from coordinate 58,969 downwards.
CTTATCGCCACACCCTCTAAAGAGCTGTCACGATAGGCTTACAGGTAATGCCCGATATCCCTAGAGGTTATATGGGGACAATTTTTAATTCGCTTCGGAAATACCGTTCTTATGCGTAAAACGCCAACACTGATGTATGTTCGGCGCCCGCTCGAAATCAGGACCCAACGACTCCCGAGTGATGTCTTCAACGCAGTAACGCTCCGTCAACTCCACTGCTAGTTCAAACCGACGGTTATTATTGGAAAAGTAGAGTACGCCGTCATCAGATAACCGATTCATGGTGAGCGATAGCAGGACCTCATGATCACGTTGCACGTCAAAGTCCGCGCTAGTCGATTTCGAATTAGAGAAGGTCGGTGGATCCAATAAGATCAGGTCATAAATACCCTCCTCCTCTTGAAGCCATGCTAGAACGTCACCCTTTACAGCGCGATGTTTTTGATCCGATAAGCCATTAATCGCCAGATTTTCACGATACCAATCTAGGTAGGTATTGCTGAGATCAACACTCGTAGAGTATCGAGCGCCGCCCAAGCCGGCATGCACACTAGCGACCCCTGTATAACAAAAAAGATTGAGGAATCGCTTACCCGCACTTTCTTCCCGAATACGGGCTCGAATCGGCCGGTGGTCTAGGAAAAGGCCAGTATCGAGGTAATCATAGAGATTGACCCACAACTTCGCCCCAAGCTCGTTAACCAAGCGTCGTTCGTTCCGAGTTGAGACGCGCTCGTATTGTTGAAGGCCTCGCTGCTTTGAACGACGTTTAACCGCTATTTCTGAGCGATCTTCAACGTTAAAGACGACCTGAACAGCATCTAATACCTCATCAAAGCGTCGGTTGGCATCAGCTTCCTTGACCGACTTGGGGGCTGCATATTCGGCCATGTGAATATCGCCACCATAAACGTCAATAGCGACGGCATATTCAGGCATGTCCGCATCATAGACACGGAAGCACTCCACCTCATTCGCCTGTCGCCACTTAGCGAGCTTTTTCAGGTTCTTTAATAGGCGGTTCGCCACCATTTGCCCACCCGCCGAGAGCACGGGCAGTGAGGACTCTTCAGTCTCGGTCGCTAGTGGAGCCGTTGCGTCGCGTAATTTGTTGTCAGCGCCCAACGAGAACAAAAAGAGCGTAATGTCCAAAGGACCACTTTTCATCTTGTAATTCTTGTGACTTCGCAGACCTGTGGCACGCGCGTGTGCAGCATCAGCGGCAATGACTGACGCATCCCATCCAGCAAATTCCGAGTGCATCACCTGACCCAGCGCCGCATACAAATTTGCCGCCGCAGACGGCGTGCTTAGTCGCTCACCCCAGGGCGGATTGACGACTAATAATCCTTTGTCCATCTTCTGATGTGTGGGCTTGGCAATATCTGATAGCTGTCTGACGCGGACACGAACAAAGGAACCCAGTTGCATGCGGCGGGCATTTTCCTCGGCGCGGCGGATAGCACCCAAATCCCCGTCGTAACCCCTTATTTCAACACCCTCTGGCAGCGATGGACGCACCTTGGCTTTTGCTTCGCCCAGGATAGCTTGCCACTGATCGAGCCGGTGGCCGAGCCACCCCATGAAACCAAAACGCTCCCTGTGAAGCCCCGGGGCTATATTTAAAGCGATCATTGCCGCCTCAATCAGAAGCGTTCCCGATCCACACATCGGATCAATCAAACTCTCACCGCGCGCCACTCGCTCAGCCCACCCTGAACGTATCAGTAGCCCCGCGGCTAGATTTTCCTTTAGCGGTGCTTTGCCACCATCAAGCCTATAGCCCCGCCTATGTAGGCTATCGCCGGACAAATCAACGCTGAGTGCTAGCTTGCCTTTATTCAGCTGTGCAACAACGCGCAGATCAGGGCGCTTTGCATCAACTGAGGGACGCTGACCCGCGTGCTCTCTAAAGAAGTCGACTATTCCATCTTTTATTTTCAACGCGCCAAAATGGGTGTTCTTGATGTAATTCGTCTGCCCTCGAAACTCAACAGCGAAGCGGGTTCGTGCTGTCATGTGGTCAGACCACCGTAAACTCCGAGCCGCCACGTACACATCGTCCGTGCTCGCAACGGCCGTCTCCGAAAGTTTGAGAAGAATTCGATTCGCCAGCCGACTCCACAGACACGCCCGGTAGGCAACCGCGAGCGGCCCACTGAAAAACACACCTGCTGGTGTCTCTCGCACCTCGGTAGCGCCCAGTTCTGCCAGCTCGTCTACCAGCAATGTTCCCAACCCCACGGGACAGGTGGCGAGGAAAGATAATGGGTTGGTCATAAAGTCGACTCTAGATCGTTAATTCGGCGCAGGGTGGCACGCCACTCTTGATACTGCTGCTCCAGCGTTCCAGAGAGTTTAAACACTTGCTCGTTGGCATACACCGCGGTGGCACGCGTTTCGTTTTCTAACTCCAGCACCAATTCAAAGAGTTCCTGCTCGTGGATCTTAAGTGATCGATGCGCTGCATACACGGCTTGCAGTCGTGTAAATGTCGATTCATTTCGCAACGTCTCAGCACTTACGCCCCGCTCGCGCCGCAGATCCAACCAGTCCAACTGCTCCTTGCTAGATTTCATCCAGAGGTAATAAGCATCGCTGACCTCCCGTGAAACATTGGCCAACTGCTCATCGATCGTATCCACAAACAGGAGTTCATAGTCTCGCAACCGATTCAGTCGAGTGAGCATAGGATCCTCGCGACTCGGCTCTCTTCGAACGCTGTAAAGACCGGCCTCTTTCCCCAAATAATCTGGAAACGCCTCTGGAACCAACTCGCTGGCATGCCGTAATGATGACAGCGAGCGTAAATATGTCTCCTGATGGGATGCTGATGACACCGAATGCACGATGTCATTGACCATCGTGACGTAAAGATCTGCGAATGGGTCGGTCTTATCGTTGGTGTAATCGTCATTGACCGAGATATCGCGATATACGGAGGACCACATGGTCTCACCCGCAACAGAGCGCACGATAGCGTCAACAACAAGTTCACGTCCATCAGACGCCAATATGGACAACTGTACGGTTAGCTGCGGTATCACCGAGGGCTCCGGGAAAAGTCGAATGACCCCCCAATCCCCGTCACGTTCAAGTTCGCCTCTGAGACGCTGCCCGATCAACAGGGCTTCGGTCTCCCTGAAGGCAGATTCCATATCGGTGCCACTTTTATTCCGAACCTTGGTACTGACCGAGATACCCACATCCAGCCGTGCTGGGGCACTACCCACCGACCGGACAGATTGTCCTACAACCCTTATATCACCATCATAAGTGGGCGCTGCAGTTGTCGCGTATGACAGCAACGCAGTAATAGCCAACACCAAAAAATGTGGTCTGCTACTAGACCATTTGTTTGCAAGTATCGCCATCATTGCTGCGTTGAGCACACCTTTCCTCGTGTCAATGTCCTTTCACATCGGTACCCCAAAGCATCCGGATCGTAGGGCGTAAAATACTGACTGACAACGAGAGGAAAGCGCGTTGAGGTGGTCTCTACTGAGGTGACCAACAACAGCATGTCTGGCTTATCAGATCGAGACAGGCGATGTGTCACGTCTAACCCTTCTTCCAGCTCCAACATAAAGAATAATTGATCCCCATCCCAGCCGCAGCGTTGTATGCCAAGCGTATCCACCGTGATGCTCAGTCCTGATCCGTCGTACTCACATACCAACGCAAAGCTTTTGTCTCGTTTGACCCTGATACGAGCGTCGTTCTGGATGACCTCCAAGAGGACTGGCTCGGTAATGATTTCCGCCAATCGAGCTAACGTGACTAAATCGCTTTGGTCGGGTAACGGGCTTCCCGCATAACCTCGCCCCTCCTCAGCAAGTCTGGCACGGCGGACGGCTTCCCTTTGCACCCGGCGCGCAATCGAGCTTAATTGATCTTGCAGATTGTCGCTGCGGGCAAAGTCGATTTCCCAGTGACCTGTCATATCGACAGGCGTCGCAACACGAGTAACCGCCTCAGTGTGCCGCTCCTGAGCACACCCAAGTGATAGAGAAAGCCAGCCGATGGCTAGGAGGCGCCAGAGCTTACGGTGAAAAACAGTCACTTCAAGCGAACTGGTCAGGCCAGTGATTCTCTCAACTGGAACTTCAGTACCTTACCGGCCGGGTTTCGGGGAAGCGCGTCAACTACGTGCAAACGCAATGGGAGCTTGTAACGCGCTAGCTTGGTTTCGGCGAAGCTCCGCAATTCTTCGAGCGACAGATCCGCATCTGGAACCAGTGCCGCCACGGCCGTCACAGCCTCACCCCATTTATCATCCGGCAAACCGATAACCGCCACTTCGGCCACAGCCGGATGTTCAAACAAGACGCTCTCAACCTCAGCCGGATAGACATTTTCACCACCCGAGATAACCATATCCTTGAGTCGATCACAGATGTAGAGATATCCCTCCTCATCCAGATAGCCCACATCACCGGAGTGGAACCATCCAAGCTCATCAATAGCACTGGCCGTCGCATCAGGTCGATTCCAGTAACCCTTCATGATGTTTGGGCCCTTGATACAGATTTCGCCTCGCTCGAGCGCCGCGACAGGCGAGTTAGAGCCATCCACGATACGAATATCCGTGTGAACCGGTGGCAGACCCGCTGAACCCAGCTTCTCCAAACATCGCTGCGGCCCGAGGAAGGATGCAAACGGGCTGGTCTCGGTAAGGCCGTAACCCTGGCAGAAACTGATACCGCGATCCCCGTACAGTGAAATCAAAGACTCGGGACACGGTGCCGCGCCGACAATCAAGATGTCGATAGACGACAGATCTGTGTTTGAGAATGCAGGGTGCTGAGACATGAAGAGGAACATGGCCGGCGCGCCGAACATGTGAGACACCTTATAACGCTCAATCGCTTGGAGAACCGCCTCAGGTTCAAAGTGTCGGAGTAACACCAGTGGGCTGCCCATTTGAAAGGCCGAAATCGTCATGACGTTCAAGCCGCCAATATGGAATAACGGCGCGGCGGTAAGTAAGACGTCGGTGTTTTTAGCACCGAAGGCCAGGTTTGCATTGACGTTATTCCAGACGATATTGCCGTGAGTCAACATCGCGCCTTTTGGCAGCCCCGTTGTGCCGGAGGTATACATAATAAGTAAGGTATCGTGCGCGCTAGAGCTAGCGATTTCTGGCGCAGCATCGGCTTCTTGCATCGCCTGCTCGAGGCAGTCGTAGCCAGGGAGCGTTCCCTCCACCGCAAAATAGTGATGACAAGGCAATCGATCTCGGACACTGTCGATCACGCCGGTCAATTCGGGGTCTACCACCAAAGTGTGCACACCAGCATCACCGATAATAAAAGCAAGTTCCTCGCCGGTTAGCCGGAAGTTCAACGGAACAAAGACAGCACCCAAACTAATGGTGGCAAACATCGTCTCAATAAAGCCCGGCTGATTAAAACCAAGAAACCCGACCCGATCGCCGACGCACACACCCCGGCTACGCAACAATCCCGCCTGTTTTCGAACACGCGTTGCGAATTCCCCGTAGGACGTGGTCTTACCCTCGAAAATAATGGCCGTATTTCCAGGGTTTTGTTCAGCCTGCTTTATGACCTGTGCAGCAACATTAAAATTGGGTTCGGGGCGGTGCATGTGGGTCTACCTCTTATTCACTATATTGCTTTTTAGCAACTTTGCTTTTCATTGGGTTGACTGGGTGAATTCTCGCTTGAGACTCACGGGGGTATCGACACCACCCAAAAAGTCAGAGAACGCTTGCTTCACCCCAGGTATTGAATCCTGCAATGGCAGGAGTTCCCGGCAAGTACATCTGCTCAATGGCATCAATACCAAACCCAGCATCTTGCAATAGCTGTCTCGTATCACGCGTAATGTGGCAGCCACCAAAGAGTCGCTTCCAAACTGGATTAACTCGACGTTGCCATTTTGCGACTGACTCGTCAGGCGCAATGCCATGCTCACAGAAAAAGAGCGTGCCATCGGGTTTTAGCATTCGACGTGCCTCAGCCAGCGCTGCATCAGGGTTGGGAACCGTGCACAACGTAAAGGTAATCAGCACTGAGTCAAACGATCCACTCTCGAGCGGTATGTCCTCTGCAGAACCCTGAATGAATTCGACATTAACGTTCGCTTGATCAGCCCTTTCGGCGGCCAAATCCCAAGATTTACTGCAGGGATCAATACCCACAACTTTGTCAACGCGATCGGCCTGATAGTGAGGCAGATTGTGTCCCGCACCAATGCCGAATTCGAGGACCCGGCCGTGGGCGCGGGGAACTACCTTTTGTCGCTGTCGTATGACTGGCTTTGTTCCGCAAGCGCAGGTTACCAATCGAGGTACAACATAATCGTTATAAAGTCCCATCAATCCCCCTCCGAATGTTATCTCTAAATCACAACCCCAAAATTTAGTCTATGTAGGCCTCTGAGTCGATTACGCGCATTTCAGTCTCAATCCACGTCTCGACACGCTTCATAAATGCGATGGCATCTTCACCTTCTTCCGGCTTGAGGGCTGGACCGATTGAGATGTCCACAGTCCCGGGGATAAAGCGCCACGTTTTTCGCGGCCAGCAACGCCCAGTCGCTGCAGCGACAGGAACCACGACTGCCCCGGTTTCAAGGGCCAGCCTAGCTGCACCGGATTTGTATAACAGTTGATCGCCTCGTGCTGCCCGGGTGCCCTCGGGAAACATGATGATCCACTTTCCCTGATCCATTAAATTCGCGCCAATCGAAGCCACACGCTGCCAGGCATCGCCCTTAGCACTTCGATCAATCGGGACCATGTGCAGACGACCAATCGCCCAACCGAAAAAAGGCACCCATCGAAGTTCCTTTTTGTAAACATAAGCGACGGGGTTAGTCATGACACTCGGAAAAAAGAAGGTTTCAAATGTAGATTGGTGCTTACTGCAGATGATCACTCGATTACCCTCTGCGGCGGCGAGTAAGTTGTCGTAACCCTTCACCTGCGTTTTGACACCGCCGACATACCTCGTTGCCGCGACGGCGAGTTGTAGCCAAGGTCTACCAATCCAAAAATAGGTCACGCGATAAGGTGCAATAAAGGACGAAATCACTAATACCGTGGCAAGCGGTATCACGGTGACGGCCATAATCAAAAATACGAGAGCGGAACGGATAGCCAGCACGGAAGTCCCCCCAAAAACAGTTACACGGCGCGCATGGATAGTATCAAGGTCGAGCCGTCGCACAAGCACTTACAAAAATAGGTCAACGCTGTCATTCCGGGGTCTGGGGTTTATACTGATGTTGAGGAGGCTAAACAGTGAAGAAACCGCCGTCAAAACAGGACATACGCCGTCGACTCGAGTCACAGACACGATCGTATCTTGATCGTGGTGGCGAGATCCGCGCGGTGCCGCAAGGGGTCAGTGCGGTTGACGAAGCGATCTCTCCCATCAAGACGCCTATTTTTACGGGGAAGCCGCAGCAGCGAACACCTGTAAACGATGTCATAGAGACGTTGCGACGTCGGCGCGAGTCACAATTAAAACGCGCCCCAAAAACCGTCAGACGTCGAAAACCGCAGCCCCGGAAGCAAATTGTCTACGACGATTTCGGTGAACCACTCCGGATTGTCTATCACGAAGAATAACCCTCGGTGAACTGAGCACATCAGGGCCGCGTAGGGAACTACGCATGCTGTGGGAGTTGTGATGTTAGGCATTACCAAGACGATTAATGTTGCGCGATGCGCAGAGGACTGCTTCCTCTATTTAAGTGATCTTCAGAACCTCATCGAATGGGATCCGGCCGTGTCGGCTACCCGCAAAGATTCAACGGGACCCGTTGCGAAAGGTTCCTACTTCACCGTACGCGTGGCAATTGGGGCGCTCTCGGTCCCATTCCGATACATCATCACGGAACATAACCCACATGAACGGATCGTGATTGCCGGCAGAAGCAGTTTTCTCAACGTCAATGACACCATCGAATTAAGCGAGTCTGATGGACGAACAACCATCAGCTATCGCGCAGAATTTCACTTTAAACTTGGACTTGAACGCCTTTTCCCGAGCCTTGCTGACGCACTGGACAGGCAGTGTCAGCTGGCGATCGATCGTTTGGAGACGGCGCTTACCGCAACGGCTGATGAAGCCGTTCTAAGCGCTCGAAATGCGAAAGCTGACACAAAGACCTTGAGTGCGCTTCGGACGTTTACACGGCATGGGTACGTCACTGGCCGGAAAGTCTGGGCACCAATGAGTGAGCGCATGGAAGGCCGCCATGTAGTCCTCACTGGCGCCAATTCCGGAATTGGACTTGCAGCGGCCATTGACCTGGCCTCGGCAGGCGCGTCATTGACGCTGGTCGTCAGAGATGAGGCCAAGGCCGCGCAAACCGCAAAGTCCATCAAAGAAGCTACGGGCAGAACCGATATTGAATTTGAATTCGGTGATCTCAGTCTCCTGAAGGATACCGACGCACTGATCGACCGCCTCCTTGCAAAAGGAGACACCATCGATGTCCTGATAAACAATGCAGGTGCGTTGTTTAACGACCACACTATGACCTCTGAGGGGTTAGAGAAAAGCTATGCGCTGTTACTGCTCTCTCCGTGGAGACTGTGTGAACGGCTATTGCCACTTCTGAAGAATCATGACGAGACTGCTCGAATCATCAACGTCGTATCCGGCGGCATGTATGCGGAGCGCCTAAATCTCAAGCGACTTAACATGACCTCAGACGGCTATCGAGGCGCCCGAGCATACGCACAGTGTAAACGAGCCTTGAGCATCATGACGGAGGTATGGGCAGAGCGATGGCAAGACCACAATATTGTTGTCAACGCCATGCATCCCGGCTGGTCAGATACACCGGGTGTACAAAAGTCGCTTCCCCTCTTTCGTCGCCTGACAAGACTCGTCCTTCGCTCACATGCCGAGGGCGCGGACACCGTGGTTTGGATGGCTCGATCGAATCAGGCTGCCTTGTCTACGGGCAAACTATTTTTGGATCGAGAGCCGCGATCTACCTACCTACTGGGCAACAACGTTGAGTCCCAGGAAGACCGCAAAGCATTGGAACCGCGCTTACAACACGATTTTGAATCCACGCTCAAAGCCACACTTTCATAGGACGACCCTCGAGCACCACCAACCATCAACCTCTTGAGTCGCATCTCATGTCACCGTATGTTGAGGTAATCCACAGCTGTGCACGAGTATGCCCATGGACTCAACTACGATTCGGCCCTTCACACCCTCGATATCAACTGAAGTCATTGAAGACCTCATTCAACGGCTCAAGCAAACGCGGCTTCCTGAGGCCGAAACAGTCGAAGATTGGAGTCAAGGTGTCCCGCTGAGTTATCAATCGGAGCTTCTTACCTACTGGACCCATGAGTACGATTTTGCGCGTCTCGAGCAAAGGCTTGGGGCGTTCGATAACTTTAAAACTGACATCGACGGCGTGGAGATTCATTTCATCCACAAGCGCAGTCCGCACACCGCAGCGACGCCTCTCCTGATCACCCATGGGTGGCCCGGGTCAGTTCTGGAATACCTCGACATTCTCGATGCACTAACAGATCCAACGCGGCATGGCGGGACACCCGACGACGCATTCCATGTGGTACTACCTGCCCTCCCCGGATTTGGTTTTTCGGGCAAACCCAGAGATACCGGCACGGGCGTTCCCAAGATCGCCACTCTCTGGGAAACGCTTATGGGGCGATTGAATTACAGCGAATTCCACGCTCACGGTGGTGATTGGGGCTCTATCATTACGCAAGCAATTCTCTTACAAGAGGAAACCTCCTGCACCGCGGGGCACTGCACGCTACCGATTGTGCTGCCGGATGAGACAACCTTGGCTGAGCCGCAACCCGCTGAGCTGGATGCGCTTGAATCCTTCCAGTTTTATAACGATTGGGACTCGGGTTATTCAAAGCAACAGAGTACTCGACCGCAAACACTGGGGTATGGCCTCGCCGATTCACCCTCAGGTCAAATGGCGTGGATCGTGGAAAAATTTGCCTTTTGGATGGATTGCGAGCAAAGCGGCGTCCGTCATCCTGAAAACGTGCTCTCCAAGGATCAACTTCTGGACAACGTTACGCTGTATTGGGCTACCAACTCAGCCGCATCCTCAGCGCGACTCTATTGGGAGAGCTTTAACACCCCTAATCTGAATCCGATCACCCGCCCTATGGCATTGAGTGTTTTCCCTAAAGAAATCATGCGTACAAGCGAACGGTGGGCTCGAGGTCGATTCCATGATCTGGTGCACTTCAACAATCAGTTCGCGCGTGGTGGACACTTCGCCGCCTTAGAAGTGCCCGATGTTCTGGTGAGTGAGCTCAGGACGTGGCGCTCCAAAACACGCTAATCGACAGCGCGTTCAAAATGCGTGACCCCCTCAATAAGAGTCATGTCTACAAGCAATTCCCGCAAATCAGGGGCAGTTAATGGACTTCCCGACAAGACCACCAAGTCCGCCAATTTTCCGGGCTCGATGGAACCAATGTCATCATCCATAAACACTTGCCAAGCCGCATCAATCGTAACGGCTCGCAAGGCGCTCATACGATTGATTCGCTGATCCGGCCCTAATACGACGCCTGTCTTCGTTTTCCGCTCTACAGGGCTCCACACCGCTTGCAGGGGCCTCATGGGCGTCACCGGCGTATCCATGTGCGAGGAAAAGCGAACACCCGCATCTTGAGCCCACTTCGCGGGACTCATATTCGCCGCTCGCTCTGGACCCATGAAGATACCGGCATGGCGATCGCCCCAGAAAAACGTGTGAGCAGCAAAGAAACTCGGTGTCACACCGAGCGCCGCCATACGGTCAATTTGGTCTTTACGCGTCATTTGAGCGTGAATGATAAGCGGTCTTGCCTCGGGCCATGGGTATTTCGATGCGGCCGCCTCGATAGCGTCAAGTGCATCTTCAATTGAAGCGTCGCCGTTACCGTGAATTGCCACTTGCACACGCTGCCTGTAGAGACCCTCTACCTGCTCGAAAAGTGCCTCGCGCAACACGGAGGGATAACCGCGATAGTCAGCATCGCCCTTGTATGGCCTGTGATAAGGCTGGCTCAGATACCCGGTGAACCCCTGTATGCTGCCGTCTGCGATAATCTTGACTCTCGGAACAACCACACGACCGCCCGAAAACTCAGACAAAGTCACCTCGCCGCTGACAAGCTCACTACCAACCTCGTTGAACCATGGAAACAGAGCAACGCGCAACGGTATCTGGTTATATTCCGACATCGGACCCAGAAGGCTAGCGAGTGCCTTTGGCATACCGCCAGCGGATGCCGTTGTAACGCCGTATTCCAAATATTCAGCTGAGGCCAGTTTGGTCATCTGCCAAACATCTGAAGCAGATAAATCCAGTGTTTTTTCTCGCGCGTGATGCGTCGCAGTCTCCTCGAGAATGCCGTTTGGTCGTCGTTGGTCGGCCGAGGACAGATCACGAACAATGTGACCGCCCTCGGGATCAGGGGTTGTTTCATCGATATGGAGTTCTGCCAGCGCGGCGGAATTAACCACCATGAGGTGCCCAGAGACATGCACGATTGCAATCGGTCGAGTTGCAGACACAAGGTCTAGATCGTCACGCGTGGGGTGACGTTTCTCGGCAAGCAAGGTGTCATCGTAGTTACTGCCAATCAACCAACCGTCAGGTCGCTTTTCACCGAACGCTCGTAATTTTTCGAGCAACTCGGGGATAGACTCGGTGTCACCAATCGGAGGGCTATTTAAATCGACCGTAAAAGCGGTTTGACCAGAGCCAGGAAAGTGGCCGTGCGCATCCACAAAACCCGGGATGAGCGTCCGTCCGGCAAGATCAACAACAGCGGTGCTGTCTGTGATTAGGGTCGAAATCTCAGCTGTGGTGCCCACTTGTTCGATAATGCCGTCTCGAACACTAACCGCTTCTGCAATTCGGTTGTCAGCGTCCATGGTGAGGACCTCACCTCCAACGAACACTTGATGGTTTGGCGGTGTAGGCGCCGAAACCAGCGTAGAAACATAGAGTCCCGCGACGACAACTAACGCCACAAGCGATATTAGAATTCGTTTCATAATAAGTCTGTATCTCTTTGTTATTTTGGGTTTTAGTAATGAGGGGGTGGCGGCTCGCTCGACATGCTCTCAAGTCCTTCGATGACAGACGCCTGCTCTTTTATGCGGTTTCGCAACTCGTTGACGATGACATCGAGCCGGTCAATGCGTTCATGCTGTGACAGCAGTGCTCGCTCTAGTTCATCATTCGCCGCTTCGAGAAATGCAATTTTAGTCTCGAGTTCGGTGACGATCTCTGTCGTTTTCTGGCTATTCACTTCGTTGTTTTCTCAGTTAATGGGAACGCCCCCTAGCACCGCACACCATACCAACTGCTAAACTTGCTGGGGAAGTAAAAACCACCCCAAAGACAGCATGAAGAAAAAAATCAAAGGCAACGCGGTGTACAGCACGGATCAGGGTCGACTTTGTCCTCAATGTCACCGGGCTGTCGGTGGCTGCGTATGCGGAAGCAACCGGCCCAGCCATGTCGGAGACGGCATTGTAAGAATCTCGCGCGAGACCAAAGGGCGCGGCGGGAAAGCGGTGACGGTTATCAACGGCCTTCCCGTCCCACCCGCAGAGTTAAAAGCCATCTCCAAAACGCTTAAACAAAAATGCGGCGTGGGTGGTGCGATTAAAGGCGAGCAGATCGAAATCCAAGGTGATCAGCGCACAACCTGTAAAAGCGCACTCGAGCACCTTGGATTTACCTGCAAACTCGCCGGTGGCTAAGTTAAAAGGTAATGAGTGCCTTTTGACCCGTAGCTCGTACACCGTATTTTGCGCCTGCCCCAGGAGTAACAGACTCAGCTAGGGAGATTCGGTCAGAATAGCCGCTGGCAAAGGTCGTCGTGAGTTCTGCAACAACTCTTGCCTGCATGCGATCTACCACCTCCCGACCTGCCTTCATCATGAAGGGAGTTAGAAGCCAGCCGCCAATACCCCATGAGAAGCCATAGCCTCGGTTGAGCGTGGTAGGTGCAAGATCGAGCGCACCGTAAATATACAATTGCTTAAATTCATTCGAACCATAACGAGACCATTCGGTCATACGCTGCACGGCAGCGGCCTCCATGGCCATCAGAATAGCGTTACCCAACTTTCCACCACCAATCGCATCAAATGCCAAGGTGGCGCCGGTCGCGTTGAGGGCGGCCGTCAACTGCTCGGCAAAGTCCGCATCTGAACTGTTGACCACATACTCAGCGCCTTGAGACTTAAGGAGACTAACCTGATCCTCGCTTCTCACAATATTGACCAACGGGATGCCGTCGTTAAGGCAAATACGGTTCAGCATCTGCCCGAGGTTCGAGGCCGCCGCTGTGTGAACGATTGCCTTGTGGCCCTCCATTTTCATGGTTTCTACGAAGCCAAGAGCCGTCATTGGGTTTACGAAGCACGAGGCTCCCTCCTCTGGCGTTGTGCTATCGGGCAAGGGAATGCACTGAAAAATAGAGACCGTTCGGTAGTCCGAGTACATTTCCCCACCGAATAGCGCGACGCGCTTTCCGAGTAGCGCCTGCGCTTCAGGGCTTGCACCGGCCTCGACAACGGTCCCGCAGGCCTCGTTTCCGACCGGAAGCCACTCTCCAACTCGGGTCGCCATCGCGCGCATTGCAGGCGGTGGGACATCGAGCACGATAGACGGGTGTCCATTGCGCTCTGAGGCACGAATCGAACCGACATCGGCCGCACCGAACATGAGCCCAAGATCGGAAGGGTTAATGGGCGACGCCTCGATCTTGACCATCACCTCGTTATCCTTGGGCGACGCGATATCAACCTCAAATAAGGCACACTCGATCGTGCCCTCTTCGTGGACACAAGACTGCATTTGGAGACTTTTCATACTATTTTCCTTCGTTGTTGTTCTGGTTGGTGCCTTATTGATCAGTTAACCGCAGAAAGACTGCGACCGAGCCCGATCAATAGAGATGATCGCGCTCACTTTCACTCAGCATTTCTGCCGGCTTCCCCGCTTTGAGTCGATATATTACGTTGTAAGCTAAAACAGCGCGAACATACTCGCGCGTCTCTTTGAACGGAATCGTGTCGACCCATCGCGCGACACTCATGGTTCCCTCGCTCCAGCGTCTCACGCGGTTGGGGCCTGCGTTGTAGGCCGCCAAAGCCAAGACACGATTGCCATCGTACTGTTCAATCAAGTCAGCGTAGTACAGTGCGCCAACCGCCGTGTTGTAGCCCGGACGCATCAAACGCGAACGACTGTACCGATAATTGTGCTTTCGCGCGGTTAAACGAGCGGTGCTAGGCATGAGCTGCATCAACCCTCGCGCGCCAACCTCAGATACCGCATCTGCAGCCATCGCGCTCTCTCGTCTCGCTACAGCAAATAGTTCCTCAACATCCAAGCCTGACTCCTCGGATGCATTCATAAATTCAGATTCGAAGACAACAGGAAACCGCAAATCCACGCGTCCCCAAGCCTGCGCCGCAGCTGCGGCTTCAATAGCAAGGCTATGCCACTCCGATTCAGCGGCTAACTCTGCAAGGCTCAAAGCCACAGCAGGATCGTCGAGCGCGGCTCTGAATTCACTTCTCGCTTCCCAAGTCATACCTACTGCGATGAGCTCCCGAACGCGCGCAACGTCGACATTATCAGCGGCCGGCGACGCTACTACTTCGTCACGTGCCAGGCTCGGCGGTAGTGAGAGAATTTCTGCTGCCAGAAAGGCATGAAAGCCCCGGCCTACTGCCAGCGCATTGAGTTCCGCCTCGGATCGCTCCGCTTCACCTGGCGCCGCTGCCATAACGCGCCAATAGCGCCACTCATCACTTGTCTGACGACTCACAGACAGCCACTCATACCCTGTTCTGAAGCTCGACCAATCCGCCTCAGCAATCGTGGATCTCAGGTAAATCTCGGTCAGCTCATCATCGCGCAACTCCGCCAGATGGGATGTTACCCAGTCCACAGGAGCGGCGCTTTTTGCAAATAAACTGTGACGAACAATGAGGCTGTTCATCGTAGTTTGCTGAGTTGAATCGAATTCGAATCTTTTCGACAGGGACTCCATGGCATCGAGTGCGCGCTTGGGATTCACTTTGGCCAATCGCTTCACGCCCGTGTAAGCAATATCTCGCTGACGAGGAAGCGATCCGCGAGTCTTGCGGGTGACACGATCGGGACGTCGGTAAATCTCACCCAAATCATCCAGGCTGGGTCTCAGCTCTGCAGATGCAAATCTTTTTAAGTAGCGTAGCAACGTTGAGTTTCGCGCATCAGCCGCTTTCAACGCCCTATTCCAGACCACATCGTCCGATGGACCAGACTTTCTATACCAAGTCTTAAAGGCAGGATCACAGGCCTTGATTTGAGACTTACCTACGGTCCATACCCGATTCAAAAGCGGTGTCGCGTCGGCTGTTTCCCCTGTCATTAAAAGCGCATGCGCGCGGTGACAGGTCAGCTCCGTGCTCAACGTTAAGCCTTCGGTCACCTCAACGACAGCACGCCATCGTCGATCCTCTATTTTGTGCCGTACGAAACTACGTAACGTCCGAATGGCAATTGGGGAACTTCCTGCCGTCCGCAAAAATGCTTTAACGTCCTCAGGCTTGCCGTAATGCAAGTTTCCCTCAATCACGAGTGCGTCGAGGTAGACGGCAAGTGGATAATGATCCAACTCTTGGCGCAAACTCTGATAACGTGGCCCCACTCCGGTGCGGAGCTCTCTCACGGCTGATTTAAACTTGTCACGATCGCTGATCTGGCTCGCCGCCCCCTCTACTTCAGTCGCTACTGCGACCAGAGGACCGAGCGACAGCAGACAACAAGCCATTACTGTGCGAGAGTTTCGGAAGATACAACTGAACATCTCGGGGAGCATGAAGCTCTCTGACCCTTTTTTCAATCCAAATACGAGCGCCTATCACGGCAAACAAGACAACGCGGTAACCATGAACTCAAATACGATCAAGTTGACACAATTCAGCCCAGCCGCTGGTTGTGGATGCAAATTATCTCCTGAGACGCTTCGAGAAATTCTCTCCCCTGTGGAAATCGATGCACTCGAGGACAGCACATCGCCCCTACTGGTGGGGAACAGTAGTCGCGATGATGCAGCAGCCATTGATATTGGCGGCGGAAGAGCCCTGCTGAGCACCACCGATTTCTTTACGCCGATCGTTGATGATCCCTTCGAGTTTGGACAAATTTCGGCAACCAATGCGATCAGTGATATCTATGCCATGGGTGGACATCCCACTGTCGCCATCGCCATCTTGGGCTGGCCCGTGGATAAACTCGCACCCGCCATTGCGAGCCGCGTACTGGCTGGCGCACGTCATACATGTCGAGAAGCCGGTATTGCACTGGCAGGTGGCCATAGCATCGACATCTCAGAGCCCATTTTCGGTCTAGCCGTGTCGGGCCTCGTCGACATCGAAAACCTAAAACAGAACAACTCCGCTCAAAGTGGGGACACCCTTTTCCTGACCAAACCGTTGGGCGTTGGGATCATCAGTACAGCCATAAAACGTGGTAAGGCTCAGGCGAGTGACGTTGAACTCGCCAGCCAGAGCATGCGTTCGCTTAACGGCATTGGCCCCTCACTGGCCAGGGTTAAAGGTGTCAACGCTCTGACTGATGTAACGGGTTTTGGTCTTTTGGGACACCTGACTGAAATCATGACGGCAAGTGCGCTAGATGCCGAGATTTTCTGGTCTCAGATCCCAAAACTGCCGAATTTAGAGCGCTACGTGGACGAGGACTGTGTTCCCGGCGGAACGGGCCGCAATTACGCGTCGATTGCACAGCATTTACCGACACTCAGTGAAACCCAGCGCGCCATTCTCTGCGACCCACAAACCAGTGGCGGATTACTCGTCACGGTTGAACCAGAGGCAGTTGATGAGGTCGCTGCGATTTTGGAAGGAGCAGGCCTACCCTTCAATCCGATTGGACGCCTGAGCCAGCAACTCAATGAAAAAGCAACTTTGAAGCTCAGTGACTAAAACGACATTGTCACGTCTCGACCCATCTACCTTCGAGCAGCTGTTCCTCGAGGACAGACCGTTCATTGACACCCGTGCACCGATCGAGTTTCAGCGGGGTAGTTTTCCGTCAGCGGTGAACATTCCACTCATGAGCGACGACGAGCGCGAGCAGGTAGGGGTCTGCTACAAGGAACAGGGGGAGCAGGCGGCAGTCGCATTGGGTCACCAACTCGTGTCGGGCAATACTAAAGAAGAGCGCGTTGCGGCGTGGATAGAGCAAGTAAAACGTCACGAAAATGCTGCTCTTTTTTGTTTTCGAGGTGGGCTTCGCTCCCAGACCGTGCAAAGTTGGCTGGCTACCAGCGGGTATCAAGTGCCTTTGGTTAACGGTGGTTACAAAGCGCTCCGCTCTTTCCTTCTCACATCACTTGAAGAATGTTTATCCGAATTGAATCTCGTTGTGATTGGCGGCAGAACAGGGGTTGCGAAGACCGCCTTGCTGAATGAAGCCTGCGACACACTGAGGTGCCCGGTGGTTGATTTAGAGGGCCTGGCACACCATAGGGGAAGCGCTTTTGGGAAACGCGCCGAATCGCAACCAACTCAGATCAACTTTGAGAATCATATTGCCATTGAACTCTTAAAACTGCGTGCATGTGGTCATCGGCACGTGATGATGGAGGATGAGAGTCGATTAATCGGTCGATGTGCATTACCCCTCACATTGCAGGAAAAGCTCCGTGAGGCGCCTCTCGTCATGCTGGAGGCGAGTCTTGAAGACCGAGTTCACCACTCCTGGGAGAATTATATTTTAAGTAACTACCGAGAACAGGTTGCACTCTGCAACTCAGACGCAGTCGCATTTACCGCCTTTGCCGATTCGCTAAGGCTCAGCCTTGGGAACATTCGAAAGCGTTTAGGCGGCGCGCGGTACCAGGAGCTATCCAAGGTGCTGGAAGCTGCATTGGCGGCCCACCAACAGGGTGACCCAGAGCCCCACAAGCAATGGATTGAAGTCTTGTTGCGGGATTACTACGACCCCATGTACGACTACCAGCTGAAATCAAAACAGCGACATGTCATCTTTAGTGGCAACTTTGCCGAGGTCTTAGAATTCCTTCCAAGATCGATCAGGCCCGCCGAGTAAAGACTGATAACGTCTCAATGTGTGGAGTTTGAGGAAACATATCCAAGCCCGTTGCCTCATCCAGATCCAGTCCGCAGCTTTGCAAAAATGCGGCATCGCGTTCCCAGGTCGCTAGATCGCAGGAGACATACACAACCCACTCGGTCCGCGTAAACCAGGGCTTTAAGGCCTCTCGCTCTTTGAGACCGTCTCGTGGGGGATCTAGAACAACCCCTATGCCAGACTGACAGTTCGGCATGTCGTCGACAATACTGTGTCTCGAAAACAAATTAACCCGTACGGGTTTAACCTTGGATAGGTTGCGCGCCGACAAGACGTCGAGGGACATCTCATCACCTTCGATCGCGATTACAGGAACGTCGACTTGTTCCGCTATAACCTCCGTCAGGTTACCGGAGCCGCAGAATAGTTCTAATACGGCATTGGGCCTCGGTAGATTAGCGAGCCGACTACTCAACCAAGCGCGTA
This sequence comes from uncultured Halieaceae bacterium, assembly GCA_913045375.1. Lineage (GTDB taxonomy): Bacteria > Pseudomonadota > Gammaproteobacteria > Pseudomonadales > Halieaceae > Luminiphilus. Next base: position 40,372 of record CAJWQE010000004.1, on the reverse strand, counting down.
ATTGCTCGTTTTGTTCTGAATTACCCTGCCGAAAGGCTTGACGCTGATTGACCAGCGGAGTTCCCCGCTCATCATCAATATCAATCGTTGTCCATTGACGGTTTTTGTTGGAACGCCAGCCGCTGTTCGGCAGGGATTGCCTTAGTACACTCAAATGCCCTTGGTTGGTGACATTCAAAACAGGGCAGTGAGTCACGTCGACTATCTCGTGTGTACCCTGAGCAACGTAACCCAATTTAATGCCATCGGATTTGAATTGTGCGCGATTGCGATAACCCAATGTTTGGCTCGCCCCAAGCATAGCGCAACTTGCGGCCTTGCCAGTGATTCGTTCAACTACCTTAGAAAGGCGCGCTTGCTTTTGCTCGAGTTGCGTCGGGTAGTCGACAAACATCCAAGGACACCCACCACAGCTACCCTCTCGATGATACTCACACTCAGCTGCACGTCGCGCCTCTGACGGCTGAAGGACCGAAATGAGCTCGGCAGACGTTGATTTACCCCGTCGCGATCGCTCTATCTCGACTTCCTCGCCCTGCCAAATACCCGCCACAAAGACCACCTGCCCATCAGGCGCCTGAACCACGCCGCGACCATCAGTGCTTAGATCGCGAACAATACCGGCAAAGGAATCCTTGACCATCGTAGCTGACGGTCCTGGCCTGCCAGGTCGATTGATTTTTACTTTACGACGTGACAAATCGGAGCTGGCCCGTGAGTAAATAGGAACAAGGTAACAAGTAGGCCTCAATGATGGGAATGGTTTCCATAACAGATAAAACAGCCCAGAGTCTCTTCTAAAAAGAGCTCTAGGGAAAAGCAATGGCCCGCATGCCAATGAGGGTTATAGCGGGGGCAGCTGCCGTCTGGACATTCTCTCGCTTCATTAGAACTTGGAACGTCAAAAACTGGCGCCGCTGGCAGGGATCGAACCTGCGACCTTTCGCTTAGGAGGCAAACGCTCTTCCAACTGAGCTACAACGGCACGATGCGTAGTCTAGGGCAGGTTCACTCAAAACTCTAACGCCGAGCCTTCAATCGACAAGATTACCCGGCCGTTAGCGCAGAATACGTGGGCTGATCGACCGCAAGCCGACCCGCAACACTTAATCGCAGGTGCTGGTGCAATTCAAGCGCATCAGGGAAGACCCCGCTTCGTAGGGCATGCACCAGCTTCCAGCGCAACTCAGGTAGCTTCCCCTCTCCAAGCAACGACATCAGGCGACTCAACTCCTGCGCCTCTAGCATGGGGGTCAGCTGTAGCTCTCGCTCGGCAATGGCTAAAGAGTTCATGGCTACACGGAGCAAAAACTTGTCAGCGCCGTCGAGACTTTCTAGAACCGATGTTTTGAGGTGCGTCCTTACTGAGCTTAGAAGCTCGACCGGTGTCGGCAAGTCCGTCTCTTCACGTTGCAGTCGTCCGGAGTCAATCTCGCCCGGGATCAAAAGGTGTACGCAATCCATCTGCGCTTCCGAGCTTCGCCGACCAATCACGGGACGTTCAACCGAGGGGGTTTCTCCAGTGCGCCAGGTCTGTGCCATACCTAAGGTGGTGACGGACCACCAAAATGACCCGAAAACCTCCCAGAATCGGAGTGCATCCCTATCGACGCAACTGCCTGACGCGGCCTCATAGCCTGCCACGAGGTCATCCACAGCACCGAAGCCACCAACGGGCAAGTCACGCCGACCAAAGCGCCATGAGTTGACGCAAAGCCAACCCAGATCACGCATGGGATCGCCCAAATGACAGAGTTCCCAATCAAGAACGGCCGTTATGCCCTGTTCTGACACCATTAGGTTGCCATTCCTAAAATCACCATGAACCAGTGCACTTTCCGATTCAGGAGGTAGATTGCTAAGCAGCCACTGCGCAGTGAAATCAATCATTGGCTGCGGCGTCTCTAACGCGATGTAGGCCTCCCAGGTCTCCCGGACAAGCTCTGTAGGCGACACCGAGTGCAGCACTTCCTGCAACCGACTTGGGACGTCTATCGCGTGAATCCGGGCAAGCGCTTGCCCGCACTCGAAGGCAAGATTCTCTCGGGCACTTTCGAGCTCGGGTAACTTAACAATGCGCTGACCCATGGTTTCGCCCCGGAGCCATTCCATAAGGTAGCCATCGCCCAAGCCATCGGTTGAATGTAAGGATTCAATCACCTTAGGTACGGGAACATTAGCCGAAGACGCTAATGCGAGTAGCTCTGCCTCGACGCTTGGAGTCACCTGCCCGTAAGACGAACGTTCAAGCCCCGGCTGTGCGCGGCGAAGCGCATAGTCGGCCTCATGACCCTCTGCATGACGAACGCTAACTCTGAACGTTTGTTGAGAAGCGCCTGCCGTCAGTTGCTGTACGTCAATGAGCTGAGCGCCAGGAAAAGTCCGCCCGATAAATTGGCCTATTTGCGCGTTAAACTCGGCGTCCAGCACCGTTAACTGACGCCTTTGGGCTTTCTCTGCCCCATGAATCCAAAGAGATAACCGGCGACACGTCGCTTTTGAATTTCATCGGCTCCCTCGGTAATTCGATACCGTCGGTGGTGTCGGTAAATATGTTCGAAGGGCTTATAACGCGAGTACCCAATGCCACCATGGACCTGCATCGCCGTGTCCGCCGCCTCACAACAGAGCTGGTTGGCTTGATAGTTACACATCGAGACTTTGTCAGAGACAGAGAACGCACCATCCCGATCCATCAACCAGGCCGTTTTATGAATAAGTGCTCTCAGCATTTCGCAGCGTGCTTGCAGATCAACTAAAGGGAACTGAATTGCCTGATTGGTGGCTAGTGCTTTGCCAAAGGGCTTTCGGTGCTTTGCGTATTCCACGGCCTCGTTCACGCAATACTGGGCGGCGCCCAGACTGGATGCGGCTTGCCTAATACGGTTTTCATTAAAAAAGTGTTGCACCACCTGCAGACCGCGTCCTTCACCCGCAAAGATAGCGCTGTCGGGCACACGCACATTGGTGAAGCGAACCCGGGCATGGTCAGAGGGCATATTGAAGGTCCAGAGGTACTCTTCAACCTCAACGCCCGGCGAATCCATGGGCACCAAAAATGCGGTTATGCCACCGGCATCACCTGCTCCACCTGAGGTTCGAGCCATCACCATATCGCTATGCGCTTTATGAACGCCTGTATTCCAGGTCTTTACCCCATTGATGACCCAGTCATCACCATCTCGAACGGCGACGGTCTCCATGTGCGTGGCGTCGGAGCCGTGATCCGGTTCGGTAATGCCAAACGCGAATCCGCGTGTTGCAGTTTTAAGCCCGGGCAACCACTCTGTCTGCTGCTCGGGTGTACCGTACTCAAGCATTAGCAACAGGCCAATGTTGTTACCTACAATCGAGTGCTCGTTTTGCAAGTCGTTATGCAAACCCAGACCCATAGCGGCCAAATGCTCGCGAATGATGGCCATGCCAAGGTTACCGCCGTCTCGTCCGCCGTGCTCGCTGGGAAACGGGTAGCTGAAGATACCGGCGGCAATAGCGCGACGCTTAGCCTCCGCCAACAACGCTTCCCACTCTTCGTTGGGAAGCCCATCGCGGTCCCAGTCCGTCCGAGCATCCTCGCGGCGATGGTCGAAAAATCGAATATTGTCGTTACTGTTCTCGAGCGGCTTGATCTCGCGCTCAATAAAACCATCCACCTCCTCTAGAAAAAGGCGGATGTCCTCGGGGATATCGAAATTCATAGCAAAGCGTGTCTTCTTATTATTACCTGTATCACGTTACTCACGATTATAGGCAAACACAAACGCGATACTGAAGTGATCAGGGTTGGGAATCACATCAGAAGCCGCCACCGCCGCCACCGCCGCCGCCACCACCGCCGAAGCCACCACCCCCGCTTGCGGAAGGAGGGGTGTAACTGACGCCACTCGTGACAGAATCACTGAACCCGGTCGTCCACGTGGATCGCCCCCCCCATCGACTGGAAGACTGATGCTGGTACCAATTCATCTGATCACTCATCGTTCCATCGCTCATCCAGCGCTTCAACTCCTCAGAAAACTGGTCTATCCACTCTGTCTCAAGCTTCAGCGCATAGGCATAGGGATACAGTCGCGTGAATTGCTCAGGCGTTTTAGTGGGGACCAGGCGGCTGTTCAATTTCTCCTCCGCCGCGGCGATATACATTCTGAGGCCTTTGACTTGCGCAATGGCCCTTGTTCCTTGGACAGTTGGACTATCAATGATTTTCACCATGAGAAAGGCAGAAAATCCGATGCCATAGCCAATCGCGCCGGGGAACATCAGTAGAACCAGCGCTTGCCACAGTGGCCAATCTGAACCGGCATACGCCGTAACCACACCAAACTGCAGCGCACAGGCGAACAGTGAGCAGAAGACAAAGTCAGTTACCAGCACCGAGGATCGCCCACTAAATGACGCTTTATTGATCATCCACTTCTCACGCATTCCCATCAGTAATCCGGGAAGAAATACGCTGAAGCAAACAAACCCAGCCGACACTAGCTGTTCATTACGCTTTAGGAACGAATCGCTTTGAACAACTGTCATAGCGGCCAGCGCCGAAGCGAGCGCCAGTAGCCAGAAAAAGACTTTATAGGCCGTTCGCCATTCAAACAGTTCTTCTCCCAGTTCTTTATCGAGGTGAGCCACCAAAGCATCCTGTGTGTCTTTTAAGGTGCTTTGCTGCGCATTGAGCACCACTTCATCATCGGTCAAGGTTCCTGTTTTTAGCAGTAGAAACTGATCACTAGTCCCCATCAACTTATCGAGCACGACACGCTCTCCCGGCGACAATTCGTCATCAGGTGCGCCCGTGCGCGTAAGGAGTGTCCCTTTCGCATGCTTGTCATCAATGTTGATCACTCCCTTAGTCGCAGCACTGACAACGGCTGTAACCATGAGATGTGTGGGGTCCGCAAATCCAAACTGATAAACGTATCGCGTACCTGCCGCAGAGAGCCCCCTGGGGGCATCGTACAGAGGAACCACAGTCTGCGGTGGAGGATCGATACCCACCCGTCGCCACAAAAGGATCATTAAGCCTATCGCTAAACCGGCAATACCTATGGGTCCAACCACGTGGGTAAGCGGCTTAGTTGTTATCCACGTGATAAAGCCTTGATCGTTAATCGCTGTGCCCGAAATTAAACTGTTGGCCAAATCAGCCGTGGGGTAAGTGTCTGATGCCTCTACGAGATCTGATCTCGTCTTTATCATCAGTGTGATACCGCGCTTAGCACTCAAGTCACTCGCCGTGACACGCACTACATTATCAGCAGGCCGCTGCCACACGGCGTTTACGTAGTTGTGCTTATCACCGAATCGGCCACTTTTTATCTCAATATCTCGCGTGACGAACCCTTCCGGGAAGCGCACCACAATGTCCGCAGAACGAATGGGAAATGCCCAGTGAAACGGAATAGCGTTCCAGTACAGTAGGTCGTGATCCTCATACTGCAGGATAGCTTTAGGCACGCGGTACTTGAGCTCATAGGTATACCACCTGCCAGTTTTTAGGTATCGATTTTTGCTACCCATGTAGATCTGATAAAAACTTCCACCACGCTCGGTAAACCAATTTCGGAGGGGTGCGCCGTCTCGTTTCACGGAAATAACATCGTAGGGGTTCGACGGCTGATATCGCTCAACATTCAGGAGCGAAAATTCACGGTAAATTCCTCGTTTTATTCGTTTGCCCAGCGCGTAGGCAGTAATCGTCTCAGTCACCTCTAAGCCGCCGTCTCTCTGGACGTCGATTTCTACCCCGTAAAATCCGAGGGTTTCCCGGCCTGGTGCGGTTTTCATGCTAGCTTCGAGCCCACGCTCGACCTCTGCAGCAATCCGAGCGGCGAGCTCATTGTCGATATCTAATGCTGTAGGCAACCCCGACTCAGCATCGATTTCGATCACAGGAGGTTGCGCTGACGCCACTGCGACGAGCACAACGAACGCTAACCCCAGACCCCCTGCAAAAAGACGTGGCATGACTCCGCCTATCAACGTCATCTCCCCCTCCCCTAGCTGCTGAAACTGACCTCAGGTACTGCCGCATCCGCTTCATTTTCGAGCTCGAAGAATTCAGCGGACGCAAAATTGAACATCCCCGCAATTAGATTGCCTGGGAACAATTCCAACTCCGTATTGAAGTCTCGCACAGTGCCGTTGTAGTAACGTCGCGCCTTCTGAATAACGTCTTCCAAGTCCGATAACTCAGCTTGTAACTGCTGAAAATTCTTATCCGCTTTCAGGTCTGGGTAGTTTTCAGCTACGGCGAAGAGGTTCATCAGTGATTTGGCCATGTTGCTCTCTGCTGCCGCCTGCTCGCCAACCGAGCCACGACCGATAGATGCGCGAGCCTGCGTGACCTCCTCGAACACTGAAGACTCGTGCTCTGCATAGCCCTTTACTGTAGCCACGAGGTTGGGAACCAGGTTAGAGCGGCGCTTCAACTGTACTTCAATACCGCTCCAACCCTCTGACACCAGGTTCTTTAAGCGAACGAAATTGTTGTAGGCACCGATAGCCCACAACGCGATGGCCAATATGACCAGTACAATCAAACCTATAACGCCTAATACCGCCCAAACTGCCGTGCTCACGTCGCATCTCCTTATCTAAGACTCTCTTCAATATAGGATCGAAAACTGAGCCCCGCAACTTGGGTGCAGTTGACAGTGGCTACAACATTCGGCGAAATGCGGGAATGACAAAGTGAGGAAGAGTTCATGTCTTACGATCTAATTATTCGCGGCGGAACGGTCGTCGATGGCACTGGCTGCGAGCCCTACATAGCGGATGTGGCAGTCACGGGTGACACGGTTGTTGCGGTAGGTACTGACCTTGGCGAGGCACAGAAAGTGTATGACGCCAGTGGCTGCTACGTAGCACCCGGGTTTGTCGACATACACACGCACTATGATGGTCAGGCCACATGGGATCAGGAAATGGCGCCTTCTTCCTGGCATGGCGTAACGACCGTGGTGATGGGTAACTGCGGCGTGGGTTTTGCACCGGCTGCGCCGGATCGACACGACTGGCTCATCGGATTGATGGAAGGCGTCGAGGACATTCCAGGATCCGCGCTGTCTGAGGGGATGTCTTGGAACTGGGAGAGTTTCCCTGAGTATCTTGATGCCTTAGAGGAAATGCCGCGAGCTGTTGATGTCGCGACGCATGTGCCCCACGGGGCGGTTCGGGCCTACGTCATGGGTGATCGTGGTGCGGCTAATGAAGATCCAACCGAATCTGATATCGCGAGAATGGCGAATATTGTCGAGGAAGGACTGCGAGCGGGGGCCCTGGGGTTCTCTACCTCACGAACGGTGCTACACAAATCGATAGACGGCGAACTGGTACCTGGAACAACTGCGACGCCGGAAGAGCTGATAGGTATCGGTCGGGGCATGGCGCGCGTGGGTCACGGTGTGTTCGAAATGGCAAGCGATCTGATTCCTGAGTGGAACGAGTTCGACTGGATGGGGGACCTCAGTCGTGAAACCGGCCTACCGGTCACCTTCACTGCCCTTCAGTCACCGGTCAAAGCTATGAGCTTTGATGACCAAATGGCCAATATGCGTGAGCAGAACGCCAAAGGCGCCAACATCCTTGCTCAAATATCGATGCGAGGGACCGGCCTCATACTGGGATGGCGCACGACCTTTAATCCGTTCTCGTTCAAACCCAGCTGGGCTGAAGTCGCAGATCTAGAGGAAGCCGCTCAGCTTGAAAGACTGGCCGATCCGGACTTTAGACACAAGCTGATTACCGAGGAGTCGGTTTACCCTGACAGCGATGTGCAGATACTGACGGAGCTCATGGCGACTGCCTTCACCATGCAATACGAGCTCTCCGATGGCTTTGATTATGAGCCGTCAGCGCAGCAGTCAATTGCTTATCTTGCCGAACAGGCGGGCGTATCAGGTGCCGAGTATGCTTATGACTTACTGATGAGTGACGGCGGCAGAGGGTTCATCTACTTCCCACTCCTTAACTACGCAGACGGTAATCTAAATTTCTTGGAACCTGTCCTTCAATCCGATGACTGCATTAACTCGCTGTCAGATGGCGGTGCGCACTGCGGGACTATTTGCGACGCAGCATCACCCACCTTCATGTTGCAGCACTGGGTGCGGGATCGAGAGGGCTTTAAATTGAGCCTGAGTCAAGCGATTAAGCGCCAGTGCGCTGACACCGCAAAGGTGTATGGCTTGGATGACAGAGGCGTCCTCGCGCCAGGCTATCTAGCCGATATCAATATCATTGAGCTCGATAAAATTGGCATGAGCAAGCCCTGGGTTGCCAATGATTTGCCAGCCGGCGGTAAGCGTCTGTTGCAATCCTCTACTGGCTACCGAGCCACCTTCAAGTCGGGGGTTCAGACCTTCGACAACGGCAGCTACCTTGGAGAAACGCCTGGGATATTGATCCGCGGTCCACAGTCATCACCCGCAACTGACTCACTCAAAGCTGCAAGTTAAGTCATCAAGCGGGGGCCATGATTCCCATCGTGAGTCCCCGCTCATCCTTATCAGGAGTCGCTGGTATTAAGATCCGTTGATGCTGATCTCGATCTGCCGTGAGTAAACAGACCAGGGCATCGATGCAGTCGTCTGGTAGTAGGTCTTTGCGTTTGTAATTCTCACTGGCTCCCTCGAGCGCAGCATCCGCTCTGGGAAGATCAGCTAGGAGGGACATGCGCTCGGCTTGACCCTCCACCGACTTTTTAGAAGCCTTGAGTGCTGCCCCACTGTTCAGTTGTGCGAAGGCCACCTCGGGATGGCACTCCCACCACTCGCCTTGTCTTTCAGGATTCACAAGCCAATCATCGAGCTCGCGTATTTTTGGGAAAAGATAAAAAGATTGTTTGCTCAACCCTTTGCCTGTGAGCTCACGCGATAAAGCATTGGCCTGCGGATAATCAGAAATTCGGGTAACGGCTCTAGGCGGGACGCCGAATACACTCGAGGAGCGGTAAGGCCTCAGTCGCTCTCGTGCCAACGCATCGCACTGCCGACTTGAGTCATCATTTAACAAGCCAATGGGCATATCGATCATTACGGTCGTTTCGTGACTAAGGTGTGGAGTCAGCTCTGATAGAGTCTTGACTACCGCCAGCACGGGTTCACCGTCGAGTTGAAATGCTGCAACCCAGCCAGCCCGGCAGCCATCAATACCCACAGCCGGGAACTTTAATGAAGCGGAAAGACCAAGATCTGCCAACATGGTGACGTAGGTTGCATCGCTAACGAACTAACGAACCTGAAGCCTACGTTAGTAGCGGGTCACCTGCACTGGCATACGCGAAAAACCGCGAACAAAGTTGTGGCAAAGACGAGTCGGCGGTTCAACGATTCGAATATCGCTAAAGCGCTTCAGGGCCTCTTCCCACACAACGCGAAGCTGCATTTCAGCGAGACGGTTACCCATACAACGATGGATCCCGAAGCCAAAGGCAGCGTGATTACGAACTCCCGACCGGTCTATGTGAAAAGTCTCGGGCTCCGGAATCACCGACTCATCTCGGTTCGCGGAGCAATACCACAAAACCACCTTGTCGCCGGCTTTCATGCGCTGCCCACGGAATTCAGTATCTCGCGTCACCGTGCGGCGCATGTGAGACAGTGGCGTCTGGAACCGGATGATCTCCGAGACCATCGACGGAATGAGGGATCGATCAGCCTTAACCCGAGCAAATTCTTCAGGAAACTCATTGAGGAAGAGAACACCGCCAGACATCGAGTTACGTGTGGTGTCATTGCCACCCACGATGAGCAACATGAGGTTACCGATGTAATTCATGGGGTCGTCCACCATGTTGGCGGTGTTCTCGTCGCGCTGAAGCAATCTAATCAAATCAAAGGACTCGACGTCATCGCCGACTCTCTCGTGCCACAACCGAGTAAAGACCTCGAGGATCTCCATGACTATCTCAAGCCGATCTTCTTGCTTTAAGCCCTGACCTGCTGTCATCCGCTCATCAGACGTTACTGCATCTGACCAGTCTGACAGCTTGTGACGTATGTCCCATGGAAAATCAAATAATGTCGCCAACATCTGCGTCGTCAGATTGCGCGACACGAGCTCTACCCAATCAAATGTTTCGCCCTCTGGCAGCGCATCGAGCGCCTCCGCCGTTCGCTGGCGAATGAGCGCCTCGAACTCCTGAAGGTTTTTTGGCGCAACGACGGGTTGTACCGCTCTCCGCTGAATATCGTGCTCTGGCTGATCCATAGCAATGAACATTCGCGAGCGACGCTCCGGCGGTGGGTCTATGATGGCAATGGTGGGCTCTGAAGAGAAAACCTCGGTGTTCTTCTCGACTTCGACAATGTCGTCAAACCGGGTAATCGACCAGAAGGGACCAGCTGGGCTTTCTGCTTGAAAGTGCACCGGCGACTCTTCACGTAATCGCTTAAACAATGGCTGCCAGCAATCCTGCTCGAAACGTCGTGGATCTGATACATCTAAATCCTGGAGCGGCGTCTTGAGCGGATCAGCTAGCATGGGATCGGCGCGATTGTTCATGTCTGAACCTAGGACTTATCGGTCAATAGCGACCCTTGATTACATTTGGAATTCGGGCAACTTGATGGTCATATCGCCGATGCTATCGCTGACTTGGATCTGGCAACTAAGCCGTGAGTTGCCTTCTCGGTCAGGCCTCAAGCCCAACATCGACTCCTCTTGGGGATCAACAGCGGGTAACGGCCCAGCGGATTCTTCGATGAAGCAGTGGCAAGTACCACAGACCGCACCACCACCGCAGTCGGCGTCAATGCCAGGAACGTCATATTTCATCGCGACTTCCATGATGCTCATTCCGGCATCAGCATCGACTTCGTGCTCGGTGCCATCAAACTCAATGAACTTAATTACTGGCATTACCTATCCTTACTTAACTCGTTAATGCGTCGCGAATTGTGAATTATTTCCACTCGTTGCGCTAGTGCCCACCCAAATGAAAATAGCTCAACCGCGGCCCGCAATTTTTAACAGCAAACCTCTGAAAAGCGTTGATCGCAATAGAGGATCCAGCCACCGATAGAGTCGCCCGGAGATCACAATGGAACGGCCCCTCTCACAGCCGATCAAACCCTCCCGAATAACCGTAGCTGCGTCATACCAAATCCAACTTGGCGAACTGTTCTTCGCCTCCATCAAGCCCGCAACCTCATGAAACTCGGTGTGGGTGAACCCCGGGCAAAGCGCAGTCACGTTGACCCCCGAGCCACGCGTCCCCATGTTGAGTTCCTCTGACAATGCAATGACATACGCCTTAGCAGGTCCGTAGTTGCCCGAATCAGAGCTGGGAAACCGACCAGCAACCGAGGCAACATTGATCACCCTACCGTAGCCACGCTCGCGCATACCGGGGATCAATCGACTACACAGCTCGGCCACTGTTCGCATCATCAACTGCTCGAAGTCACGTTGCGTCGAGAAGTCAGAGACCTCTAGCAGATTGGGGCCGGCTATCCCGGCATTGTTAATCAATACATCGACTGAATGACCCTGTGATGCGATGGTCTGACATAACTGCTCGGGCGAACCCGGTTTGCTCAGGTCCTGTTCGATCACCGTCACCGGTGTTTTCAAGGTCTCAGCCAACGCCTCGAGTTTATCTACCCGTCTGGCCACCAAAATAAAATGCGTCGCCTTGCCATCAAGCTGTCGAGCAAACTCAGCGCCCAACCCGGCCGAAGCACCTGTAATCAGCACAGTGCCTTTCATCATTATCTGTCCCTAGTAATCGTGGAGAGCAGTTAGGTAATCAAGCTGCATTCGAAGCCGGAGACCGGGAAATGCACGTGACATAGGCCAACGTCCTCTGAACGACGCGCCACAATAATACGGGTCTCACTTCTACTTACGAGCGTACCAGTCACGGGCACTCGACCCGTATCCAACGGTGTAACCGTCACCCATTGCCCCAGGTCTGGGTCATGGGCACTCGCCTCTGGCAGTGGCCTAGGTTCCTGTGCTTTTGCCGCAGCCATGGCCTCATCACTTGATACTGCCGAGTACTGCCCCCAACCGAAGCCAGCCATACGCGCCATCCATGCCTTCACACCTGCTGGTAACGCCGAGGCTTTGATGCTCTTAAAGCCCTGAGCGAGAAAAATGGGGTGATAGCAGCAAAAGTCACTCAAACAGGGTGCATCGCCGCCCAAATATGACTGCGAGGCTAGCATTTGGTCCAAATCCCGCAGGAAAGAGGAAAATACCGACCTTGCTGCATCAGGCGTCTGAGTAGCAGGGCCGTGCCCCTGGGCAAATGAGGCCCTGTCCTTTGCAAAGGCAAGCATTCCCTTGAAGCCCAACATCATAGTGAGCCCTATGGCTGTTTTCAGCTGAGACCCCTGCCGTATCGCCGCAAAAAATACATCGGTCTCTGCCCGCTGTGCGAGGGCTGATGCGGCTTCACTACATGACGCCAAATCCCGGTCTGCTCGCGATATCACCTCATCACAAATAACGGCAGTGTCACAAAAAATATCCGCACCACACTGCATGACGGGGATCCGGCGATAGCCACCCGCAAGAATCGCCAGCTGGTCACGGGGTGGCTGTATCGGTACTTCGACCGACTGCCAACTCACACCTAAATACCCGGCCAGGAGCCGCACTTTTTCCGCGTAAGGCGACGCTGGATAGTGGTAGAGAATAAACGGTGAACTAGACATGTGGCTTCCCCCAAACAACCTGCGAGAAGCTTAGAGCCCTATGGTCTGAATTACTACTGCCCCAGCGCGTCTCGAATGCTTTGAGTGACAGCCTCAACTGACCCGATACCATCAATACGATGATAAGAAGGCCCTTCCAGGGTGCTGTAAAAATCGACCAGCGGCCGAGTCTGACTTTCATAAACCGATAGTCGATGCCTTACAGTCTCTTCAGCATCGTCATCGCGCTGGATCAGCGGCTCGCCGCTGACATCATCCACACCCTCTACACGCGGAGGATTGTGCGTCACGTGATAAACGCGCCCGCTTCCCGGGTGCACACGACGTCCACTCATGCGTGAAACAATTTCCTCGTGGTCAACATCAATCTCGATCACCTGATCAATATCAATGCCTGCATCGACCATCGCCTCGGCTTGTGGAATGGTCCGGGGAAAACCGTCAAATAGACAGCCGTTGGCACAGTCAGGCGCCTCCAGTCGATCTTTAACCAGGCCAATGATGATCTCGTCGGAGACTAGGCCACCTTCGTCCATGATGACCTTGGCTTTTTTACCCAGCTCGGTGCCTGCCTTAACGGCAGCCCTCAGCATATCGCCCGTGCTGATCTGCGGGATACCAAAGTGCTGGCACAAAAATGCCGCTTGAGTACCTTTGCCGGCGCCTGGAGCACCCAAAAGAATAATACGCATGTTGTTCCTATTTGCTGGTATCCGGCCAGATCTCAGCCAAAGAGCGTGAAAATACACACCGTTCGGCTCGCTTACAACCCGAGTTTATTTTTCTCTTTCAGCTTGGCTTTTTGCCAACGCTCGTCAAGACGCTCAGCAGATTCTTCCATGAGGGACGTCCCCTCATCTGCCGCATCACGTTCTGCGGATCGAATACGAGCCTCAAAACGACGGTTTGCTTTTCGCAACGCAGCCTCCGAATCAACCTTCAAGTGTCTCGCGATATTGACGACGGTGAATAGTACGTCTCCAAGTTCGTTCTCGATCTCATTTTGATCGCCAGACGCCATTGCTTGTTCTAATTCTCTATATTCACCCAAAAGGCAGGCCGCCACTTCGCTTGCGCTACCAAAGTCAAAACCTACGGTCGCGGCTCGTTTTTGCAGCTTTTGGGCCCTTGAGAGCGCTCCAAGCGTCGCCGGCACATCATCCATGACGCTCGTTTGTGAACGGTCCGCACGCTCCTCGGCTTTTGTTTTTTCCCAATTAGCCTTGATAGTGGCCATTGATGTTCGATCTTCAATGACGCCTTCAAGCTCACCGTCCTTAAAGACGTGAGGGTGACGCCGAAGGAGCTTTGCCGTAATACCTGATACGACGGAATCGAAATCAAATCGTCCCTCCTCCTTGCCCAGCTGCGCGTAAAAAATTACTTGAAACAACAGGTCGCCAAGTTCTTCCTCCACGTGCTCATAGTCCGACTGCTCTAGCGCATCGATAAGCTCTAGACATTCCTCAAGCGTAAAAGGGGCGATACTTTGATAGGTCTGCTTTAAATCCCACGGGCAACCATAGGCAGGGTCGCGAAGCCGCTCCATCAAGCGCTTGAGGTCCTCTATGTCGTAAGCACGTTCCATACGGTTACCCTAGGAGTAGACGCCAGTCGATAAGTAACGATCACCCCGGTCACACACAATCGCAACGACCGTCACATTGTCTTGCGATTCCGCAATTTCGATCGCCGTCGCGATTGATGCTCCCGACGAGACGCCGGCAAAAATACCCTCTTCTCGGGCCATGCGCCGCATCGTTTCCTCTGCCGTCGATTGGGAGACATCGACAACGCGGTCAACCGCGGTAGCATCGAAAATCTTTGGCCGGTAGGCCTCAGGCCAACGCCGAATTCCGGGAATCTGGGATCCCTCAATGGGCTGTAGTCCAACAATTTGAATCTCTGGATTTTTGGCCTTTAGAAATGAGGACACTCCCATGATCGTCCCCGTGGTGCCCATTGAACTGACGAAGTGTGTGACCTCGCCCTGGGTCTGCTCCCAGATTTCGGGTCCCGTGGACGATACGTGCCCGAGCGGATTATCAGGATTAGCGAATTGGTCGAGCACAATACCCTCGCCTGCGGCCGCCATTTGAGCTGCCAGATCTCGCGCACCCTCCATACCCTCCGACTGGGTTACCTCTATCAGTTCAGCGCCATAAGCGGCCATTGACAGCTTTCGCTCACTACTCATATGACTGGGCATGATTAGAATCAGGCGATATCCGCGAATGGCCGCAGCCATGGCCAAGGCAATGCCAGTGTTACCACTAGTTGCCTCGATGATGGTGTCACCGGGGTTAATAAGGCCCCGGGCTTCGGCTTCACGAATCATGCTAATCGCCGGCCGATCCTTAACCGAGCCCGCGGGATTGTTACCCTCGAGCTTTGCTAATACCACGCTATTAGGATTAACCAGCATTCGTTGCAGGCGCACGAGTGGCGTATGACCAATAGTGGATTCAATCGTGGGGTACTGTTGCTTACTCATGAAGAATGATGTCCGAGAGGTCCTCTGACTAAAGGCGTCTATTGCGCAATAGCAAATGCAACGACCGAGTCTACTTCATCCGCAATGGACACCAAAACCTGTTGCGCACCTATGACGCGAAGTCGTTCAGCCGCAGCGCCCGTCAAAGCCACCTGTGGCTTGTTCAGCGAGTTTTTATTGATTGTGATACACGGCATAGTGATACCGCCTCTAAAGCCGGTTCCCAAGGCCTTTGCAATAGCCTCTTTGGCTGCAAAACGTTTTGCAATCAGTGACGACGTTACCGGTCCGGCGGAGAGCTCCTCAGCGGACAGTACCTTCCTCGCAAAGCGGTCACCAAACCGCTGATGCACGGCTTCAATCCGCTCAAGTTTAACGATGTCAACGCCAATACCCTGCACCACCGCAGATTCTCCCAACACGCTCGATTGTAATTCGATCAGTTCTGACTCTTTTAGCTGTCAATCTCTCAAATGTCACTCTGTCAATTGGCGCCACTCGGTGACTGCTTCTCGCACTTTTAGAGGACGACCGCCCAGGCGCTGATCTATCGCTAACCGCATGATGCCCTTCAATTTAGCTTGGCATGTTTCGTCTATGGCGCAACCAGAACGTTGCCAGTCCGCCAATGTTAATAACTGCACGCCCGAAATCATGAGCGACCTGTCTGTTTCCCCACTGGGCAAAAATCCCCTGTCGGGCTGATAACAATAGTATGCAGTCTGTTGAATAGGACGCTCCTCAAAATCACGCTGCCACTGAATTTGATAGCCAAGCTCCTCCAACAGCAATAACTCGAACCGACGCAAGGTGAGCTCCGGGTCCGCAGACGTCGAGATCACCTCGATAGCATCACCGTAAGCAGCGAATAACGTTGGCGCAGCATCGAACTTGGGCAGGAGCCGTGTGAGTAATTCATTGAGGTAGAGCCCGGAGAACAATGTTTCGCCAACCAGCGTGCGGCTGATACCGGCGCTTTCCGCCGCCGCTACGTATTTCAACTCGCTGTTGCCTCCGAATTTCACCAGAAGAGGCTGGAATGGCTGCATCAGCGCCGCCATCATGCCACCGCGCTGCTTTCGGTGAGCCCCCTTTACAACGGCAGACAGCCGCCCATCCGACGCCGTCAGGAAATGCACCAGGTAACTTGAGTCACGATACGACTGTCGCCCTAATACCCAAGCCGGCTGCATGGCCGAGGTCACAACTCGCCTTCAAGCCCAAGACTGCGCAGTGCGCGAATATCGTCGGACCACCCTGACTTAACCTTCACCCAAAGCTTAAGCATCACCTTGCAATCAAAGGCTTTTTCCATGTCACGCCGTGCTTCGGTGCCTATTGAGCGGAGTCTCGAGCCACCGGTGCCAATAACGATTCGCTTTTGCCCATCACGTTCCACAAAAATGATCGCATTGATGTGCAAGACACCCCGATCGTCGGTATGAAACGCCTCGATTTCAGTGGCCGTTGTGTGCGGCAACTCATCCCCCAACTGGCGAATGATTTTCTCTCGGATAAGTTCCGCTGCCAGAAATCGCTCGGTGCGATTGGTGATCTGCCCCTCAGGGAATAAATGATACCCCTCAGGGAGATGTTCTCTGACAAACGTTTCCAGCCGATCTAAATTTTTCTGGCGCAGCGCTGAGATAGGAAAAATGCCAGCGAAATCATGACGTGCATGCAGCTCATCCATCTCGGGAAGTAGCGCATTAGGGTCGTCAAGCAGATCCATTTTGTTAACAACAAGTGCGACCGGCACCTTCACCGAGCGCAGTTTCTCAAGCACCCAGGAGTCCTCTTCGGTCCATTTCCCTCGATCTATGAGAAACAGAACCAAATCGACATCGGCCATCGCTGAGGTGGCCGACTTATTCATGGCTTTATTAATCGCGCGAGGCTCATTGCGATGTAGCCCGGGCGTATCGACAAAAATCATTTGATCCTTGTCCACTGTCTTAACACCCAATACCTGTTGCCGCGTTGTTTGAGGCTTTCGTGACGTAATGCTGAGTTTTTGCTCAAGAATAAAATTGAGCAACGTTGACTTCCCAACATTGGGTCGCCCAACCAATGCGACTAAACCACACCGAGTGTCTGGGTTATCACTCATGTTCGAGTATCTCCAACATTGCCGCTGCCGCTTTTTGCTCCGCTTTTTTACGACTCGATGCCGTGCCAACCTGTCTGTTGCTAGCTGCTTTGCAGCTACATGCTACTTCAAACACCTGATTGTGATCGTCCCCGGAGATCGATGTGACTTCATAGACCGGCAATGGATAACCCTTTCCTTGCAACCATTCCTGCAGACGGGTCTTGGCATCTTGCGTCGTGTGGATATCGAGTGAAACAACATCAGCAATAAACCACGACGCTACGATTTCGCTTGCTGCGCCAAATCCAGCCTCCACTAACATCCCCCCTGCCAGTGCCTCGACTGTATCCGCCATGATACTCGCTCGGTGTCGGCCGCCGCTCTTTCGCTCGCCAGCGCCCAATAACACCAAGGAGCCAAGCTCGAAGCGCTCGGCAAGTGTCGTGAGACCCTCTTTCGACACCAATTTCGAGCGGAGTCTCGATAGACTTCCCTCATCAAGATCGGGATAGTGAGAATATAAGAGCTGTGCCACGACAGCGTTAACAAGCCCATCGCCAATGAACTCAAGGCGTTCATTATTATCTGCACCAAAGCTCCGGTGGGTCAGCGCACGCACGAGTAGCGCCGGCTCCTGAAACTGATAGCCGATGGTTCGCTGCAAGGCGGCGTGCTTTGGTTTCATGGTAAGAGTAGCCAGTTTCGTCTCCCAGGCTAGCGGCCATCCACTTCAACGGTACCGAAGTCCCAAACGCCTTGTATAGGACCGACCAGCGGAAAGGTCGTCTGGTACTCGAGCGCCAAAATGACGCCTGTACGACGCCGATCAATCGACACTTCAGACGCGTCAACCTGCGAGATGCGGTTTATCGACCACGCCTTCCGAAGCGCTTCTCTGACATCCGCACTTTGATCCTGCCCTGGCACGTAGCCAGACGCCACAGACTCCATAGCACTGACAATGGTCCTATGCTCCATGAACACCGGCAATACTCGTAGTAACCCCGTCAGAGCCACCCAGGCCGTAACAATGACGCACAAAATGGAAAAGCTCGATGAGCCTCGCATGCCACGAGCAGCCTGTGAGTTTAGGTGCTGACTCAATGCAAGCCTCCAGCACGCTCGAAACTCGGAATACTGAACAGCGATTCCCAGTGCATCCAAATGGCCACCGCCTCACCCACAATATCGCGCTCTGGAACCTGACCCCAAACGCGACTGTCGCTACTGTTATCGCGGTTATCACCCATCATGAAGTAGTGGCCAGGTCTAACCACTACAGAGAAATCTCGGACTGGCCTCAGCTGGTCAACCTGTACGAGGTGGCTTCTACCCTCGCGAGGTTCTTCCAATCCGATCTGAACACGGCGAGAACCAGGAACGTCGGTCAGCCACTCTCGTGGGACAAGCTGTCCGTTAACGGTCAATTGCTTGTTTCTGTATTGAACACGATCCCCGGGCACGCCTATCACGCGCTTAATGTAGTACTGATCATTTGCGTGGGGTGGATAAAACACCATCACATCACCTCGCTTAGGCGAACTGACGTCCCAAACCTTAGTGCGGGTAACAGGAAGACGGAGCCCGTACCGATACTTGTTCACCAAAATGTAATCACCGATCTGAAGGGTCGGCACCATCGATGATGAGGGAATCTGAAACGGTTCGTACAGAAAAGAGCGAAGTACGAGCACAAAGGCGAGTACTGGGAAAAAAGACTTGGCATATTCGACAACAACAGGGTCAGTCGCTTCGCGCGATGCTGTCTCGATGAACAATTTGGCATCGGCAGACTCGGACTCACTCCAGCGCGGATATTGCTTTTGTAGCTCAGCGAGTCGTGCTGAGCGCGCTGACGCGAACAGCAAACTGTCGATCAGCCAAATGGCGCCGCTAGCCCCAACGATCACTGTCAGGATGAGAGGCAAGTCAATATTCAATGAAAGGTCCTCTTTGCCTTTTGGCTAGTCTACCTGAAGCACAGCCAGGAAGGCGGTCTGCGGGATCTCCACATTGCCCACCTGCTTCATGCGTTTTTTCCCTGCCTTCTGCTTCTCTAGAAGCTTTTTCTTTCGCGTGACATCGCCACCATAACATTTCGCCGTCACATTCTTGCGCAGCGCTTTCACTGTTTGACGAGCCACAATTTTCCCGCCAACCGCGGCCTGAATAGCGACATCGAACATTTGACGCGGAATTAGCTCTTTCATCTTCTCGGTGAGAACACGACCTCGGCTCTGAATATAGTCTCGGTGAACAATAACCGAGAGCGCATCGACTCTATCGCCGTTAATCAATACATCTAGCTTAGAGAGCGGTGCCGTCTCGAATCGCTCAAAGCCATAGTCAAGCGACGCATACCCGCGGCTCGCGGACTTCAGCCTGTCGAAGAAATCCAGCACGACCTCGGCCATGGGGATGTCGTAAATAACTTGGACCTGCTGACCAAGAAACTGCAAATCCACTTGAGAACCGCGCTTCTCGACACACAAGGTGATAACCGCCCCCAGATAATCCTGCGGTGTCAGTATGGTGCATCGCGCAATGGGCTCTCGCATGCTCTCGATATCACCGAGATCAGGCAGCTTTGACGGGTTATCAACGTTGACAACATCGCCTGACTTTTTAACGACCTCGTAAATAACAGTGGGGGCCGTTGTGATGAGATCCAAATCGTACTCACGCTCGAGCCGCTCCTGAATGATCTCCATGTGAAGCATCCCCAAGAAACCACAGCGAAAGCCGAAGCCGAGCGCATCAGAGGTCTCTGGTTCGTAAAAGAGAGACGCATCATTAAGCGTTAGCTTTCCAAGCGCATCTCTAAAGTCTTCGTAGTCATCGGCATTAATGGTGAAAATACCTGCATATACCTGTGGTTTTACTTCCTGAAAGCCGGGTAATGCCGCCGTATCAGGTGCACCAGACGCAATGAGCGTATCGCCTACTGGAGCACCCTTAATGTCTTTAATACCAGCAACAATAAAGCCGACTTCACCTGCTTGAAGTTGATCAGTCACCGTTCGCCGAGGTGTGAAGACGCCGATCATGTCAGCCTGATGGACCTTACCGGTCGACTTCACCATAAATTTATCGCGCTTTTTAATTTGCCCCTGCTTGACGCGCACCAACGACACAACCCCGAGATAGTTATCAAACCAAGAGTCGATGATAAGCGCCTGTAGCGGCTCGTCTCGATCACCCTCGGGAGCCGGTATATGCTCCACCAGATACTCGAGCGCATCTTCGATGCCGAGGCCAGTCTTGGCACTCACAGGCACAGCCTCGCTGGCCTCAATGCCAATGATCTCCTCGATTTCATTTTGAACGCGCTCAGGCTCCGCCTGAGGCAAATCCATCTTGTTCAGTATCGGCAGCACCTCGAGGCCCTGCTCGATCGCGGTGTAGCAGTTCGCAACCGACTGCGCCTCAACACCCTGTCCAGCATCTACCACTAGTAGAGCGCCTTCGCACGCTGCCAGAGAGCGGGAGACCTCGTAGGAAAAGTCTACGTGTCCGGGCGTATCAATAAAATTGAGCTGATAGACCTCGCCATTGCGAGCCGTGTAGTTCAGTGTGACGCTCTGCGCCTTGATGGTAATGCCGCGCTCGCGCTCAAGATCCATGGAGTCAAGTACTTGCTCAGCCATCTCTCTATCAGTTAAGCCACCGCAATGCTGAATAAAGCGGTCAGCCAAGGTCGACTTACCATGGTCGATATGAGCGATGATGGAAAAGTTGCGAATGTGACTCAGATCGGTCACGGCGGCTCCCTAAAAGTAAATGAGGGCTTTTAATAAGCCCTCGTGCGCGCGGATTTTAGCGCAGGGTCTTGCGCTATGACCACTCAATGCTCAGTCATTTTCCGGTACTTTGATACCAATGAACTGTGGCGCGCCCTGTCGGATTAAGCGCACCGATACTGAGTCGCCTGGTTCGAGGCCATCTGACGCCGCGGCCATATCACTCAGTCGGCTAATCGCAGAGCGCCCGAATCGAGTCAGGATGTCCCCAGCTCTCACACCACCCTCAAAGGCGGGAGACCCTGGCTCGACTGAGCTAACAACCACGCCACCGCGGACTGCGGGCCCAGGTTCGTCGGACTCCTCTAACTCCTTTACGGTCATGCCCAAAACGCTCACCGTTCCCGGCTCACTGGGCGCTGTCACTACTCTGGCAATCTCGTCAGCCTCCAGAGCGCCAATTTCAACCTCAAGCAGCGTCTCCTCTCCATCTCTAATGATAGTGATATCCACTACATCTCCCGGCGCGAGCAATCCCACGATATGTGGAAGATCGGCAGAAACCTCTACTTGGGCACCATCTACTGCGACGATGATATCTCCGGATTCAATACCCGCTCGTTCAGCTGGCGAGTTACCACCTACTTGCGCAACTAAGGCGCCTCGCGGACGATCCAAGTCAAATGATTCGGCAAGCGTTCGATCCACGTTTTGGATACTGACACCTAGCCAGCCTCGAACGACCTCGCCGTTTTCCCGCAATTGCTTAACGATGTTACGGACAACACGCGCAGGAATGGCAAAGGACAAGCCAATCGAGCCACCCGAGCGAGTAAAGATCTGCGAATTCACACCAACAACCTCTCCCGCCAGGTTGAAGAGTGGGCCTCCCGAGTTACCGGGGTTAATCGCAACGTCTGTCTGAATAAAGGGAACGTAGTTTTCGCCCCTTTCTGTTGGCAAACTTCGGCCTTTGGCACTGACAATGCCTGCCGTCACCGAGTAGTCGAGGCCAAATGGCGAGCCAATCGCTAGAACCCATTGCCCCACTTTCAAGTTCTCGGAGTTACCCAAACGCAAAAAGGGTAATTCATCGGCATCGACTCTAAGCAAAGCGAGATCTGAACGCTGATCAGTACCGATGACTTCGGCGTCGAACTCCCGCCGGTCGGAAAACCTGACGATTACCGTGTCGGCGCCATCCACTACGTGGTGATTGGTGACAATGTACCCATCACTTGAGATGACAAATCCAGAACCTGTACCACCACCTCGGGGCGCCGGTGGGTTGCGATACTGGAAAAACCGACGAAGCGCCTCCGGTAACTGCTCCAGCTCTTCCAGCTCTTCCATTTCATCGCGCGAGAACCGTGACGGCGCTGTAACTTCCGCAATGATCTTCACCACAGCGGGCGATCTCTCTTCCACAATGGTCGCAAAATCCGGAAGTGACGCCGTCGCGAGCTGACTCGCACACATGAGCAGCACGGCCAAAGTAACTCTAACCATCATTTAATACATCCTTTTAACCACAACCTTACATGTAGATCCGAAAAGCACTCGCGCATGACCGGCCTGAAATTCACTAGGACTGGATATGAACTATCGCCTCATCCGCTGTCGACTCAACTATCCGTTCCAGTTGCGGCTCGACCGCGCCAAAGATAGATCGGCTGCTCATCCACCGTAACCCGGCAAATGCGCCCAACAAGCCAACAAAAAAACCCATAGCTGCTCGAGCATCACTCTCAGCTCCCATTAAGAGCGCCAGGGTGATACCGGACACCAGCGGCAGTCCGTATAACATTAGCGCTCCTACCGATAATGTGGATCTGGGAATCGATATTTCAACCCTGTCATTTACTGAACAATCAGCGGCTTTAAGAGAATCAGACTCGCGCGCTCGCACGAGACCTTTATCGCTGGTCAAGACACCAGCCAGTGTTCTGTGGCCACAGCCAGAGCGAGCGGCACAGGAGCCACAAGCAGAGCTCCGAATAGTCTCGACCCATACGGCAGTGCCCTCTAGAGCCACGACTCTACCGGTCTCAACAATCGTCATTGCTTTAACGACTCGGTGCGACGCGCACGGCTTCAGCAATCAACCGAGCGGCGGCAAGTGGGACCTCGCCTATTACCGTTACCAAAATGCGCGTCCCCGAGACCACGCTGCCTCTGGAATAGGTCAATGTAGCACCGTGGCGCACAGCGCCCTCACCCGGTGACAAATCATCCGGGAGCGGCTCGAAGACAACGGTGGCAGCAGCGATACCGTCACTGACAAACAATGCTTTTTCTTCGAAACCTCGCGCAAGACTAGCTTTATAGCCAAACGGTAAGCCGACAATATCGAGGTGCTGCATTAGCGCTGTCGCGCTCTCTTTCGTTCCTGCGTACTCTTTCGGGGTCACCGTGATTGAAGCGTATTCATGCCGCTCCAGAAGCTTTCCATCCTCACTAAATGACTCCGACTTAAGGATCAATCCGGACACATCATCCAGTGCGAGACGATACCCCAGACGCAGTCCGTCTCGAGGCCTCAGATGCAACGCAGACGTGGACCTGCCCGCTACTTTCGGGCCGGGCTCGAGATGTAGCGAGTAAACGGCGCTCAACTCACAGGCAGTTACTGCGGGACCACGTGGAGCCCAAACACTTTGCATCTCTTCAGTCGCAGGCGCATTGAGGTAGTCGAGCTGACCCTCTTCCTCTCCAGCGACGTGCGACTTGGCGATAAAGTTCCTCGAGCCGGAAGACTCCTTGAGAAATGTGCCGGAATACGAAAAGTTCCGGTGCGACTCTTGAATCTGATCAACAGCACCGGCAATCGATTGGTCTATGTCACATTGATTCTGAGCGTTTGCGAGCGACGGCAGCAATGCCGTTACGGCGATGGCAATGGAGAAAAGTGCGCATCTCAATTGGGTCACCGCCACCTCAGATGTTATTGGCTTTCTGTCGGATCGACTGACCGGGACACAAGAGGCGTAATCGAAGCCGCGGAGGCAGTAGTGTTGTGCACTTTAAGCAGCGACTCGAACCGTTCGTCGGCCAGCCGGTTATAACTTGCTCTGTTGCTGTACGGGTCAACTGTAGTCACCGATGCCGGTGCCGCCACAGTGCGCGGCTGCATGATCTGGGATTCTGCAAAACTGGCTTGCACGGCACCCGTGCCCGGCACTTGGACAATCGCACCGGGAGCTGTGATTGGATTAATGGGTGTCTCGTTGAATAACAGCGCCTGCTGACCGCCCAGAACAACTGCCACCGTGACCGATGCGGCAACGGCCATTGATATCAATGGATTTGCATACCGTCGCTTCTCCGACGAAATTGCTGTCCGAACAGCTTCACTGACATCGATTTCCAAGGTCGACGCCACCTGCCCAGCCATCGACTCGCGGATTAGCTGCTGTCGCCGCCAATATCCACGTAACTCATCAGAGCTAGCAACACCCCGCAGCGCTCGCGCCATATCGAGGTCATTCGCCTCACCGTCCATGAGGGCAGACAGGCTTTCCTGTTCTGCAGTTGAGGCCGTGCCGCTCGTAAATTTATCGTCGTGTTCTGTCAACCTTCGTTCCCCTGAAGTTGCTGAGCCACCTTAACATCAATGGCTTCGCGCGCCCGAAAAATCCGGGACCTGACCGTACCAATCGGACATTCTAAAACGTCCGCTATTTCCTCATAACTCAAGCCTTCGAACTCACGCAGCGTCAGCGCAGCTCTCAACTCTACTGGTAATTCCTCTATCGTTCGAGAAATTAACATCTCTAATTGTTGACCCATAATCACCTCGTCCGGTGATTCGTGGTCTTTTAATCGTCCCGGGACGTCAAACACCTCCGAGTCGTCCAACGCCATATCTGACGTGGGCCTCCGCCCCAATGCAACGAGATGGTTCTTCGCTGCATTGGCCGCAATGCGATACAGCCAGGTGTAAAACGCACTGTCGCCGCGAAAATTGGGGAGCGCTCGATAGGCTTTGATAAAAGCCTCCTGAGTTACATCTTCAACCTCAGCCGCGTTGTTCAGGTAACGAGAAACAAGCTGCGCTACCCTCCCCTGATACTTCAAGACCAGAAGATCGAACGCGCGCGAGTCTCCTTTTTTTGCGCGCTTTACGAGCTTGTCGTCACCATCGCTGAGTGCCAAAGTACCGCTTCCCACTTAACAGATATGGCTTCTACCACTTCTGCCCAATCTGTTTTCTGTTTCCTATGACGTTTGATGTTTCGAAAAGTTCAAATTATTTGCCACAATTATCAAACGCCGCTCTGCCCCTCCAGAGTGCCGCAGCTGTTAGACGGAGTCCATGGTGCGAGATACACATTTTGATGTTCTGATCGTCGGAAGCGGCGCGGCAGGTCTTAGCCTTGCACTCCAGCTTCCGGAGACTCTGTCCATTGGCTTGTTATCGAAGTCAGATTTGAATTCCGGTTCCACCTCCTGGGCTCAGGGTGGAATGGCCGCGGTACTGCACGAGCGAGATACGATTGAGTCCCATGTCGCCGACACCCTGCAAGCCGGGGCTGGCCTCTGTCATGAAGATGCTGTGACATTTACCGTTGAGCAAAGTCGCTCAGTCGTCGACTGGCTCGTAGCTCAGGGCGTAGATTTTGATCTGAGGAACGATCAACCAGACGACGAGTTCAGAGAGTTTCACCTGACAATGGAGGGCGGGCATTCCATACGCAGAATCCTCCATGCAGCCGATCAAACGGGCAGTGCGATCTCAAAAGCACTAAATGCGCGCATCACCGAACGCCCCAACGTAAAAATTCTAACCGACCGTTGTGTTGTCGATCTCATTGTTACGAATGGCGAAACTACGGGCGCCTACGTTCTAAATACCAGCAATGGCGTTGTGGAAACCATGGGCGCTAGGGCGATTGCATTGGCCACAGGCGGAGCCAGCAAAGCGTATTTGTATACGAGTAATCCTGACGGAGCGACAGGCGACGGTATCGCTCTTGCGTGGCGCGCAGGTTGTCGGGTAGCGAATCTTGAATTCAACCAATTTCACCCGACCTGTCTGTACCATCCGAAGGCGCGAACATTTCTGCTAACCGAAGCACTGAGGGGAGAAGGCGCGACGCTGCATCTGCCATCCGGGGAGAGGTTCATGCCGCGCTTTGACCATCGCGCGGAACTCGCTCCTCGCGACATTGTCGCTCGTGCTATCGACCACGAAATGAAGCGATTGGGTCTAGAGTGTGTCTATCTAGACATCACTCATAAGTCGAGTGCGCAAATTGAAGAACACTTTCCCACGGTGAAAGCCCGATGTGCCGAGCTGGGCCTTGATATCGCTCAAGAACGAATACCCGTTGTTCCGGCGGCACACTACACCTGCGGCGGCGTGGTCGTGGACCAGTATGGCGCCACTGATGTGCAGGGACTTTACGTTATAGGCGAAACTGCCTGCACGGGTCTGCATGGCGCGAATCGAATGGCGAGCAATTCATTACTCGAATGCTTTGTTTATGCTTCCAGTGCTGCGCAGCATATGAGCAACAACCTCCCCGATATCGTGCCTGGTCGACTACCAACCTGGGATGACAGCAGGGTCCGAATGTCCGACGAAGCCGTTGTTATTCAACACAGCTGGCATGCCCTGCGGCGCCTTATGTGGGATTACGTTGGTATTGAGCGAACCAACCGACGACTAAAGCGAGCCGCAAACCACATTTCCGTCCTTGAGCAAGAGGTCGACGAGTATTACGCGAGCTTCACCATTACCAAAGAGTTGCTTGAACTCAGAAATCTCACGCTGGTTTCCAAGTTAATGATCGACTCGGCTCGGAGCCGAAAGGAGTCAAGGGGGCTTCACTTCAACAGTGATTACCCGTCGATGCTTAGCGAGGGCCGTGACACTGTTCTGGTTCCCAAGAACGGAAAGAGTACTTCGACGGAGCTGCCGAAGTACCGTTAAGCGTCACCTACTGCTGAGGCGCGACTCGCTTGTACTCTCTGATTGCAGACACAATAGGCTCAAGCGCGTCATCAGGCTTGGAGCGCCCCATGAGCCATTCGAACATATCTTGGTCAGCCGAACTCATTAGCTCTCGATAAAGCGCTTTGAGATCGGGTGATAAACGCGGATACTCATGAGCCACAAAATCAGCTAAAAACAGGTCAAGTTCGAGAAGTCCACGCCGACTTGCCCAGCGCATTCTGTTATGGTCATCATCCGTCATGGCGGCACCATAACGGAAACAAGACAGCCATTCGATAGCGATGTGACATATGGGGCTAAAATCGTGAGTCAAAACTTGAGCGACTGCATACTTTCGTTCGATGGAGCCGATGTTCGCGACGTGCTTCATGGTCAAACGACGCGAAATTTTAAGGCACTCGATCTAAATCACCCCATCGACGGCGCCTTTTGTGACCTCAAAGGTCGTGTGATTACCGACTTCACAGCTGTGCTCACGTCAGAAACGACCGTACTTATGCGTGTGAGCGAGGGTGTTGCTGCATTGCTTCAAGAACACCTAGCCAAATATCTGATGTTCTCAAAAACAAAAATGACAAGGCTTGACTGGCATTGTTGGGGGTGTGGCGATAGTTCAGAGAGTGCGACCTCGGGCATACGCGTTCCTCGCCCGGATGGTCACTCTGAGATATGGTCGTCGCCATCAAACCCGCCCACGCATGCAATACCAGCAAACGAGTGGCTACTATTCCGAATTAACCGCGGATTGGCTCGAATCAACGAACACAGCGTTGGTAAGTATCTACCGCAAGACCTCAACTACGACCTGAATGGATTCGTTGATTTCGACAAAGGGTGTTACACGGGGCAAGAAATCATTGCCCGCCTCCACTATCGGGGTCAACCAAAACGACGCCTTAGCCTGCTAACGGTGACATCGTCGACTCAGCCAGCCAACGATGAGCGGATCGTCGACATATCAACTGGAAAATCAGTCGGCTCAGTCGTGGAGATAGTCAAAAGTAAAGATACCTACCTTTGCCTCTGCGAGGTTGTCACCGACGTAGCCACTTTGGATGTTGAACTGGGCGGTAACTCGGCCAAAACGGTTCCCTTTATCGGACAAACCGCTGAGTAAGACCGTTAACAGGCAGACTCCCATCGAATAGCCGGCTCCCCCTGCGAGGTGAGCCATTGGTTGGTAGCACTGAAGTGGGCGCAATCGAAAAACCCGCGATAGGCGCTAAGCGGTGATGGATGCGGAGCCATTAACACCAGATTGTGCGGGCCATTAACCAAGACACCTTTTTTCTGCGCGTGGGCACCCCAGAGCAAAAAAGCTGTTGGCTTTTCCGAGGCAGCAATGACACTGATAATTCGATCAGTAATCGTCTGCCAGCCCAGACCTTTATGTGACTCAGGCTCACCGGCACGGACACTCAGTGTCGTGTTTAGCAGTAAAACGCCCTGCTGCGACCATCGTCCGATCTGAAAACGGTTGCCCACAGCCACGCCTAAGTCTCGCTCAAGCATCTTCCCAATATTTACCAGTGAGGGCGGCGCGGGCGTCGACTCGGAGACCTCGAACGCGCGCCCCGTAGCCTGGTGCTCACCGTGATAGGGATCCTGTCCCAGTATCACTACGCGCACGTCACTTGGTCTCAAACCTTCGAGCGCAGCAAAAAGACGGTCAAACCGAGGGAAGTACCTATGACCGCTCGCGAGCTCCCGTGCCAGTTGGTTCTCAATGCCCTGAGCGGTGACACTGGTCAACACGTCGCTTAACGCGGGCCGCCAATCAGCGGGGCAAATGTCTTGAAGGGTCATTAGGGTCAGAAGGCTTGGCGCACAGCTTGATGAACAGTGCATCAACTGTAACACTCTAATTCATCGTTTGTGGGATGGGCTGGACACTTGGGGACTTCTGCGGCCAAGGACAAAATCGTCAGTGAATTGGAGGCTCTGAGTGCAAAGCGACTGACGCCCTGCCTGTCCTTAGTCATTGAAGAAACCACATACTCGGACACACCGTGACCGTCAGAAACCCGCGGGTTACCCATAACATTGAGTCAAGTGGTATCGATTACATCGAGCGCCACTCAGCAGTTGCGCTATCGCCAACAGAATTTTTGAACTATTTCGGAAAAGCATCACTCAGCGAGGCGTGACGAACGCCAGGCATCAACACTGACCGCAATCACACCCAGCCACACTAAGCCAAAGGTGAGTGCCGTGATTAGATTTGCGGGCTCCTTTAAAATAAAAATGGCCACCAATAACTGCAAGGTTGGACCCACGTAGGTCAGTAGCCCAATGGTTGAAAGCGATAACGATCTGGCGGCAGCCACATAGGTCAGTAGAGGGGTTGCCGTGAATACGCCACTGAACAACAGAAAGAGGTCGACTCGAGTTCCATGAACGCCCAAACCGGCGCCATTGGTCAAGACCAGCCACACAATGGCGAATGGCGCCATACAGAGGGATTCCAGAAATAGTCCCTGGAGCGAGTCAGCCTCGATCTGCTTTCTAATGGCCGCATACAGCGCAAAACTCAGTGCCAGTGTCAGCGATACCCAGGGTAGGCTTCCATAAGATACGAGCTGAACCAGCACCGCTGCTATCGCCAGACAAATGGCTAGAATCTGCACTGGCTTTGGTTTTTCACCGAAAACAAAGACGCCCAATGCGATCGTTAGCAATGGCAACATAAAATAGCCGAGACTTGCCTCAGTCGCTCGTTCATTGGTCACCGCAAAAACGTAGACACCCCAGTTGATGGTCAGCATGAAAGCTGCCAGTGCTACCCAAGCGAGAAATCGAACCGAGGATATGAGCGCTAAGGTCTCTCGGAGTCTTCGGTAACACAGGATGATGAATAGGGTAACGGGCAAGGTCCAAAGACCGCGATGCGCCATCACATCGATCGCCTCGACTGGCTTCGTTTGCATCCAGTAAAGCGCGGCCAAGCCCCAAATAAAGTTAGCAATGAGTGCGAGTCCTATGCCTCGCACCGCTTCGGTATGACTGCTCAAATGATATGCTTCCGTTTGGCTGCCCAATCGTGGGCGCGCTACTTAATCACCCACGCGTCTGAGGTGCAAGCCATGATTCATATTAGCGATCAGAGACACCCAGTGTGCTAAGCGAGTCTCGGTATGCCTCACGCTGGATTGTAGCAGCCACGCTCGCGTTGTTTGTGGCATTGATGTTGTCAACTAGAGCAAGCGCCCAGCACCTTGCTCAAAACGCCTCAGTGCTACCTTTGGAGGTGAGTCTGCAGCGAATCGAGGGGCAATCTCGGCGTCACTATTCCGAGCGATGCAGCGCCTTTCTCGTAGGCTTCGATGACCGAGAGGCTATCCTACTCTCCGCATGGCACTGCATCGATGGGCAACTCTCGCCTCTGCGTCAACCCACGGTATTAGTGCGAGGTAATACTGTCGAGGTCACCATCGTTGAGAGCGGAAAAGCCATGAATCAGGACTGGCTCGTCATGAGAGCACCGCGTGCTGCGTTTACCTCTCTAACACCCATCAGAGTTAGCGATCGCCCTGTGGTGAACGATGAATCCCTCATTGCCATTGGTTGGGGGCGCGGGACTGATTGGACTGACATCGAAGCGAGCGCGCTTAACTGCCCTGTTATCAGCGCAAGTTCTGCACTGACGCTTCGTTGTGGACTGACCAAAGGTGATTCAGGCGGCGTTGTGGCAAGACTGCTTGAAAACGGTCAGCTCGAGGCGGTTGGCATTATCTCAAGCGGAGATTCGATCTCGCTCAGTTACGCTTTTCCCTCGTGGCGGCTGCCCAATATTTTCGACTAACGACCTTGCCTCGCGGGCGCAGGTGCACCAATGTGTGACTCTCCTCGACGCTTTGCCAAACCGATTTGCTTCTGACGCTCCGCGAATCGACCTTTCTGCTCTTCCGTATGCGCGTCATAGCAGCGTGGACAAGAAACCCCCGGCACATAGTGGGGAGACCGCTTTTGAGCATCGTTTATGGGAAAGCGGCAGGCAAAACATTGGTCGTAACTACCCTTCTCTAATTCCTGGTTAACCGCAACCCGGCTATCAAAGACAAAGCACTCGCCTTCCCAGCGCGAATCTTCCTCTGGAGTCTGCTCAAGGTAATTTAAGATGCCCCCTTTCAGATGCCAGACGTCTTCGAATCCCCTCGAGACTAGCAGTGACGTCGATTTCTCGCACCGAATACCTCCAGTGCAAAACATCGCCACTTTTTTATGCTTGCTGGGGTCGAGGTTCTGATCTACCCAATCAGGAAACTCTCTGAAACTGTTGGTATGTGGGTTTACCGCGCCTTCGAAGGTGCCGATTTCAACCTCGTACTCATTGCGCGTATCGATTACCAAGACTTCTGGATCATCAATCAGGGCATTCCACTCTTGAGGAGAGGCATAGCGTCCAACACATTGATTGGGATCAATATCCGGCTGCCCCATAGTAACGATTTCGCGCTTGAGCTTGACCTTCATTCGCAGGAACGGACGCTCCTCATGATAGGAAAACTTATAGTCCAGATCTGCCAAACGATCGTCGGCGGTCAGGTATTCGAGCAGTGCTTCAATGGCCGAGCTACTACCGGCCACAGTTCCGTTAATGCCCTCCCGTGCGAGCAGCAACGTTCCCTTGATGTTCCTGTCGAGACAAAAATTAAGTAACGGCTCACGCAACGACTCGAAGTCATCCAGCCGCACAAATCGATAGAGCGCGACCACCTGGGTGGATACGCTCGCCTGTTGTTCGCTCACGCTTTACTACCACCCATACAGTTAGGTGAATCGGGAGAGCCATTTCGCTCAGACCACTCACTCTCGGTGTAAGTGTGGAGCGCAAGGGCGTGAATGGGTGATCCTATGAGTGGCTGCAAAATGCGATACACCTCCTGGTGACGTTTCACCAGTCGAAGCCCTGCGAACACATCCGAGACAAGCGTCACCTTAAAGTGACTTTCCGACCCCGGAGGAACATTGTGCATGTGGCTCTCGTTCACAATTTCTGCAAAAAATGGCGAGAAATGCTCGGTTAGGCGCTGCTCAACTTGATCTTGGATAAGGGGCATACGTTAGACTCATATTAGATCAACACAGGATATCAGATACCTTTTTCAGCAGGGAACTGTCACGTGGAAACTGAGTGCTGGAGGCAACACCATGTTCGATGTTTGGTTTGATGGCGAATCGGTGGAGCCAGTCGTCATGCAACAACTCGAAACGAAGCTTCAAGAGGCCTTCAACCTGCCGGCCGCCAAAGCTGCTGTGCTGGTCAACGGCAAGTCTCATCGCATCAAGCGCGGTTGCACCGGTGATGAAGCGCAGAAATTATCAGACCAATTTGCCTCTTGGGGCGTGAAAGTGCGTATCGAGGCGATTGAACACGCCGTCGGATCCAGCGCACCCGGTGAAGTACCATCACCCAACACAGCTTCATCGACAGGCTCTTTCACCCTTGCGGCGGCCGGTGAGATTATCCCCACCCAACCCCGGGACACGACCCCACCATTGGTCTCAACAGATCATTTACAATTAGAGGATCTCTAGCCTCAAGGAACTCATTGTGAGTGACATTGAAGACGGTACGTCCCTGCCGAGAGCGCCCTTTTGGCGTCACCTCCTAGCCATGGTGTATGACTTGTTTCTTATCATCCCGCTGTTGATGGTTACATCAGCAGTGTTGATTGCCATACATGGTCCAACAGAAACAGCAGCGGTGAGGACAGTCCCAGCTTGGCAGCAATGGAGCCTTGCATATGTGGCCCTTATTGGCTTCTACGGGACGTTTTGGCGGCAAAAAGGACAGACGCTGGGTATGCAAGCGTGGCGCGTTAAACTGGTGTCCAGCGGGACGTCAATAAGAGTTAGCTGGGCTAAGGCGGCAGGTCGAATCATTGTGGCTTCTATGCCAATTATCTTGGGCTTGATGCCCTATCTGGTATTCGATGTGAACGACGCGGGACTCTGGATCTACATCACTACCGCTGTGATTGCGAGTTGCGGATTTCTATGGCGATTTTTTAATGAGGATCGGCTGTACCTCCACGATTTAGTGACCGGCACCGAGCTAAGGCTCACCCCACCAAGGAAGAAGAGCTAGCCCCTCTCGCTATTGCTTTCTTAGCAGCAAAACCAACCCAACGCTCCAGCAAAGTATCACCGTCAACAACGCGGCTACGCCACCGCTCATGCCCATAAGCAGCGTTACGGGACCGAAAAAATCTTGGCTGATTCGGAAAACGACACCCGCAAGCACGCCCACAAAAATACGTGAGCTCATATTGGTCTCCCGGAGTGGACCAAAAATGAATGACATAGCCAAAATAACCAGCCCGGCACACGATAACGGTTGCAGCACCTTATTCCAGAAAGCCAACTCGATATCATTCGCCAGCAGGCCTTGGCTGCGTAGGTAGTCGGCGTAACCCCACAGTTGACTCGCCGGCAGACTCTCTGGCTTTACCGTGTCCAATGTGAGTAGATTCGGGGTAATCCCCGACACCCACTCTCGGGTTGTTTGGCGCGATACTTGAGTACCGGAGGCGGTCATCTCTGTCGTCGCAACGCCCTCGAGTAGCCACCGATCACCCTGAAAGGTGCCTCGATCAGCGGCAACCGAGCGCGCAAGTGCGCCCGACTCATCAAATTCGATCAGTGTTACGCCAAAAATCAGACCTCCACGTTGCACCGCGTCGACATGTACAAATGTACCGCCATCCCTGTTCCATGCGCCGTATCGGCCGGCCAAATTAGGATCATCACGCTGCGCAAGAGCACGTTGACTGACCGCAATTTGCTCCGAGACCGGTGCGACATACTCACCAACACCGAACCCCGCCAGAGCAACAATGAGTGCTGGCTTTACGGCCATCCAGGCTAGCCGAGGCATCGATACGCCAGCGCTTCTGATGATCGTTAGCTCGCTACTCGAGGCTAAGCGTCCCAATCCGAAAAGTGCGCCAATCAAGGTTGCGTATGGCACGAACTCCTCAACTCTTCGGGGTAGCGTCAGGGCAATGTAGATCAAAAGATCCGAGAAACCGTAGGTATCGCTGAGGTCTCCTAACCCGTCGATCAGATCACTGAGTCCGTCTAAGATGACCAGTACGCCCAGCACACCCACAATTGACCATAACAGGGTCTCGAGCAGATAACGGTCCAGCTGTTTCACGCGCGCCCCTTTAGCCATCGTGGAAGCTCCTCTTTAAACAGCAAGAACAGACCACTCAGCATGAACAGTGCATGCACGGCAATGAATATCAATGCCGAACTCGAGTCCTCGGAAATCGTGCGCGCTTGTGACAGGGCAACAAAATACAGCAGGAATACGAGCAATGCCGGACCCAACCGCGCATAACGACCACGACGCGAGTCTGTGCGACTAAGGGGAATCGCGAACAACGCCATGATTGGAACGATGAGTGGCAGCGATACGCGCCAGCCAAAGATTGCTAAATGCTCCGGGTTATCAGATGAAAGCAGCATGAGAGTGGGCAGGGTCTCTATGCGGGCCTGTGATCGCAATCCTCCCTCCACCTCGGGGATCAGCGAACGATAGCCGCTGAATTGCGCCTCAGTCAGCTCAGCGCTGCCGGGCGTCATGTCGTATCGTTTTCCATCAGACAAGGCCAAATATCGCCGGCCCGACGCGTGATCGATTTCGATCGAGCCGGCATCGGCAAGCGTGGCCGATAGTGATATGCCAGATTCGGCACGCTGACGCTCTGCAACAAAAACAGTGTCCATGCGCCCGTCATCACCAATGCGTGCAACGTAAGTAACGTAGTCACCGCCACGCTGTTTCTTAAAGCGACCCTCAGCCAAGACGTGCATGCCTTCTGCTGAGCGAGGCTCTGATAGCAACGCATTAGCCTTTAGCGCTCCATAAGGTCCAGCAAACAGTGCGATAACCGCAACGCCTGCGGTGACCGCCAATGTTGCGGGAGCCACATGCCTAAACAATTGAACCTGACTCGTGCCACTCGCTCTAAAAATGACCATTTCGCTGTCCGCATACAGACGGCCAAATGACAAGAGCAAACCAATATAAAAGCCAAGAGGGAGAATAAGCTCGAAAAAAGCCGGCAACTTGTAAAGCATCACCGGGAGCAAAATGCCCGCAGACAAATCGCCTATAGCGGCCTCGGCTAGGTATTTAATAAACCGCCCACTGAACACCACCAAGAACAATACCAGCGACACCGCTAGCGTGTGGGTTATGACATCGAGCGTAAGGTAACGAAGTGTACGCATTTTTTTACGACGCTTGGGGTGCTTAATTGGCCATCAAGGTTTAGTTCTGGCTGTCATCATCATACACTACGGCGCAGTTTGACCAGCCCGATTTACGTAAGGAAATACCATGAGCAAACTCACCGTACACGGCGCAAAAGCAGCTAGCGCAGCCACAGCTAAGAGCGATATTGTCGTTGTCCCGCTGTTCAAAAATGAGGACCTCAGTACTTCCGCATCCGAGGTCAATGCTGCAGCGGGGGATGTGTTGCAGCGAGCAATCACCATTGGTGATGCAGATGCAAAGCTAGGAAAAATAACCACCATGGTGGGGAGCGGAAACATTGCGCGCATCATGTCGGTAGGTTGCGGTGATCGTGCGAGTTTCAATCTCGAGGCTCAACTGTCGGTAACAGGCGCCGTATCGAGAGCACTTGCATCATCGAAGGCGAAGAATGCGATTGTCGTTGGAGATCCAATTGCTGACGACAAGGACGCTCTCGCTCAATTTCTAGAATTCTTAGGTCGCGACATGGCGATGGCCTGTTACCACTACACGGCAACCTTGGGTACGCCAAAGCCCGGACCCACGTTTTCTAAACTGACCGTCGCAGTCGATGGCATCTCAGCTACAAAGGCAAAACAATCTCTCAGCGTAGGTGCAACGATTGGCAATGGCGCTAACTTGACACGCGAGTTGGTTAACTTGCCGGGCAACGTATGCACCCCGTCCTATCTCGCCAAAGAGGGCCGTGCGCTTGGCCGAAAATACGACAAGCTCTCCGTATCGGTGCTTGATGAGAAGAAAATGGCCAGCATGGGTATGGGCTCGCTGCTATCGGTTGGCAACGGGAGTGATGAACCATCCAAGCTCATTGTCATGAAATATGAGGGCGGACCCGCCAAGCAAGCCCCCTACTGCCTCGTTGGAAAAGGTATTACGTTTGACACGGGTGGTATCTCACTCAAACCGGCCAAGGGCATGGAGTCCATGAAGTTCGATATGGGTGGAGCGGGATCAGTCTTTGGCGTCATGCAGACGGTCGCCGAGCTGGGACTCAACATCAATGTCATCGGTGTTGTCGCCGCGGCCGAGAACATGCCCAGTGGCTGCGCGACCAAGCCAGGTGATGTCGTCACATCAATGTCCGGTAAAACCATAGAAATTTTGAACACCGATGCCGAGGGCCGACTCGTCCTCTGCGATGCCCTGACCTACGTCGAGCGATTCAAACCCGAGGAGGTTGTGGATATTGCGACGCTCACTGGCGCCATCATCGTGTCATTGGGTCACGAGGCATCGGGTCTTTTTGCTAATGACGATGGACTAGCCGAGTCACTGACGGCTGCAGGCCTCGCCTCGGGCGATGAGGCTTGGAGGCTGCCCATCAATAAGCGCTACGACCGCCAACTGAACAGTAAATACGCCGACATGCAGAACATCGGTACGGGTACAGCTGGCAGCATCACCGCCGCATGTTTCTTGGCTCGTTTCGCCGAAAAGTACAAGTGGGCGCATCTCGATGTCGCTGGGACCGCCTTTCAGAGTATGCAAAAAGGAGCGACGGGTAGACCTGTACCACTGCTAGTCGAGTACCTGCGCCAAAAAGCGAGTTGATGATTCGGAAATGACGCGAGTCGATTTCTATGTGGTTAAGTCATCGGGAGCGGACGCACGACTTAGCGTTGCCGCGCGTCTGACGGAAAAAGCCCTAGGTAGGGGACATCGCGTCTTCATTAACTGCGACTCACGGGATCAGTTAGATACGCTGGACGACTACCTCTGGCGATTCAAACCTTCGAGTTTCGTTCCGCACTGCCCCGCTTCTCGCGATGCAGAAGAGCAAGTGGTACTTGGCTTCGACGATGCTCCCGGCTCGCACAATGACGTTCTAATCAATCTCGCGCTAGCCCCACCCAGCTTTTTTGCTCGCTTTGAGCGAGTAGCCGAGGTGGTAACACAGGATGAGGACTCGCTACAGGCACTACGTGATGCCTGGCGGCACTATAAGGATAGAGGCTATCCACTGACCAAACACGATCTGCCCTAACGAATGAAATACGGGCAGCGCATGAGGTTTACCTAAACTATGGATAAGACATTTTCTCCGGCTGACATAGAGACGCGCTGGTACGAAGAATGGGAAGCAAAAAATTACTTCGCCCCGGGTTCCGGTGAAGAGTCTTACTGCATTCCTATCCCGCCACCGAACGTCACCGGCACCCTGCACATGGGACACGGATTTCAGCAAGCGATCATGGACGCACTCATTCGTTACAACCGAATGAAAGGCCGCAGCACACTCTGGCAGGTCGGAACAGACCATGCAGGAATTGCAACGCAAATGCTGGTTGAACGTCAGCTCGAAGCTGAAGGCGTCAGCCGTCATGATCTGGGACGTGATCAATTCATTAACAAAGTGTGGGAGTGGAAAGAAAAGTCTGGCGGCACAATTACGCAACAGCTGCGGCGTCTGGGCGCCTCAGTCGATTGGTCCCGCGAGCGTTTTACGATGGACCCAGAGTTGTCTGAGGCCGTCAAGGAAGTCTTCGTTCGCCTCTACGAGGAAGGGTTGATTTACCGCGGTCAGCGCCTCGTTAACTGGGATCCCAAACTTCACACTGCCATCTCGGACCTTGAGGTCGTTCAAGAGGAAGAAGCTGGGAGCTTGTGGCATTTGCGTTATCCCATTGCGGGTAGCGAGGAAACCGTTACTGTCGCAACGACTCGACCCGAAACGATGTTGGGTGATACGGCCGTTGCGGTAAATCCCGAAGATGAGCGATACGCGCACCTGGTTGGAAAGACGATCTTACTGCCCCTGACAAATCGCGAGATACCTATCATTGCCGATGACTATGTAGATGCGGAGTTCGGATCCGGCTGCGTGAAAATCACACCGGCCCATGACTTTAATGATTACGCTATGGGCGAGCGCCATCAGCTTCCCATGATCAACATCCTGACGGCGGATGCACATTTAAATGATGACGTGCCGGAACCCTTCAGGGGCATGGACCGCTATGAGGGCCGTCAGGCCGTGGTCGAAGCAATGGACGCATTAGGGCTCTTAGAAAAAGTCGAAGATCATCGCTTGAAGGTGCCGCGTGGCGATCGCTCGGGTGTAGTGATTGAGCCCTGGTTAACGCTTCAATGGTACGTCGATGCGAAAAAACTAGCGGGGCCCGCAATTGAAGCTGTAGAAAGTGGTGCCATCGAATTTGTGCCGAAGCAGTGGGAAAACACCTATTTCGCCTGGATGCGCGACATTCAGGACTGGTGTATCAGCCGGCAGCTCTGGTGGGGACACCGAATACCCGCTTGGTACGACACAGAGGGCAACGTCTATGTGGGCAAGGACGAAGCGACAATCCGGTCGAAACACGGCCTTCCAGATAACCTTGCGTTAACTCAAGACGACGACGTTCTCGATACCTGGTTCTCGTCTGCACTCTGGACCTTTTCAACCCTGGGTTGGCCCGAGGAAACGGAAGAGCTGGCCAAGTTTCATCCTGCCTCCGTCCTGGTAACAGGCTTCGACATCATCTTTTTCTGGGTCGCACGCATGATCATGATGTCGCTCCATTTAAAGCGCGAGGTACCGTTCAAGCAGGTATATGTGCATGGACTGGTGAGAGATGGGGAAGGACAAAAAATGTCCAAATCCAAGGGCAATGTGCTCGATCCAATCGACCTGATCGATGGGATAGACCTTGAAACGCTGGTCAACAAACGAACGTCCAGCATGATGCAACCTCAGCAGGCGGCCAAGATTGAAAAGGCAACGCGAAAGCAATTTCCCGATGGGATCCCTGGATACGGTACTGATGCACTTCGCTACACGTTTTATTCACTGGCATCGACAGGCCGCGACATTAAGTTTGACCTAGGTCGAATGGAAGGATTCAGAAACTTCTGCAACAAGCTGTGGAATGCGGCTCGCTACGTGTTGATGAACACCGAGAGCTTTGATCCCGCAGCACCCAGTCAGCGTAGCGAAGCTGATGAATGGATATTGAGTCGCTTGCAAACGACGATGACAGAGACCGCTAGCAGTATTGAGCAATATCGATTCGATCACGCAGCTCAAACGCTCTACGACTTCGTGTGGAACGAATATTGTGATTGGTATTTGGAGCTATCTAAACCCGTTTTGTGGGGCGACGCGTCACCGAATGAACTGCGGCAAGGCACCCTGCGAACACTATTGGAAGTGCTCGAGGCGATCCTGCGGCTAATGCACCCGCTGATGCCGTTTATTACCGAAGAGATTTGGCAAAACGTGGCGCCCAGACTCGGTATTAACGGCGATACAATCATGCTCGCGGAGTGGCCGGAGGCCGACCATAAACTGATAAACGGCGAAGCTGAAGCTGAGATGGAGTGGCTCAAATCCGTCATTGTGGCTGTCCGAACCATCCGCAGTGAGTCCAACATCCCTCCCGGAGACGAATTGGCGCTTATTCTAGGCAACACGGCTGCAGATGACAGCGCCCGCGTTACTCGACACACACAGGCGTTGGCCAAACTTGCCAAGGTAGCAAGCATTACGATTGCGCAATCTGGTGAGGAGCAACCTCCCACGCTGAGTGCGCTGGCGGGCACCATTGAGGTAATGGTCCCGATGGCCGGGGTGATTGATGTCGATAAAGAGTTAGCCCGACTCGCTAAAGAGCTTGATCGGCTTACCGCAGAGCGAGGTCGACTTGCCGGCAAGCTAAGCAATGACAATTTTGTTGCGCGCGCTCCCGCCGATGTTGTGGACAAGGAGAGAGCAAAACTCGCCGATATTGAGACCTCGATTTCGTCAGTCACGGCCCAAAAAAGCAAGATCGAGGAGTTGCGTTAACGCTCAACCGCTGTTATAGCTACGTAAACGATAATAATGAGAAGCGGAGCAAAAGATGGCAGAGCGCTGCGTCGGCACCGTAAAGTGGTTCAACAATGCTAAGGGGTTTGGCTTCATTACGATGCCAGATCGCTCTGAGGATATATTTGTTCACTTTCGTGCCATTGAAGGAGACGGCTTCAAAAGTCTGGCTGAAGGCGAGGAAGTCGAGTTCGAGTTGACGGAAGGACCGAAAGGTTTACAAGCCGAGTCCGTTAAAAAAACCGGTTAAAATCGAGCACCCAAGCCAAACGCTCGACTGATAGGCGAGCTAATGGCCACTCACTACCCTTCGCTAAAAACAATTGCGGGC
>CAJWQE010000003.1 GCA_913045375.1 uncultured Halieaceae bacterium | reverse complement strand
GACGCTGGCAAGGCCATCGGTCAGTTCGAGCGCTGTCTCAAACGATTCGGCCAGTCTCAGCGCAAGATCGTCGCGCACCTTGAAGCGATCGACGACCACATCGATGCGGTGCTTTTTCTTCTTGTCGAGCTCGGGTACGTCGTCGAGATCACAGACAATACCGTCGACGCGAACACGGATAAAACCAGCAGCTCTGGCCTGCTCAAACACATGTAAGTGCTCACCTTTACGATCCCTAACCAGCGGCGCCAATAACATTAGCCGCTCGCCCTCGGGCATGGCCATCACCGTGTCTACCATTTGGCTGACAGTCTGGGCTTTCAGCGTGATGTCGTGGGTTGGGCAGCGTGGATCGCCAACGCGGGCGAATAAGAGTCGCAGGTAGTCGTAGATTTCTGTGATGGTGCCGACGGTTGATCTTGGATTGTGCGAGGTCGACTTTTGCTCGATCGAAATAGCAGGTGACAAACCCTCAATATGATCGATATCGGGCTTCTCCATCATGGACAAGAACTGGCGGGCGTAAGTCGACAGCGATTCGACGTAGCGCCTTTGGCCTTCTGCGTAAAGCGTGTCGAAGGCCAGAGAGGATTTACCTGATCCAGAGAGGCCTGTAATGACAACCAGCTTGTCGCGAGGTATGTCGAGATCGATATTTTTGAGGTTGTGCGTGCGAGCGCCGCGTACCTGAATGGTATCCATACTGCAGAATCTGTATCCGTGGAATATTAGAAAGCCAAAGCACCAGATTATACGCCGATACCTCGGCCATAGACTGCGATCGCCGAGATTTGTCGCGATCGTGATAACCTACGCTTTTCCTCTAGGGTCGATGTACGTGACGTCCTTCACCTCCAGTGAAACCCGCGCGGTCTCCATGCTTGCGACACTTTACATAGTGCGCATGCTGGGGCTGTTTATGGTGTTGCCGCT
Source organism: uncultured Halieaceae bacterium (assembly GCA_913045375.1). Taxonomy (GTDB): domain Bacteria; phylum Pseudomonadota; class Gammaproteobacteria; order Pseudomonadales; family Halieaceae; genus Luminiphilus. The sequence goes on along the minus strand of CAJWQE010000003.1, from coordinate 79,057 downwards.
GATTGCTATTTACAGCGCAGACATGACCGGTGCCACACCTTTCTTGCTGGGACTGGCAGTCGGTGCCTACGGGCTGACCCAGGCAACCTTACAAATACCCATGGGATGGCTATCGGATCGAATCGATCGTCGCTGGGTCATCGTTTTCGGACTTTGCCTGCTACTGGCGGGGAGTCTCGTTGCCGCTTACTCGACCTCCATCTGGGGTGTGATTGCGGGCCGATTTCTGCAGGGAGCCGGAGCTATTGCGTCAGCCACCATGGCGCTGGTTGCTGATTACACGCGCCTTGAGCAACGGGCAAAGGCGAGTGCCATTATTGGCGGCAGTATTGCGATTGCCTTTGGCCTTGCGCTGGTGCTTGGACCCACCTTCGCCAATTTTGGTGGTTTGCAGGCGGTCTTCGCGGTCACGGCGCTGTTGGCGTTGGCTGGCATACTGGTTGTGGGGTTGTTACCGAAGCCAGATCGTCAGGCAGCTAAAGCACGTGATGAGGCCGCTGGATTTCATGGCTCTCGTCTGACGGAAGTCTTGTCGATCAAGTCGCTGAATACCATGTACGTCAGTATTTTCTTCTTACACTTTCTATTGATGGCGGTGTTCGTTGTCGTACCTTCTGGGCTTGAAGCGGAAGCTGGCATTGCGCGCGAGCGTCACGCGCTGGCTTACCTCGGGGCACTGGTCTTGTCAGTGCCGGGTATCTATTTTCTGGTTCAGGGGCGTCGATACCTGAGTGCACCGACACGCACGTTGCTCCTTTGTCTCTTTGTGTTGCTCTCAGGATTAGTTGCCATGTCCCTAGGCGGTTTTATTGGGACACTTCTTGGGCTGCTGCTTTTCTTCACGGGGTTTACGGCGTTGGAAGCGATGCTGCCCTCGTTGGCTTCCATTTACGCACCAGCTGCTTCACGAGGTACCGCCATGGGTGTTTTTGCCTCCTCGCAATTTATTGGTGTCTTTTTTGGCGGCATGCTCGGTGGTGCGTTGTTGGACCAAGCCGGTGTGATGGGTGTCTGGCTGGGTATGTCGGCACTGACGTTGGTGTGGGCGACGGTACTAGGGGTGTCGCATTTGGCGTCACCGGACAGCGTTAAAGTCGCATAAAGAGCACAATGGATCTCCCCGTAAGGGAACGGGGTTGGTATAGTGGCCCAATGTGAATAAAGACCTCAATCGCGACACAAAATCATCGATCGATGTGACTTATTAATTGTTTGGTGCTGCGGTAGGCGAGAAAGCCGAGCAAACCGAGAACGGTGAGAAAGGCGAGAAAGGCGAGAAAGGAGAAAGAGCATGGCGACGCGTGGCATAAACAAAGTAATTTTGGTGGGTAACTTGGGTAATGAGCCCGAGCATCGCGTACTGCCCTCGGGCGGTGGCGTCACCAATATTAGTATCGCGACCTCTGAATCCTGGAAAGACAAAAATACAGGACAGATGCAGGAGCGTACCGAGTGGCATCGTGTGGTCTTCTTTAATCGCTTGGCCGAGATAGCTGCCGAGTACCTGCGTAAGGGTTCCAAGGTTTATGTCGAAGGCTCCTTGAGAACTCGTAAGTGGCAAGACCAGTCCGGCCAGGATCGTTACACGACTGAAATCGTCGCAAATGAGATGCAGATGTTGGACAGCCGTAACATGAGTCAGGACGGCGGCGGTTATGCGCCATCGCCCGCGCCCATGGCACAGGCAGCCCCTGCGGATAACTACGCAGCACCTGCCCCGACGTCGCAGCCTGCTGATTTCCCAGAGGATGACATCCCGTTTTAACTACTGCCCTTTGGGCGTGCGTCCGTAGCTAAGAGGTAGCAGGGTTTCATGCGTGTACTGGTTTTGGGGAATGATACGCCGCTGGGCTACTCCATCAGTGCGTTTGCCAACCCGCTTAGACGCCATGAGCTGATTGGTATCAGCATTGAGAAAACACGCTGGGGTCGGGAGAGACAAGTACGCCGTGTTGTGCGAGACGCCGCCCCCGATATTGTCCTCGACACCCGTATCGTTACCCAGATCGACTCCTCTGACCGGATCGGGCAACGCGACGTGCAGCGCACCGCTTGGTTGGCTGAAGCGTGTGAGCGCATTGGCGCCAGCTATTTCTACTTGTCGAGCGCTTTTGTTTTCTCTGGGCAAATGACACGACCCTATCTTGAGAGCGATACACCGGATGTCACCTCGGGTTTGGGACGAGTCCTCTTGGATATCGAAGAAACACTGACCGCGCGATTGGACGATGTCTTGATACTTCGATTAGGCCGACTGTTTGCTGGTCGTCGCCCCAATGCACTCTGCACAGCGCTGGATGCGCTGCGTCGTGGCCAAATGGTGCAGGTGTCCGATCGGTTGCAAGGCAACCCAGTTCATGTTGCCGAGGTGGCTCGCGTCTGCATGGGGATTTTGGATCAGATGAGTACGGGTGCCGATCGGCACGGTGTCTTCCATTACTGCAGTTTAGGCGAGACGGGTTATCACGACTTTGCCGAGGCTGCGATGGCCTGCGCTTCGCAATACGAACCCTTCATCAAAGCGCGTGACCTGTTGGAGGATGTTACGGACGAGTCACACCCAGTACGTAACCACACCCTAGATTGCAGTAAGATTAGGAGAGAGTTTGGTATTCAGCAGTTACCGTGGCGCAGCTTCATCGACCGTGCCGTAACACGGTATCTAGAGCTCTACGTCGAGGGAGAAGGGGTCATAGAGAAGCCATGAATGAAGGATTGAATGTTGCGGTTCTCACGGTGAGTGACACCCGTACCCATGAAACAGACACGTCAGGCCAGTTTCTCGAAGAGTCACTCTTGGTCTCGGGACATCAGCTCGCTGATCGCGCCATTGTCATTGACGACATTTATCAGATTCGTGCGCGGCTTTCGTCCTGGATTGCCGATAGGGCGGTTCACGCAGTGCTGGTGACTGGCGGCACAGGGTTTTCGGGCCGTGATTCGACACCCGAAGCAGTGCTACCGCTGTTCGACAAGACAATTGAGGGGTTTGGTGAGGTCTTCCGCGCCCTCAGTTTCGATGAGATTGGCTCGTCTACCGTGCAGTCGAGGGCCATCGCCGGCCTCGCTAATCGCACGGCTATTTTTTGCATGCCCGGATCAACCGGTGCGTGCAGAACCGCGTGGAATGGGCTGATCAAGGACCAGCTGGATGAAGCGCATCGCCCCTGCAATTTTGTAAAGGTGCTTCGAGGCGAGGTTTAGAATAAGGGGTATTGTGGGCAGGGAAGTGAGCGCCAGTCGACGGCGCTCATCACCTTGAGCCGTCCTTAACCCTCGAAGCGCTGAAACACCAGCGTGGCGTTGGTGCCACCAAAGCCAAAGCTATTTGACATCACTCGGTTGAGGCGCACGTCAGACCGCGCTTCTTGCACGACATCCATACCATCCGCACCTTCATCCAAGCTCTCAACATTCGCGGACGCAGCAATGAAGTCGTTTTCCATCATGAGGAGCGAATAGATCGCTTCTTGCACGCCCGCGGCGCCTAGCGAGTGACCCGACAGCGACTTGGTGGAGGCAATGGCAGGTGTGCTATCGCCGAACACTTCTCGTACGGCCTTGAGCTCCTGAATGTCGCCGGCCGGTGTGCTAGTGCCATGCGCGTTAATGTAGTCAATGTCGCCATCGACGGTAGCCATGGCTTGCTGCATGCACCGCACAGCACCCTCACCTGAGGGGGCGACCATGTCGTGGCCATCAGACGTCGCTCCGTAACCCACAAGTTCGGCGTAAATTTTGGCGCCACGAGCTTGCGCGTGCTCCAGTGACTCAAGAACAAGCATGCCGCCGCCACCCGCAATGACAAAGCCGTCGCGATCTGCATCGTAAGCGCGCGATGCGCGATCAGGTGTTTCGTTATATTTTGTCGACAGCGCACCCATGGCATCGAAGAGGCAGCTTAACGACCAATCGAGCTCTTCCCCGCCGCCCGCAAAGACAACGTCCTGTTTGCCAAGTTGAATCTGCTCCATCGCATTACCGATGCAGTGCGCACTCGTCGAGCAAGCCGATGAGATGGAGTAGTTAACCCCTTTGATTTGGAAAGGCGTTGCCAGGCAGGCGGACACGGTACTACCCATGGTCTGTGTGACACGGTAAGGACCCACACGACGTAGGCCCCGCTCGCGGAGAATGTCGGCGGCTTCAACTTGGCTGGCCGATGAGGCACCACCTGAACCGGCGATGATGCCAGTGCGAACGTTTGACACCTGCTCGGGCGTCAATCCCGAGTCAGCAATGGCTTGCTCCATGCTCAGAAAAGCATAACCCGCCGCATCACCCATGAATCGCCATTGCTTGCGGTCGATGTGCTCCGATAAATCAATATCGGGCTTACCCGACACCCAAGACCGCATCCCAATTTCTTCTTGGGTGGCGTTATAGGTGATGCCTGATTTTCCATTTCTGAGTGAGTCAGTGACTTCACTCGCATTGTTGCCTAGGCTCGAGACAATACCCAAGCCAGTCACTACGACGCGCTGTGTCATTAGAAGTTATCCGTAGATTGGAACAAGCCCACCCTCAGATCGGTGGCAGTGTAGATTTCGCGGCCATCAACACAGACAGATCCGTCGGCGATCCCCATCACCAACTTGCGCTCGATGACGCGCTTCATTTCAATTTTGTAGGTTACCAGTTTACTGGTGGGCAGTATCTGTCCGGTGAACTTAACTTCACCGGATCCCAGGGCACGACCTCTGCCGGGATTGCCACGCCATCCAAGAAAAAAGCCGACCAGCTGCCACATGGCGTCTAGACCCAGACAGCCGGGCATCACGGGGTCGCCCGGGAAGTGGCAATCAAAAAACCACAGGTCTTTGTGGATATCGAGCTCGGCCAATATCAGGCCTTTGCCGGCCTTGCCACCATCGCTATTGATCTCGGTAATGCGATCGAGCATCAGCATGTTATCAATAGGTAGCTTGGCGTTACCTGGGCCGAATAAATCACCCATGCCACAGGCGACTAACTCATCTTTGGCGTAGGAACTCTTGGGGGTAAATACAAATTCTTCACTCATGCGCGTAGGGTACCTTGGAGCGATGTGAGTTGCACTCGCTTTCCTTAGTGGAAGTGGAGGATGTCACAATTGAAGCTTCCTGCGACGACGGCATTAGTTAACACCCGTGCTGTAACATTTCGTCACAAACTTGTAATACGCTGGTAGTGAAAGCAATAGAGTATTCGGGCTTGGCGCTGAGGTCCTCCAAGGTCAAAGCTCAGCGAGCTCTGGGAAGGTAAATGGCAACACTAACTCCCGTCCTTTTATGTGGCGGTGTCGGAAGCCGGCTATGGCCGGTGTCACGTCAAGGAAGACCGAAGCAATATCTAAATTTGATCGGTGAAACCTCGATGCTGCAGCAAACGCTGACACGCATTGAGTCACTCGCACAAACCTCGCCCATCATTGTCTGCAATGAAGAGCACCGATTCCTGGTGGCGGAGCAGGTGCGGCAATTGGGTTTAACCTCGCCGACGATCATTCTAGAACCCGAAGGCAAGAATACGGCGCCTGCCATTGCACTGGCAGCGATTGCAGCATCGGCCTCAGATCCTGAGGTCAACCTCTTGGTGCTGCCAGCCGATCATTATGTTGGTAAGCCCGCGGCGCTGATCGACGCCATTGAAAAAGCTGCATCCGCCTCGAGCCAAGGCAAGTTGGTTACCTTTGGGCTTGTCCCTTCAAGCCCCGAGACTGGCTACGGGTACATCAAGCGGGGAGAGGCACTCGCAACTTACGTCTCTGTCCTCGAGCAGTTTGTTGAAAAGCCCGATCAGCCGACAGCAGAGGCTTATATCGCCTCGGGAGATTACGTTTGGAATAGCGGCATGTTCATGTTCACTGCCGGACAATTTTTGGCGTCGCTTGCTCAATTTCAGCCCGAGATGGCCAGAGTTTGTGAGCTGGCCATGGAGCAGGCCGAGCGCGATATGGATTTCATTCGCCCCGATGCTGAAATCTTCGCTACGTGCCCATCGGACAGCATCGATTATGCCGTCATGGAACATACGCCGCAGGGCGCTGTGGTCTCGCTCGATTGCGATTGGAGCGATATTGGGGCTTGGTCTGCACTTTGGGAAGCTGGTGATCAAGATTCCGCGGGCAACGTCACTCAGGGTGATGTGGTGCTCAATAAGACCCAGAACAGTTACGTCCGCAGTCAGTCGCGTTTGGTGACCACAACGGGAGTCAGGGACATAGTGGTGGTTGAAACTGCGGATGCCGTGATGGTGGCCGACAGGCACTCGGTTCAAGACGTTAAAGACATCGTTAATGCTCTGAAAGCATCGGACCGAAGTGAGGCCGATGTACATCACCGAGTGTTCCGTCCCTGGGGTTCTTACGAATCACTGATTGTGGGCGAGGGATTTCAGGTCAAACGCATTGTGGTCAATCCCGGACAGCAGTTGTCGCTACAAATGCATCACCACCGAGCCGAGCACTGGGTTGTTGTTCGCGGCACGGCGGAAGTGGTCAATGGAGACGAAACACTATTACTCAAGGAAGACCAATCCACGTACATTCCCATTGGTGCAAAGCATCGACTAACCAATCCTGGGAAGTTTCCGCTGGAGTTGATCGAGGTCCAATCAGGTAGTTATCTCGGCGAGGATGACATTGTCCGTTTTGAGGACGTTTACGGGCGCTCGGATAAGTAACGTAACAGCGATTTAGAGGTCAAGTTCATGATTCAGAAGTGTTTATTCCCGGTCGCCGGTTACGGAACCCGTTTTTTGCCAGCGACTAAGAGCACACCGAAAGAAATGCTCCCTGTGGTGAATAAGCCCCTGTTGCAGTACGGCGTGGAAGAGGCGCTCGAGGCTGGGATGTCCAACTGTGCGTTCGTAACGGGACGCGGAAAACGCGCTATTGCGGATCACTTTGATATCTCCTACGAGCTCGAGCATCAGATTTCTGGTACTTCAAAAGAGAAGTACCTTGAGGGCATTCGAAATGTCATTGAGAACGGCGTGTTCACGATGGTGCGCCAGCGTGAAATGAAGGGGCTGGGACACGCTATTTTGACGGGGGAGCCGCTTATTGGCGATCAGGCGTTCGGTGTCCTTCTCGCCGATGATATGTGTATTAATCAAGGGGGCGCTGGGGTACTCGCGCAAATGTCGGAGCTGTACAACCAGTTCCGCTGTTCCATCGTTGCTGTCATGGAAGTGCCGGAGGATCAAATTAGTGCTTATGGCGTGATTTCGGGCGAGGCGATGGGCGATCGACTGTACAGAGTCGATAAGATGGTCGAAAAACCCGCTCCAGAGGATGCGCCCAGCAACCTCGCGGTGATCGGCCGCTATATACTGACGCCTGATATTTTCGACATTATTCGTGATACACCTCCGGGTCGTAATGGCGAGGTGCAAATCACCGATGCGCTTCAGACACAGGCTAACAAGGGCTGTGTATTGGCTTACAAATTTGAAGGTCAGCGCTTTGACTGCGGCAGTGTTCCGGGTTTTGTCGAAGCGACGAATTTCGTCTACGAAAATTTGTATTGAGCTGATCCCCAGGTGACCTGTTTGTAAGGTGTTTTTGTAAGGAGTACCCCGTGCCAGAGCCGATTCGCTGTTTTAAATCCTACGATGTCCGCGGGCGCATTCCCGACGAACTCAATGAAGATATCGCCAAGCGCATAGGACAGGGGTATGCCGAGGTCATTCAGCCTGGCACTGTCGTAGTGGGTCACGACATTCGCCTCACCTCGGAATCCATAAAAGCGGCCTTGATCGATGGCTTGAGAGAACAGGGCGTCGACGTTTTTGATATTGGGCAGTGTGGTACCGAGGAGATTTATTTCGCCACGTCACACCTGCAGGTTGGCGGCGGCATCTGTGTAACCGCAAGCCACAACCCAAAAGACTACAACGGAATGAAGTTTGTGCGCGCTGAGTCACGACCCATTTCGGGCGATTCGGGATTAAAAGAGATTCAAGGCAGAGCGGAAGCTAACGACTTCAGTCCTGCCGCGACTCGCGGAGGTTACGAAGCAGTCGATACTAGCGAGGCGTACAAGGAGCACTTACTCAGTTACGTCGATATCGACTCGTTGAAGCCGCTTAAGATTGTCTGTACGGCCGGTAACGGTGGCGCGGGCCGAGTGGTAGATCTTCTCGAGCCCCACCTGCCTTTTGAGTTCATCAAGCTCCATCACGAGGCCGATGGTAACTTCCCCAACGGTGTGCCAAACCCCATGTTGGAGGAGAACCGTGTCGCCTCAGCCGCGCTGGTCCGCGAGACAGGTGCGGACATGGGTATCGCCTGGGACGGTGACTTTGACCGATGCTTCTTCTACGACCACGAAGGTAACTTCATTGAAGGTTATTACGTCGTTGGGTTGCTGGCGTCAGCGTTTCTTGCAAAGTCTGGCGATCAAATCGTTGTTCACGATCCCCGCCTGACATGGAATACCATCGATGTAGCCAAGGCCGCTGGCGGCAGTGCTGAGCAGAGTAAAACCGGTCACGCCTTCATCAAGGAAACCATGCGACGCGTCGATGCCGTCTATGGTGGTGAGATGAGCGCGCACCATTACTTCCGAGACTTCGCCTACTGCGATAGCGGCATGATTCCCTGGTTGTTGGTTGCTGAGATCATGTCCACGACCGGTAAAACGCTAGCGTCTTTAGTTGAGGAGCGCACCAAGGCCTTCCCCTGCTCGGGTGAGATCAATCGTACGGTGTCCGATGCGCAGGCGTTGATTGCCAAGGTTGAATCATTGTATGCGGATGGTGCGAATACCATTGAGCACATGGATGGCTTAAGTCTGAGTTACGATGACTGGCGCTTCAATCTCCGTATGTCGAATACGGAGCCGGTGGTTCGCCTGAACGTTGAAAGTCGCGGCGATGAAGCGCTGATGGCAGAGAAAACGCAGGAGTTATTGGCGATCATTGACGCTGCCTAACGGACTTACCTGACGGCATAAATGAGAGCATTGCGCTGCGCACCAAGCCAATTAGAACAGGCCGTAGAAGAACTCCACATAAAAGGCTATTCACAGAGTTCCTCAGATAGCCGTTTACGTTTAGAGCCCATAGGTCATCACTGCGAGCTTCTTCGGCCGGCCATTTGACCTCTTCCGCACATCCTCCTAGCCTCAAGGCATCGCGTTCACTTCACGCTCGTTTTTTGAGGGCCCTGGCACATGGAAAGCAGACCGTTCAAACCGTTTGGGTCAGTGAGTGCACTCACTTTAGGCGGTGGTGGACTGGGTCAGGTCTGGGGTGAGACAACCCGCGAGGAGGCTGTGGCAACGGCCCGTTTAGCAGCCGAGCAGGGCATCACACACTTTGATATGGCTCCTATGTACGGTCGTGGCGAAGCTGAGACGGTAATCGGCGAGGCCTTCAAAGGCATGGATACCTCTGGCTTTCGATTTACCACCAAGTATCGCCTTGGCCATGTCGAACCTGAGAATACCTACGACAAACTGAACGCATCGCTGACACGCTCGCTGCAAACGATGGGTATTGAGCGTGCTGACCTCTTCTTTCTCCATTCTCAATTGATCGAAGACGGCCACGTGCTATCGCATTACAACGAGCTTCGCGACCGCATAGCTACGCCTTTGACCTATTTCATGGAATTGGTGATCCCGGCATTCGAGCGCCTGCAAGCCGAGGGCAAAATTGGCGGTTGGGGTTTCGCACTTGGTCAGCAGTCAGCGCTTGAGTCTGTTATTGCATCAGAGTCACCACCAACCGCAGTGCAGTGCGCCGTAAACCCGCTGAACTCAGCAGGTAATATTGCCTATGTAACTGACTCATTCGATTGTCGAGGCATTCTCGATGCCTGCCGAGCCAACGATGTACCCGCATTGGCGATTAGAGCGGTACAAGCTGGTGCGCTGACATCAAAAATGGATCGAGAACTAGCGGCAGACGACCCTGACCAACTCGATTTTGATCGCGCGGTGGGGTTTCGTAAGTTGGCCGCCGAATGGGGTCAAACACCGGCGAGACTCGCGCACCGTTACGCGCTGTCGATACCGGATTTAGGCTCGGTCATTTTGGGAGTAAAAAACCGTGAGGAGCTTCAGGAGTGTATTGATGCAGAGCGTGACCCTCGATTGACCCAAGAGGAAATTGCCTTGGTCGAGGCTGCCTGCCTGTAGGTTTCCACTATTCTCTCTTTAACACACTCCGAGAACGCGCGGTCGGGCTCGGGGTTTGGTCGCTTGACCGAACTACGTAGTCAACGTAGCGTAACGCATCAAGGAAAATTAGCGGCTTTGCAAAGACGGCTAAAACAATAGACCGGGCCCAGCGGGCTCAAATAAAAAGAGCCCTGTAGGCTCAAAACTCACTCTCAGGAGAAGCATTATGGGTAACGCATACATTATCGATGCATGCCGGACACCTCGAGGTATCGGAAAAGTGGGCAAGGGTGCCCTCGCACACCTTCATCCGTCTTACCTTGGTTCAACTGTGCTCAGCGCAATGGCTGAGCGGAACAATCTCAATACCGCTGAGGTTGATGACATTATCTGGGGAACGTCCTCGCAAAGCGGTAAGCAGGGCGGTGACCTCGGTCGCATGGCGGCACTGAATGCCGGCTATGACGTGCGTTCTTCGGGCGTCACTCTCGACCGTTTCTGCGGTTCTGGCATCACGACCGTGAATCTTGCAGCGGCCCAGATTATGTCCGGTATGGAGGATCTGGTTATTGCTGGTGGCACCGAAATGATGAGTTACCACTCGCAAATCGGCGATCCAAGTAAGCCGCCCATGATTGATTCGGGCAATCTGCACCTGCGTGAAATGCACCCGCAATCACAGCAGGGTGTCTGTGCAGATGCGATTGCTACGCTCGAAGGTATCGATCGCGATGCTGTCGATAACCTAGCGTTGGTGAGCCAAGCTCGCGCAGCTCGCGCCATTGCAGAAGGTCGCTTTGACAAGTCACTGATCACTGTCAAGAACCCTGATGGATCTATTGCGCTTGATCACGAAGAGTTCCCTCGTCCCGAGACCACCAAAGAAGGATTGGCTGATCTTAAAACCGTATTCAGCGTCGTCCGTGACGTACCTATTGACGAGGACGGCACAACTTACGGCGCGTTGATTCAGCGTCGCTACCCTGAAATCACCGAGTTCAACCACATTCACCATGCGGGCAACTCGTCAGGTGTCGTGGACGGTGCAGCGGCACTGTTGCTCGCGTCTGAGTCCTATATGGAAAGAACTGGCATGACGCCGCGTGCGCGCATTGTTGCGACAGCTAACATGGGGGATTGTCCAACACTCATGTTGAATGCGCCCGTGCCCGCTGCAGAGAAGGTGCTCGCGAAAGCTGGTTTGACGAAAGACGACATCGACATATGGGAGATCAACGAGGCATTTTCTGTCGTAGCAGAGCGTTTCATTCGTCGACTCGATCTTGATCGTGAGAAGGTGAACATCAACGGTGGTGCAATGGCCCTGGGTCACCCTATCGGTGCGACAGGCTCAATTCTGGTGGGCACTGCGTTGGATGAGTTAGAGCGTCAGCAAGGCCGCTATGCCCTGATCACCATGTGCGCCGCTGGTGGTATGGCACCCGCGATCATCATTGAGCGTGTTTAAATAGAAGCTTGAAAAAAGCCCGGCTTTGCCGGGCTTTTTTTTGCGTGTTTGTTTTTGTTTGTCCCAAAAAACAGGGCTTAGCTACTTCGCATTGGCCTAAGGCGACAGGTCAGTGACCTCGCATTACTCGAGGGCGATTCCACTGTGATTACCCAAACAAAGGGGTGAGCCCACCCGCTGTTTTTGTAATTCACAAAACTCAGAGACGCCTCCGCCTCGGAAATGTTTAGCTATTGGCTTCGCGCCAGGATGTCGCCAGGGCTGCAGTCGAAGCATCAAGATCATCAAGCCCCTCGCCACTCTCTAGCGTTGCCCGAATCTGCTTGCCGATGACTTTACCCAGTTCAACACCCCATTGATCAAAAGCGTTTAGCCCCATCAAAACCGACAGGAAGTAGGTCTTATGCTCGTAGGCGGCGATCAGCGCTCCGACGGTTTGGGGATTAACCGAGTCCATGACCAGCGTACTGTGCGGATGATTACCGGGCATCTCAAAGTGAGGTGCCAGTTCGCTGGCCAAACCTTTATCTGCAGCAAGTGTCTGTGACTCTTCTGCACTTCGGCCAATCAAAAATGCGCGGCTCTGTGCAAGCGCATTAGATGCGAGTTTGCGGTGCGCGTCTTTATCCACGTCGCCATTGGTTAACGGTAAGACAATGTCCGCGCTGAACCGTCGATTTCCCTGGTGTAACAGCTGGTAATAGGAGTGTTGGCCAATAGTCCCGGCGGATCCCCACAGCACTGGCGCTGTAACTTCGTTGATAGCCTGTCCATCGAGAGTTACCCGCTTGCCGTTGCTTTCCATGGTGAGCTGCTGCAGGAAGTCGGCAAGGTGCTCGAGTCGCTGCGAGTAGGGTAGTACAAGGTGTGTCTCGGTGTTCAGATAGCGCGTATTCCAAAGCTCGAGAAGCGCCATCATCATTGGCAGATTCTCTGTACACTCGGCTGCCCGCGTGTGCTCATCCATCGCCTTGGCGCCAGCGAGGAAGCTCGCAAACGTGGGCCAACCAAATCCCAGCGCGATCACGAGGCCAATCGCGGACCAGACCGAATAACGACCACCCACCCAGTCCCACATTGGGAAGCAGGCGTCTTCGCCGATACCAAACTCGGCAGCCGCAGTAAGGTTGGTGGTCACAGCAAACACGTGGTGACCAATTGCGGTCTCAGACACCCCGCCGTCGATAAGCCAGGACCGTGCACGCTTTGCGTTGGTCAGTGTCTCTTCGGTTGTAAAGGTCTTGGAACAGATGACAAGAAGCGTGGTTTGAGGATTGAGGCCGCGCGTCACCACATCCAGATCGTGAGGGTCAACGTTGGATATGAAGTGAGTCCTGAGCTTTGGCGAGGCATCGTCTAATGCCCGGCAGACCATCCGCGGGCCAAGGTCTGAGCCTCCAATGCCAATGTTAATGACGTCCGTGAAACGCTGACCTGCGGCACCAACGTGATCGCCTGAATGGATGGCCTCAGTGGCCGCGCGCATTCGGCTGAGCGTTGTGTTTACTTCATTGGCCAAGGTGGGCGACGCATCTTGAGCCGTACCGCGCAGCAGTGTGTGCAGGGCGGCGCGCTCTTCGGTGATGTTGACTTCAGTACCCGTGACTAATTGCTCGTAGGCGCCTGCGAGATCAGCACCTGCTGCCGATGCAGCTAATGCCTCGAGTGCCTGCTCGTCAACTAGTTGCTTCGATGCATCTAGCGTCAAGCCCGCGCCTGTGACGGTCAGTTGGGAAACGCGGTCAGAGTGTTGGTCGAGTAGAGTCGCTACAGATTTTGTGCGAAGCCTGTCCGCCTCTGACATCAGGGTGACGTGGTCACTGCTTTGCAGCATGGGTTAACTCTCCCGACGAATAGAAAATTCAGCCAGTTTCTCGAGGCTTAGTTTAGCGGGGCTTGATGACAGTTCTGCAAGTGCCGATGTCACCCGTTCACAGTGCTCAACAGCGGCGTTGCGTGTTTCGCGGATGCCGCCGGAGCTGTCGGCTAATGCGATAATTTCACTGAGTCGGTCAGCAGATTTGGTGCGTAGCGCATCAGCAATCAACGCTGCCTCATCGGGCGTGCAGTGACTCATGGCATGGATCAGCGGCAGTGTTGGCTTTCCTTCATTGAGATCATCACCGACATTTTTGCCCGTTGTCTCAGGGTCTCCCTCGTAATCGAGTACGTCGTCGATTAACTGGAAAGCGATGCCTAAATTGAGACCAATATCGTGCATTCGCTTGAGGGTATCGTCGTTCTCGCCGCTGAGCATGACCGCGCCCTCGCAGGCAGCGGCAAAAAGAATGGCGGTCTTTCGGGTGATGACATCGAAGTACTGTTCGCGCGTTGTGTCAGGATCGCCAGCGCGCACCAACTGCATCACTTCACCTTCGGCAATCAGATTGGTGACATCAGCCATGAGCTTCAGCACACGCATATCGTCTAGCTGAACCATGAGCTGGAAGGCGCGGGTATACAAAAAGTCTCCAACGAGCACGCTGGGCGCGTTGCCAAACTCACTGTTAGCCGTCGGGCGTCCACGCCTGAGCGTTGAAATATCCACGACATCGTCGTGCAACAACGTGGCGGTATGGATGAATTCAATAATCGCCGCGAACTTAATGTGCTTTTCTGTCACCTCGCCCACAGATGCAGCAGCTAGTAACGCCAGCAGGGGGCGTAAGCGCTTACCGCCGGCATCGACAATGTATTGCCCGACGTTTTCGACCATGTCGACATCTGAGTGCAACTGGTCAACGATGAGTGCGTTTACTTTGGCGAACTCAGCCTCAACACTGGCTCTTATTTCATTTATCACAGGACTATTATCACTGGGTCGCTAGGCGACCTTTTCGAGGCGAGGCGGGATTATAAGATGTCGCCGTCTTTGTTGTCACGAAGTGGGATATTCACCCTATCTTCGCCTTGCGTCAGTCCAATAAACCACGTATTCTCCGCGCCCTTGTTTGTGATCAACACTCGAGTGCCTACGCTCTGCCCCGCCACGGCGGTTTTCATACAGCGAGCAGGCTAACTGGAAGGAAATACACATGTACGCAGTAATTGTTAGCGGTGGAAAGCAGCACCGCGTTGAAGAAGGCGAAGTCCTCAAGCTCGAGAAGCTTGAAGTGGCTACGGGCGAGTCGGTCGAATTTGATCAGGTGCTGATGGTTGGCGAAGGCGCTGACGTAAAGATTGGTGCACCGGTTGTCGAAGGTAGCTCGGTCACTGCTGAAGTCGTGAGCCACGGTCGCCACGAAAAGATTAAAATTGTGAAGTTCAACCGTCGTAAGCACTACCGCAATGAGACAGGTCATCGCCAGTGGTACACGGAAGTGAAGATCACAGGTATCAAGGGATAATCGGGGAGTAATCTAATGGCACACAAAAAAGCTGGTGGTAGTACCCGTAACGGTCGCGATAGCGAAAGCAAACGCCTTGGCGTCAAGGCCTTCGGTGGTCAGGCAGTCTCAGCTGGCAGCATCATCGTTCGGCAGCGCGGTACAAAGTTCCACGCAGGCGCTAACGTTCGTGTAGGCAAAGACCACACATTGTTTGCAACTGCAGACGGTAAAGTTGAGTTCTACACAGGCGGACCGCAAAATCGTAAGCAAGTTCGCATTGTGACAGGCTGATAGCAGCATAGTTTTCGCAAAAGCCCTGTCAGTCGACGGGGCTTTTTTTTTGGTTCACGACTGGTGTGTGAGCGAGAGCTTGCGGGAGTGACGCGTGAAATTTGTCGATGAAGCAGTAATTGAAGTTCATGCTGGTAAAGGCGGGAACGGCTGTGTCAGTTTTCGGCGTGAAAAATATATCCCTCTCGGCGGCCCAGATGGTGGTGACGGTGGTGATGGCGGCAGTGTGATCCTAGAGGGAAGCGCATCGCTCAACACCATGGTCGACTATCGCTTCACGCGAAAGTTTCGCGCTCAAAACGGTGAGTCCGGTCGTGGTCGTAACTGTACTGGCAAAGCGGGTGAAGACATTGTGCTGCCGGTGCCACTGGGCACGACCATCATCGATGAGGAAACCGACGAGATCCTGGGTGACATACAAGCGGCGGGTGACCGACTGGTTGTGGCACAAGGCGGTTTTCATGGCATTGGCAATACCCGTTACAAATCGAGTATCAACCGCGCACCTCGGCAGTTTTCCGAGGGAACACTCGGCGAGTCGCGCACCTTAAAACTGGAGCTCAAGGTACTGGCAGACGTTGGCCTGCTGGGGCTTCCCAACGCTGGTAAGTCGACGTTGATCCGCGCCGTATCGGCAGCGAAGCCGAAAGTAGCCGACTACCCCTTTACCACGCTGGTACCGAATTTGGGTGTCGTTAAAGTCGATGCATACCGTTCCTTCGTTGTCGCTGATATTCCGGGGTTGATTGAAGGCGCCTCAGATGGCGCGGGATTAGGAATTCGCTTTCTAAAGCACCTCACACGTAACCGTATTTTGCTTCACCTGGTGGATGTCGCGCCGTTTGATGAGAGCAACCCTGCGGAGCAGGCACTGTCGATTGTGCGCGAGCTTGAACGTTTCAGCCCCACTCTTGCAGCCCGACCACGATGGCTGGTGTTGAACAAGATCGACCTTATTGATGAAGAGACCTTGGCTTCGCGACGCGAGGCGATACTCGAGGCGCTTCAATGGGAGGGTCCGGTTTATGAGATTTCAGCAATCAGCGGCCGAGAAACAGACCGTCTTAGCGGTGACTTAATGACCGCTATCGAATATTTGAACGAGCAAGAAGCGGAAGATGAGGAGCTGAAGCTGCACGAACAGGACGTTCAGATGCAAATGCAAAGCGAAGCCCGCGAGCGTATTGAATCACTGCGACTCGAGCGGAAGGCGGCTCGCTTGGCAGCGCAACAGGATGATGACGACGACGCTGATGATGGCGATGTTGAGGTTGAGTACCGAAGTTGACAGAGAGCAGTCGCCAAGCACTCACTACCGCGCGCCGCTGGGTCATCAAAATTGGTAGTGCCATCCTGACGGACAATGGTCAGGGGCTGAGTCACGAATTTATAGCGCGGCTTGCCAGTGATGTTATTGCGCTACGCGAGCAAGGCCGAGAGATCATCATTGTCTCGAGTGGTGCCGTGGCCGCAGGACTTGCGCGTCTGGGCTTGGACACCCGTCCATCCGCACTCGATGAACTGCAAGCGGCAGCGGCCGTGGGCCAGTCATCGCTAGTGCAAGCTTACGAGGCGGCTTTTGCGCCCTCGGGTTACCTTTGCGCACAGATCCTGCTCAGTCACGATGATGTGAAATCGCGTGATCGCTACCTCAATGCACGCGCAACGCTTCAAACGCTGCTGGACAAAGGTGTGATCCCTATCGTGAACGAGAACGACACGGTGGTGACTGACGAGATTCGCTTTGGCGATAACGACACCTTGGCGGCGCTGGTAGCTAATCTCATCGATGCGGATGCACTCCTGATGCTCACAGATCAGCAGGGTCTGTTTAGTGCTGATCCGCGGGCTGTGTCTGATGCCACCCTGATTCAAGAAACGGACGCGCACGATACGTCGCTGGATGCCATGGTCTCAGAGGGCTCGACTTTGGGGCGCGGTGGCATGGTCAGTAAATTACGCGCGGCACGCCTCGCCGCGCGCTCTGGCGCACTCGCTGTTATCGCAGACGGTCGGGAGCCAGAGGTGGCGAGGCGCATTGCTAATGGCGCGATCACGGGTACGCTCTTCACTACGGAAAAACAGCCTCAGCCAGCGCGAAAGCAATGGCTTGCATCGCTTTTGTATCCCAAAGGTCAGCTGATCCTGGACGCGGGTGCCGTTAAAGGCGTTTCGAAGGCAGGTCGGTCCTTGCTTCCAGTGGGCGTCACGGCTGTGACCGGCGACTTTTTGCGGGGTGACTTGGTCCGTTGCGTTGATTCTGATGGTGAGGAGATAGCACGAGGCTTATCAAATTACAGCTCTGCTGATGCAAAGAAGCTACTCGGTAGAGCATCAGCTGATATCGAGGCCATTCTTGGTTTTGGTGGCGAAGAAGAGCTCATCCATCGAGATAACCTCATTACCACGCGATAGCGGATAGGATTTCATGACAACGCTTCTGGCTTACAGCACTGCTTTATTTGTCGCCTCGTGTATTGGAGGGTGGTTGCCACGGCGCTTTGCCCTCACGCATGTGCAAACTCAGCTCGTTATGAGTCTTGTGGCTGGCTTGATGCTGGGTGTCGCCGGTTTTCATCTGATTCCCCACAGCGTTGAACTGGGCCAGTCCATCGACCACACCATGTATTTTGTCGTGGGTGGTTTGGTCTTTATGTTGTTGCTGTTGCGTTTGTTCCATTTTCATCAGCACGACATTGCGACAGGTGGTGATGATTGCTTATACGGCAATGAGCATGATCACGCCCATGCGCACAACCATGCGCATCCGCCGCGCGACGTGGGTTGGATGGGCCTGTTTCTGGGGCTGAGCATCCACACCATTCTCGATGGGGTTGCCTTAGGTGCGATTCTCCGTGTGGAGGTGGATTCACTGTTATTGCCCGGTCTCGGTGTGTTCGTTGCTATCTTGCTGCACAAGCCGCTGGATGCACTGTCGATTGAAACCATGATGCGTTTGGATGGCTGGAGCGAAAAACACCGGGGCATTGCTAATACGCTGTTTGCGCTGCTCTGCCCGATTTCGGCGATCCTGTTCTATTTAGGATTCAGTGGACCGATAGCCAGCGTGCTCCCGGCGGCTCTCGCGTTTTCCGCAGGCGCCTTCATCTGCATTGCGCTTGCGGATCTCCTGCCGGAAGTCCAGTTCCACAGTCACGACCGCGTTAAATTGACCGCGAGTTTTGCTGTGGGGCTTCTGATCGCCTTGGCTTTGGGCGTATTAGAGCCCCACTATCATCAATAGCTCATCAGTAGGGCAGTAATCTACCAAATAGGCTCTCAAACTTTAGTTCGGATCTTCTCACCGCTGAGTAATACAACCCAAGGAGTATCTATCGGCTCAGTTACCACCCAGGCGAACGGCTTCTGCCTTGGTCACGTCGGCATCGTATTTGGGAGCCGTCCATCCGTTTAACTGCTCGGTCACTAAGGTCGTCAGCAAATCGATATGGTTGTCTGTCGCGTTGAGGCAAGGGATGTACTCATAACGCTCGCCACCCGCTTCAATGAAGTAGTCGCGGTTTTCCATACCGATTTCTTCGATAGTCTCTAGGCAGTCCGCTGAGAAGCCGGGACACACGATCTGCAATGACTTAACACCTGCTTCTGGAAGACCCTGCAGTGTTTCGTCGGTGTAGGGCTTTAGCCACTCGTCGCGACCAAATCGCGACTGAAACGTGGACATATAGTCGTCTTCAGACAGTCCCAGCTCGTCTGCAACAAGCCGCGAGGTCTTCATACACTGGCAGTGATAGGGGTCGCCTTCTAACAGGTAGCGCTTTGGCATGCCATGGTAGGAGAGCACCAATTTATCGGCTCGCCCATGGGACTCCCAATGCTCGCGAATGCTGTCGGCAATGGCTTTGATATAAGCGGGATGGTCATGATAAGAGCTCACGAACCGCAGATCGGGCAGCCATCTTTGTCCCTGAAGCTCATCGGACAGTGCATCAAAGGTTGAGGCTGTCGTTGGTCCCCCAAATTGAGGGTAGAGCGGGAGCACCACCAGCTGTTGAACTCCCTCGCCGAGAAGTGCTTGAACCTGTGAGCCAATGGAGGGCTGTCCGTAGCGCATCGCACCCTTAACAACAATATTATCGCCCCATTGAGCTTGCAGCCGCTCGGTAACACCAGCGACCTGATCCTCAAGGTGGTAGAGCAAAGGCGAGCCTCGTTCAGTCCAGACTTCAGAGTAGGCTTCCGCTGACTTCTTTGGACGAGTCGTCAAAATGAAGGCATGCAGAATCATCCACCACAGCAGGCGGGGTACTTCGACGACTCGGGGGTCCCAAAGGAATTGCTTAAGGTACGGGCGTAGCGCTTTCGCTGTTGGTGCCTCAGGCGTCCCGAGGTTGGTCAGCAGCACGCCTATTTTGGGCTGGGTTCCGTGGTCGTAATTCGACGCACCAATAAATCGCATGTTGGTTCCTGTGATCTTGCTTTAAGGCCTGGTCGATGCCTTACAAACTACGCATACCTCGTATTCGCGGATGCCATTCTAGCGTGTTATTCGATTTGACTCGCCCCCTTCAGCCGCCTATAAATCCGAGTACAAGAAAAATAGTCCTGGGAACCCACTATGAGCCTCACGTTTGACTCTGCACGCATTCCAAACCCGCATTTAACCGAGGATCACTTGGCCTGGCGGGATGCGCTCCGGCGTTTTATCGACAAGGAAATCATGCCTTATGCGGAGGACTGGGATGAGGCAGGTCATATCCCCATCGAGCTTTGGCCGAAGGCCGCCGAAGTAGGGCTGCTCGGCGCCGGTTATCCAGAGCAATACGGCGGCATGGAAACTGACAGCTGGCACAACTGGATCATCAATGAGGAACTGTCGCGCGTGGGTGTAGGCGGCTTATCAGCATCGCTGATGGTTCACGGCATTGGCCTACCCCCGGTTATCAATTGGGGAACTGAGGAGATGAAGGCTGAGATCGCACCACCCGTGCTGCGCGGTGAATCTTGGATTTCGCTGGGTATCACTGAGCCTGGTGGGGGCTCGGATGTTGCGAGCTTGAAAACCACGGCGGTGCGCGATGGCGATCACTACATTGTGAACGGTTCGAAAACCTATATCACGGGCGGTATGCGCGCCAATTACGTATCTACTGCGGTGCGAACCGGAGGCGAGGGTGCGACGGGCGTTTCGATGTTGCTCATCCCAACCGACGCAGAGGGCTTCTCGCGAACGCCACTCGACAAAAAGATGGGTTGGTGGGCGTCAGATACGGCAACTTTGTATTTCGACAATGTCCGGGTGCCCGTCACTAACCTCATCGGTCAGGAGAATCAGGGCTTTAAAGTCATCATGACGAACTTCAATTCGGAGCGCATGGGCATGGCCGCCTCTATGGAGGCCTTTGGTCGCGTGTGTATGGAAGAGGCTGTTGCCTGGGCCACCGAGCGCCAAACCTTCGGCAAGCGTTTGGCGGACCACCAGGTTATTCGGCACAAGATTGCTATGATGAAGCAGAAGCTCAACGCGACTCAGGCGTACATTCGTATGTGTTACGAAGCCATTGAGGCGGGCGAGCCTAACGCCGGCGATATTGCGCTGTTAAAGGTGCAAGCAAGCGAAGTGATGGAGTTCTGCGCGCGCGAGGCCATGCAGATACTTGGCGGCATTGGCTACATGCGCGGGAATCGCGTTGAGCGAATCTACCGCGAGGTCAGGGTCAATGCGATCGGCGGTGGCTCCGAAGAGATAATGAGAGATTTAGCGAGCCGCCAGTACGGGCTCTAAAAATAAGAAAGGTGAATGATATGAGTGCAACGGAAACGAGCTTGCAGAACTTTCAAGCCGACATCGATAAATGGATGTTGGAGAACGTCCCCAAGAAGCCCGGCTTCCTGTTACCGCTGACGTTTCTGGAAGTCGGCACTGAGCAGCAGCTGGACTTCCTACGCGAGTGGCAGCACAAGTTATGGAGCGCAGGATTCCTGGGTATGCACTGGCCTACCGAATATGGCGGTCAAGGTGCTGATCCCGCCTATCAGGGCATTGTCGACAAAGCCTTGGGTGCTCATAACGCACCGATTATTTTTAACACCATCGGTCTCAACTGGACTGGGCCATTGTTGCTCGACGTGGGTACCGAGGAAGATAGGAAGCGTTACATCAAAAACATTCTGACCGGAGAAGAAATCTGGTGTCAGGGTTTCTCGGAGCCAGATCATGGCTCCGACCTCGGTAATGTGCAGACAAGAGCGGTTCGTGATGGTGACGAGTTCATCGTGAATGGCAGCAAGATTTGGACGACGCTCGGCAATTACGCGGACCATATGATTTTACTGGCGCGAACCGATACCAGCACGGCCAGAAAGTACGATGGTCTGTCGTTCTTCCTGGCCCCAATGAAAGTTGCCGGTGTTGAGGCGCGGCCCATCAGAAAAGTGACCGGTGAGTACGGCTTTAATGAGACCTTCTTCACCGACGCGCGGATTCCCGCATCTTGCCTGTTGGGCGATGAGGGCGGTGGTTGGCGAATGGCGATGAAGACGCTCGAGTACGAGCGAGGTGTAATCGCCGGTCAGGCCAGCGCTCACTCGATGCAATCGATAGGTCTCGAAGACCTGATGGATGCCATGCATGACTTTGAGCGAGACGGCGCTCCGATTCTTGAAGACGCGATGATTCGCGATGAGCTGGTCAAACTGGCCATTGAAGCGAAGGCTAATTCGATTAGCGATCGACGCGCGGGTATCCCGGCGTTGAACACTGACTACCCCTTCGGCATTGCCCTGTCGAACAAGTACCGTCACACCGAGTACGCGCGGCGGCTCAAAATGATGGGTGCCCACGTTCAGGGTGCGCAGGGCGCGCTCTTTATGGAGGACGATAAGGCGTACATGGGTGGATTCTGGCAGCGGGCTTACTTTGCGAACTTCGGAACCACCATTGGCGGTGGCACTACCCAGATTCAAGCCAACATCATTGGCGAGCACGTGCTCGGCCTGCCCAAGTCGTAAGGAGGTCAAGCGATGAGTGCCATTATTGGAAGCAAGAAGATCGATTTTTCCGAAGAGCAGGGTATGTTGCTCGATGTTGCGCGGGAATTTGTGAAGGACAAGTCGCCCGGCAGCGAGGTAAGGAAGCTACTAGAGAGCGAAGCTGGCTTCTCTGAGCCTGTCTGGCAGGAACTGGTGGACCTCGGTTGGACCGGCATTAACCTTCCGGAATCCGTTGGTGGTTCAGGGCTGGGGATCGCCGCTTTGATTCCTGTTGTTGAGTCGATGGGTAAAGGACTTATGGGTACGCCGCTGGTGTCGACCGTGTTGGCGGCAGAGCTCATTCGCCGAGCCGGTGGTATTGCCGAGGAAGATGTACTTGAAGACATTTCGGGCGGCTGTGCTGCAACCGTTGCCTATCTAGATGGTAGCGACTGGGGTGGCACCAATACGGGCGTCAGCGTTGATGCGGACGGTGTGCTGTCTGGCAGTAAGTTCATGGTGCCCGATGCGGCGCAAGCAACGTGGATTGCGGTTGTTGGGTCAGATGCAGCAGGCGACGCTGTGGTTGCGCTGGTGGCGGGCAGCGATGTCACGGCGCAGGCGCAAGCCTCCCACGCATTGATTGACCTTACTAAGCGTGCTTCGACACTCGACTTTACCGGTGTCAAAGCGCAGCGTGTGCTCTCAGGTGACAAAGTGGCCTCAGCTATCCGAGATTACCTGCTCATTGGCGCGCTATTGACGGCTGCAGAGGCCGTGGGGTCCACCTCCGCGTGTCTGGCCGGCATTGTGGATTACCTCAAGACACGAAAGCAGTTCGGTAAACTGATCGGTTCGTTTCAGGCGTTAAAGCACCCTACGGTTGATATCTACGTGGGCATGGAGCACTCCCGGTCACTGGTCTATCACGCATCGAGCGAGATTGACGATGGCCCTCTCAGTACTGAGGCGGAAGTTGCCTGTCGTATGGCAAAAGCCAAAGCGTCAGACACCATCCAATATGCGGGTGATCGATCGGTGCAATTCCACGGTGGTTTTGGTTTTACCTGGGAGTGTGATTCGTCGCTGTTTATAAGACGCGCGGCCTGGAGCCAACAGCAATTCGGTGACGCAATGCATCATCGCAAGCGCTTGGCACCGTTACTTCTTGACGCCTGAGTTACTTCCTTTGGGACGGTTGGCGATATATGCCACTGTCCTCATCTCGTTTGTCCGAGCCTCGTTGTGGTGTTGATTGCTGTCGGCGCCCTTTGGTGACTCCCAAGTCATTGCCGGGCGCTTTGTTGGCGCTAATTAGTGGCTGGCTAATCAGTGGCTGGAAGGTGTTCGAGGAAATACCGGACGGTATTGCCACCCATGACAGCGCGGATATCGTCCTCCGACAAACCCCGCTTCAGAAGCGCTGATGTTAGATAGGCAAGATCATTAGCGGCTATGGGCGTTGTCACCGCACCATCCCAATCGGAACCCAGTGCAACCGCCTCAACCCCGAAGGTCTCGACGCCATAGGCGATGGCATCGGCTATGGCGGTGACATCTGTGCCACAGACCGCCTCGGACCAGAAGCCTACACCCATCAATCCACCGCGCTCTGCAATTCGCATTATCAGGTCGTCGCTGATATTTCGCTTGCGGTCACAATGACCTTTAAAGCCGGTGTGACTCACAATGAGGGGGCTGTCGATAAGATTCAGCACATCGTCGACAACCTGCGGCGAGGAGTGCGATACATCGATCATGATGCCCATGCTGTCCATCAGGCGCACCGCCTCGCGGCCGAACTCCGTCAACCCAGCGTTTGACTCGCCGTGGAGCGAGCCACCTAGCTTGTTATCAAAGAAGTGCTGAAGCGACATCATGCGAAAACCCGCATCGTAAAGTCGCCTTATGTTGTCCAGATCGCCATCCAAGGCGTGAGACCCCTCAGTGCCTAGGAGTCCGGCAATCAGCTTGCTTCCATCTTCTCGCGATTTTAGAACCTGTTTGAGTTCTTCTGAGGAGGTGACCACGGCGAGCGAGTCGCTCTCAGCAGCAAACGCATGTAGACGATCCGCCTGATACATCGCGCGCTCAAAAAGAGAGTTTCTGGTGCTGAGTGGCCAGCGCTGTATCAGAGCGAGCAGGGTAATGTTGTCA
The DNA here is from genome assembly GCA_913045375.1 of uncultured Halieaceae bacterium. Taxonomy (GTDB): domain Bacteria; phylum Pseudomonadota; class Gammaproteobacteria; order Pseudomonadales; family Halieaceae; genus Luminiphilus. The sequence continues at coordinate 54,770 of CAJWQE010000003.1, read as the reverse complement.
CTGGCGTCAGCCGAATTGGAGTCATAGTTCTGACCGCTGGGCGACTTCGTGACGACGGTCAGCATCTGAATCGCCATGTTGCCATCCAGCATGCGGGGAACATCGACCTGACCTCTATCGGAGCGCTCCAGCATGGATCGGTACCAGAGCAACGTGTCGGCGTGCAGGTCCGCTATATCGAGCGACTGGTGCAGTGCCATGGCGTCGGGAGCGGGCGCCTCGCCTTTGTCCCCAGCGACGCGGTTTTGAGCATTCTCGAGCGCAGCGGGCCCAAGAGTATAAATCGCGAGCACGACAGCGAGCGCCAATACCGTGATGAGTGTCAGGAGCAGTCTGAGCGCAGTCATGTCTAACCTTTTTATTGTGGTTTATGCGTCTGAACCAAGGTGTCGATCGTAAGCCTAGCCATGAACGAATCCAAGCTCATTCTGGTCCTTGGGGATCAACTCAGTTTCAATCAGCCGGCCTTAAAGCAGGCCGAGCCGGGGCGCGACAGTATTGTGCTTGCCGAGGTTGCCGAAGAGGCCACCTACGTGCGCCACAACCGACACAAGATCGCGTTGTTGTTCGCTGCCATGCGTCACTTCCGTGTCGAACTTGAGACACTGGGGTACGACGTTCACTACATCGCTATCGATGAAGGCGTCGCGAGTTTAGAAGTAGCGGTGCGTAACGTCCTAGTGCAGACCGCCGCTACCGAAGTCGTTGTCTGTGAGCCGGGAGAGTATCGCCTCGTGCATCAGATGCGGAATTTATGGTCATCCTCGCTCGGTGTGCCGGTGACAGTCCTTGAAGACGACCGATTTTTGGCGTCCCATGATGACTTCGAGCTTTGGGCTCGCGGCAAAAAGCAGCTTCGCATGGAGTTCTTTTATCGCAAGATGCGCGAGCGCTACCAGTTGTTAATGGACGACGGCCAACCCGCCGGCGGCAAGTGGAACTACGATGCCGATAATCGTTCGGGTTGGCGTAATCAGCGTGAGATTCCAGCGCGTCCTGACGTGCCGGTCGATGACATAACGTCAGCTGTGATTACTGAGGTTAATCAACGGTTCCCCAATAACCCGGGCGATCTGAGTCAGTTTCGACTGGCAGTGACTCGAATTGAGGCAGAGCGCCAGTTCGATTGGTTTGTAACCTACGCGCTAGCGGATTTTGGAACCTATCAAGATGCGCTGGTTGAAGAATCACCCTGGGTCTTCCACGGCCTGATCTCCATGTACATCAACTGTGGGCTGCTTGACCCACTGGCGGTCTGTCAGCGCGTTGAGATCGCCTGGCGAGAGGGTGACTGCTCGCTCTCTGCAGCGGAGGGTTTCATACGGCAGGTGTTGGGTTGGCGCGAATACATACGCGGCATTTATTGGTTACTGATGCCCGAATATAAAACCCGAAACACATTGGGTGCGACGCGTCCCCTACCTGATTTTTTCTGGGACGCAAACACCGATATGCGCTGCTTGAGTCGCGCAATAGAACAATCGCTCGATCATGGGTATGCGCATCACATTCAGCGCCTGATGGTCATCGGTAACTTCGCACTCTTGGCAGGTCTAGATGTCATGGAGGTCTGTGACTGGTATCTCGGTGTCTATGTGGACGCATACGAGTGGGTAGAGCTTCCCAATACCCTCGGCATGGCCCTGTATGGCGATAATGCGGTGATCGCAAGTAAACCTTATGCCGCCAGTGGTAAGTACATACAGAAGCAGGGCAACCACTGTCAGCAGTGCCGCTACAAGCCATCTAAGACCACCGGTCCCGACGCCTGTCCCTACAACAGTCTCTATTGGCGGTTTATCGACCGTCATCTAGATACCTTCGGCAGTAATCCGAGAATGGGTTTGATCGCCGCTAACTGGCGTAAACGTGATCCTGAAGAGCGAGCGGTGATTGTGCAGTGGGCCGATAAAATGATTGAGGAGTGGGCCTAGCTACGGCTTTTTCTTCAGCGTGTAACGACGGCCCGAGCAACGTTTAGAGCAATACACCACAGAGTCCCAGTTGAGCTTCCACTTTGCACGCCAAGCAAACGGACGGTCACATACAGGGCAGACTTTGGTGGGTAAGTCAGACTTTTTCACTGTCGATAGGCCAATCGGCCGCGTCGGTGATGTAGTCGGGTTGCAGCGGTCGGACACCGCCCCACTTAGCCACAAAAATGCCATTTGGATCATGTTCAGCCGTTTGCTTTCCTAAATTGAAATGACGTCCACCTCGCGGATCGCTTCCTACTCCCGCAATGTACTGCCAGTTCCCATAGTTGCTTCCGACGTCATAGTCGATCAGGTGTTTCTCAAAAAAGGCCGCCCCGAAGCGCCAGTCACCCTGCAATTCGTTGATAAGACAGCTCGCCGCGATTTGACGCCCGCGGTTGCTCATCCAGCCAGTGGCCACCAACTGTCGCATCAAAGCATTGACGATGGGGTAGTTGGTGTCACCCGCGCACCAGCGCGCGAAATTGCGTGGCTCGAAGGTGGATCGTCGCGGCTTGCCCGTTAACCCTGAGAGTAGGAATAGTGCCTTACCATCAACCTCGGCGCGCCAGTAGAAGAATTCACGCCACAACAATTCGAAAAACAGCCAATACGTGGACTCGTTGGCGACTTTACTTTTCTCGAAGTCAAAAATGGTATGCGCCACCTCACGAACCGATAGGTTGCCGTTGGCTAGCCAGGGAGAAAAGGTGCTTGAACCGTCAAATCCATCCAGGCAATTACGGGTCAGCTTGTACTGTGTGACGGATTCGTCGTCCCAAATAAATTGCTTAACTCTGCGAAGGCCTGCCCGGCGACCTCCGGGGAGGGGTAAGCCAGGATGCGGCTTGTGCATGGAGGGAGGAATGGCATCGAACTGTGCCGACGGTGGCGGTGGCAGTTGTTCTGGTGCTGCCTTTGGACCTCTGACGTTCAGTTTTTCAACCTTTCGTCGGAAGGGGGAGAACACCTTTGGCAGGTCTTCAAGTGGCATCGGCAAATCAGCTTCAGTGAATAAGGTATTACCGCGATGGATTTGAATGGGGATATCCAGTTTTCCCGCAAGATAGGCGACAGATTGCCTCTCTTCCCAGCCCGGATGGTCGCTGACGCTGACTTCGGTGATGCCGTAGCGCTCGACGAGGTGCGGTATGACCAGTTCTGGAGACCCTTCCAAGACCAGAAGATCTTGACCAAGCGCCTGAAGTTCTTGTTTAAGCTCTATCAATGACTCACGCAAAAAGCGATCTCGCTGCGCACCGATACCTGTGAGGTTGCACCATGGCTTTGGCTTGGGCATGAGGAACAGGCATAGCAATGAGTCTGCGGCCGCATGGCTGGCGAGCGCAGGGTTGTCATTGAGCCGTAGGTCGGTTCGGAACCAGTGAAGATGACGCATTCAGAGAGGCCTCGTGATGAACCCGTACTTTACAAGAGGTCGATGCGACGATGATGAGGGTCGAAACACTTCAAGTCGGACGTAGGCTCGACGCGCAACCCGGCTTTGTTTTGCATTTAGGGTGAATGCAGGTCTATTCTTCTCCGCGTATTTCGCTTTGCTGACAGCGTAGCGATGACACTGCGACGAAAATAAAAATTTGTGAACGGATTGAATAAGAGGTTTCCTGCATGAGCTCACACGACACGCTACTCAGCCCCACAACCGTTGGGGGACTCGAACTTAACAATCGTGTGGTAATGGCACCTATGACACGGAATCAGTCGCCGGACAACATTCCTACGGACGCCAACGTCGAGTACTACCGCAAGCGTGCTGCCGGCGGTGTGGGTCTCATCGTGACCGAGGGGACTTGTGTCGATCACATCGCAGCTAGTGGATATCCGGGCGTTCCTTATATTCACGGTGACGACCGCTTGGCGGGCTGGAAACGTGTTGTCGACGCGGTTCACGCCGAGGGCGGGAAGATTGCGCCTCAGCTTTGGCATGTTGGTGGTATGCGCAAGCGTGGTGTGCTCCCCGAGGGTGATGTCGATGGGTATGCTCCTTCCGGAATGAATGTGCCAGGTAAGGTCAACCGTCACACGATGACCACCGCTGATATCGACGATGTGATAGCTGCATTTGCCAAGGGTGCTCGTGATGCGCAGGCGGTCGGTTTTGATGCCGTTGAAATACACGGTGCCCATGGCTATTTGCTAGATCAGTTTTTCTGGGAAGGCACCAACCAGAGAGATGACGGATACGGTGGCTCGATGGCAGAGCGCGGTCGTTTCGTATCGGAGATTATTGCCGCGTGTCGCTCCGAGGTCGGTAAGGACTTCCCCATTATTCTCCGATGGTCACAATGGAAGCAGCAGGACTACACAGCACGTTTGGCACCAACAGAGGCATTGCTGGCTGACTTTCTTGAGCCATTGGTCGATGCGGGCGTCGACATTTTTCATTGTAGCCAGCGCCGTTTCTGGGAGCCTGAATTCGAGGGTAGCGATCTTAATCTCGCTGGCTGGGTCAAGAAGTTGACCGGCATGCCCACGATTACGGTGGGTAGTGTCAGTCTTGACGCGGACTTCATTCCGGATCCTGGTGAGGTTGGCTTCAAAGCGGCCAAACCTGCGTCGCTTGATCGTCTCAACGAGATGCTGGATCGGGGTGAATTTGATCTGGTTGCTGTCGGCAGGGCACTCATAGCTAATCCTGACTGGGTGCGAGTAGTCGAGCGTGGCGATGTCAGTGGATTGGTGGCCTTCGAAAAGCCGATGTTAATGACGCTCGACTAAAGTGAGCGTCACGAGCAGTTGTGACAAAAAAGATACCCTTAAAAGGTTAGCTTTCAGATAAGTTCTTCGCTGTAACGATAGTGTCTTAATACGGTAATTTAATGGACACGGCGCCGGGGTATTTTGACGCGCGGTTCCAATCTATTTCCCAACTCAGGAGACACTTGATGGTTGTTCGCGGACTAAAAACGACACAAAAGTCGTTGGCAGCGACAGTTGCCACTGCAATGCTGTCTTTCGCGCTGGTTACGCCAGTTGCGCAAGCACAGGAAACAACGGCTGAGGTACGTGGTGTGGTGGTTAATACCTCTGGAGCACCTTTAGAAGGTGCGACGGTCGTGGTAACCAGCCGAGCTACAGGCATTTCTAAAACGGTTGAGGCAGGCGCTAATGGTAGCTACTCGGTAAGAGGCTTGCCTGCTGGCGTGGCCTACGACGTCGAGGTCAACGCGACCGGCCTTCAAAAATCGATGACAAAGAATGTCTCGCTTGCGGTTGGTCAGTCGGCGGTACTTAACTACAACCTCTCTTCAGTCGAAGAGGTCGTTGTAACCGCTGAGCAGGTGGTGCTTGCTGAAACAGCTATCGGGCCAAATGCAATTTTTGATGTCGCGGCCTTGCAAGACTCACCTACAGTCAATCGAAACATCAACGACATTATTCAGCAGGATCCGCGACTGTATGTAGATCAGTCGCGAGGCGATGTTGATGCTGTTCAATGTAACGGTGCCAACCCTCGCTACAACAGCCTCACCGTTGATGGTGTGCGCTTGAATGACGGTTTTGGTCTTAACTCGAACGGTTATCCAACGCAGCGTATGCCCTTCCCGTACGACGCAATTTCAAGCGTGGCTGTTGAGATGGCGCCTATGAGTGTTGTCTACGGCGGCTTCTCGGCGTGTAACATCAACGCGGTCACAAAAACGGGTCGCAACGAGATCTACGGTTCGGTTTTCTTTGATTACGGTTCTGATGACTTCCGTGGCGATAAGCTCGAGGGTGACAAGATTGCCCAGCAGGATTATGAAGAAACCCGCTACGGCTTTGAGTTGGGTGGAGCGTTGATCGAAGATCAGTTGTTCTTCTACGGTGCCTACGAGAAGTACAACGGTGCTGACCTAAACAACCGTGGTGCCATTGGCTCAGGTGCGGTGAACGAAGTGCCTGTGACTCAAGCAGAGCTTGACCGTATTGCGCAGATTGCGCGCGATGTGTACGGCTATGAGCCAGGACGAACGGTGTCAGAAGCCTTCGACTTTGACGATGAGAAGTACCTTATCAAGCTTGATTGGTATGCGAGCGAGACACAGCGCCTGTCGATGACTTACATGTACAACGACTCGTTCAACTTCACTGCGTCAGATGGTGATCTGGATGAGTTCGAGTTCGACAAGCACTTCTACAAGCGCGGTGCGGAGCTCACTACTTACAATATCAACTGGTATGCCGACTGGAGTGAGAACTTCTCGACTGAAGTCCGTTACTCGTACAACGAGGTGGATTTCCTTCAGGCCTCTGTATCGGGTGGCGACTTTGCGGAGTTCCGCATCGAGCTGGATGAGGTTGATGTTTATCTTGGTCAGGACGACAGCCGACAGGCGAATGACCTCGATTGGGAAGTTGAGCAGCTAGTGGCTCGCGGCACCTACATCATGGATGATCACACGATTACCTTCGGCTACGAGCGGGACTCGTCAGACATCTATAACCTGTTCTATCAGCACGTCGACACTGAGATTCGTTTCGATGGCATCGATAATTTTGAGCAGGGCATTGCGGCGCGTGTCTACTACGGTAATGCCATCACTAACAACGAACTCGATGCGGCTGTGTCCTGGGGCTATACCATCCATACGGCTTATATCGAAGACGAGTGGCAGGTAAGCCCAGACTTCCGGCTGACCTACGGTTTGCGTTACGACAGCTATGAGTCAGACGACAAGCCAGCATTGAACCCTGCGTTTGCTACGGACTACGGATTCCCCAACACCGCCACACTCGACGGATTGGACCTCCTGATGCCGCGTATCGGTTTTACCTATGAGATGAATGACAACATGACCCTGAGTGGTGGTGTCGGTCTCTTCTCTGGTGGTAACCCTAACGTCTGGTACTCCAACGTGTTCTCAAACACCAACACGACGGCCGTGCAGACACAGATCCGTGGTGTGAATTTGTTTGAGCAAACCTATGAGCTGTGTGAGCCAAGCGCACCCGTTTGCGGTCCTGGTTACGGCATCCCATCGCAACAGGTCGCTCAAGTAGCTGCAGGAGACGGTAGTAACTTTGAAATCGTCTACCTCGATCCAAACTTCGAAGCACCTTCTGAGTGGAAGTATGCACTGGGTCTAACGTGGCAGACTGACAGTGGTTACTTGATCACAGCCGATGCGCAAATCACGCGTGGCAAGGACACGGCTATTTATAAGCACGGTGACCTTGAGCAAGTGGGAACGAATGACTTCGGTAACGGTTACCCCGTATACGACAGCGTACGACTACCGTCATTTGTTCTCACCAACAGCGGCGTGGGCAATGAGTCTGAGTCTGTAGCTGTGAGCGTCTTCAAGGACTTTGAGAACGGCCTGGATGTTCGACTCGGTTACGCGTGGGTTGATGCGAAAGACGTGAATCCGATGACATCGTCGGTTGCCTTCTCAAACTACGTAAACAGAACGTTCTATGATCCAGAAGAGGAAGTCCTGTCACCATCGAACTACAACATTGAGCACCGCTTTACGGGTGTCCTGAACTACAACGTTAACCTGTTCGGTGATTACAACACGCGCTTCTCGCTCTTCGCGCAGTCGAGCTCGGGTGTGCCCTACAGCGTGACCTTGGGTGGCTTTGAAGGTACTGGCCTCGCTTACGGCTTCACGCCTTACCTCGACTTCCTCGAGCATGTACTGGTGGAGCCCGGTACGCGAAACAACCGTAAAGGTAGTTCATGGACTAAAGCCGACCTCCGCATCTCTCAGGAGTTGCCTGGAATCAATGCGGAACACAGCGCACGTGCCTTCATCGTGGTGGATAACGTGACTAACCTGCTTAACGATGAGTGGGGTGTGATGTATAAGCCTAACTTCCCATACGGTGTTACCCAAGGTGATATCGATGCAGGGCGAACCGAGTCACGTATCGGCGGTGCGTCGCTCTGGGAAATCCGAATCGGAGCCGAGTATCGCTTCTAATACCGGCTTTTGAATCTAATAAGGCGCCTGAGGGCGCCTTTTTTTGTGCAATAAAAACAGTGGCTTAGAGTAATAATATAACTTTTAAGAATGTGTTTTATTATATACATTACTATGAAGAAGAATTCACATTATTTTTTGTTACTTTTTTTGGGTTAATAAGTAACATATGTCGTATTAGCAAGTAACATAGTTATTGGAGTACGACATCATGAGGGCGAAGTTACCCGCCATCCTAGAAAGCGCCAGCACAACGATTACCTTCAGCGTGGTGGTTTCTGTTCTTTTCTATTCCGTGGGCGCGATGGTGTGACCCGGTCCGCGGTCACTACGACACGAACAGTCTTTGTGGTTAGCGTAATGGTCATGGCAATGATCAGTGAACGGGGGCTTGCCTCTACGTTTCGTAAGCCCCTCATTCGTCCAGTGTTTCCGACGCATCCGATCGCTGCACAGCACGCATAAGACCGAATTGCACCCTTTAGCAACCGCCACTCGTCAGAGTCCCTGATGCTTTAGAGAGCCTGGTATGGGTAACTGCTACCCACTGTACTCAGTCTCCTAGAGGACCGGTTTCGGCGATCCCACTCGATGGGTAATGAGATGAACGACGGGTCGGTTATGAAAAATCCCCAGCGCTAGAGTTTGAGGGAGGCTCGAGATAAAGGTGTCTCAAGATGTGTCTCGCAGAGGCGGCACTTACCCAGCTTTTTCGCCTACTTTTCTCCGGTTGCAGAAGTCGCGGGATAAGATGTTGTGCAGATATAACGATGCTTGGTCTCGCGGTCTGAAAAACACCTCGTATCGCGTCTTTTTTCATTTGGATGACTGCGCAAATGCCGGTATCTTGACGTCACACAATTTCCGGAAATTACGATGCACAGTGTCCTCGGCATGCTTGCCATTGTGGCCTTCGCTTACGCGGTGTCCTCTAATCGACGGGCGATAGCATGGAAAACGATCGGAATGGCCTTTGCCATTCAGTTTGTCGTCGGTGGCATTGCTCTCTTTACGTCCTGGGGTAACCGTGCGCTCAGCGCTGCCGCCGACGTCATTGGTTCGCTGCTGAGCTATTCGCGTGCTGGCATTGATTTTATGTTCGGCCAGCTAGCGGCCTACGACGGTCCGATTGGCTTTGTCTTCGCCGTCAACGTGCTTCCGGTAGTTGTCTTCTTTAGTGCCTTTATTGCAGTCCTGTATCACTTGGGTGTCATGATGTGGGTGGTGCGAATCCTCGGTGGCGGATTGCGTCGCTTCCTGGGCACCAGCCATGCCGAGTCCATGTCCGCTGCGGCAAATATTTTTGTGGGTCAGGCGGAGGCTCCACTGGTTGTAAAACCGTTTATCCCCGCAATGACTCGATCCGAGTTGTTTGCCGTGATGGTCGGCGGCCTGTCCACCATTGCAGGCTCGGTGATGGCGGGTTACGTGGCGCTGGGAATTCCGCTGGAATACCTCGTTACCGCAAGTTTCATGGCAGCGCCCGGTGGCTTGATGATGGCGAAGTTGATCGAGCCTGAAACAGGGGCGCCTGTGGTCCCAAAGGCTGGTGACGATGCGACCACACCGCGTTACGTCAATATCATTGACGCGGCGGCGACGGGTGCACTGGATGGCCTCAGGATGGCTGCGGCTATTGCTGCAATGTTGATCGCCTTTGTTGCGCTGATTGCCTTGATCAATGGCCTATTGCAGTACTTTGGCGCCTTCGTGGGTTTTGAGGACATTACCCTGGAGCTACTCCTTGGCTACCTATTGGGTCCGGTTGCCTGGCTACTTGGCATACCGTGGGCCGAGGCGTCTACTGCGGGGAGCCTCATTGGTCAAAAACTGATCTTGAATGAATTCGTGGCCTATGTTGCCTTCTCCGGTGTTAGTGAGTCGCTCTCACCCATCGCACAAGCGGTGGTGATTTTTGCTCTTTGTGGTTTCGCCAACTTATCCTCGATCGCCATTTTGCTAGGCGGCTTGGGCGCTATTGCGCCGAGCAGACGAGATGATATTTCTCGGCTTGGGGTCAGGGCCTTGATAGCAGCCACTTTGGCCAATCTGATGAGCGCCGCACTCGCCGGCTTCTTTTTGTCGCTCCCGGGAGCTGCCGGCTAATGGTTAACTCCCCGCACGAGCCCTACGCGGGCGAAAAACGCGAGCTTCCTCTCATTGATTACAACGCGGCTGATGCGCCTGAAGCCTTTTTTGAGAGCTTGAAACAGTACGGTTTTGCCACATTGATATCGCACCCGTTGGATATGACGCGAGTTGATCGTATTTACGGCGCGTGGCGCGCACACTTTGCCGAGGGAGTTGCGACTGAGTTTGTGATGGACCCGATTAGGCAAGACGGATATTTCGCACTCGATCAGGCTGAAAGCGCGAAAGGGCAGGAAGTTCGCGACTACAAGGAATACTTCCAGTTCTATCAATGGGGCCGTTGCCCCAGCCACTTGAAGCCCGACTTAGAAGCACACTTTGAAGACTGCCTTAAGTTTTCAACCACATTATTGCGTTGGGTTGCCCAACAGCTTCCCTCAGATATTGTCAGCCGGCTTTCCATGCCCCTCGAATCCATGATCGAGAACAGCGCGCAGACCATGTTGCGCGTTTTACATTACCCGCCTGTCGAGTCGGGCATTGAGTTGCCTAGAGCCGCGGCACACGAGGACATCAATTTACTGACTATCTTGCCCGCCTCTGATGGACCCGGTCTCGAGCTTCAATTGTCGGATGGGGAGTGGATCGAGGTCGTTAATCGGCCGAGTCAGGTGGTCGTCAATATTGGCGACATGCTTCAGGAAGCCACTGAGGGTTTTTTACGATCTACAACACATCGCGTTGCTACACCCGATGAGGGACAGGCCGCGAGTGGTCGAATGTCGCTTCCGTTATTTTTACACCCCAGACCTGAGGTAACGCTCTCTTCGCGCTACACAGCAGACAGCTATCTTGGTGAGCGTTTACAGGAGCTCGGTGTTATCTAGCGCGATCCAGCCATTGTTGACCGGCGAGCCCCACTAAAATAACTACCAATCCAATAAGCGTACTGCCTGCAATGGTTTCGTTCAGCACAGTCCCGATGAGTAGCAGTGATAGCGGTGGTGCCAGAAAAATGAGGCTACTGATGCGAAGCGGGTTGTCGGTGAGACGCATTGCATTCATCCAGAGCACAAAGGCAATGCCCATTTCAAAGAGACCAACATAAAAACCGCCGAGCAACGAACCCATGCTGACACTGGGCAATTGCCCCGTCAGCCCTGTAACGATCCACAGCACAGGTAGCGCGGCCGAAAAGTTTAGTAATAACGCCAGTTCCGGGTCGATATTGTTGGCATCGACAATGCGCGAATTAACGACCCATGACAGGCCCCAGATGACGGTTGAGAAAAGTGCGAGTGCCACACCTGCTGGTTGATCGAATTCTAAACTCCCCAGATTGCCATTTGTCGCAATGACAAGAATCCCGAGGTAGCTCAGAAGCGCTAATCCTGTTTCGTGCGTTGTGGGCAGTGTGCGCGAAAACAGGGAGGCAACGATCGGCAAAGTGAGTCCCCAGGTGTAGTTAATGGCCATCGCGTCCTGCGCCGGTAACAGGTCATAGGCTGTAAACAGAATCCAATAATAAAAAGCGGGGTTAAGCAGTCCCAAAAGTAGGCAACGTAACAGCAGGGCGCTCTTCATCTCGCGCATCGAGTTTAGGCTGCCCGCCCCAATCACCCTGACACCAAAAAAGCACCACGACACGGTCGCCGCCAGGGTAATCAGAGCCATCGGTGTGTTGAACTCGAGCGCCCATTTAAAAGCAGTGGCCATCGTGCTCCACAGACCTACGGCCGCTAGAGCATAGATCAGCGCGCGTTGGTTCGATGCGGATGAGGATGTAGGCATAAGTGAGGAGGCTGTATTCCTATGGTTGCAATGGCGTAGACTTTGCGCAGAGTTTACACACGCCTGTAAGGAGTCAACGATGGGCCATATTAGCGAGAATGTCACCTTAGATAACCCGGCCTTTATTCACGAGTCAGCCTGGCTCTACGGGAAGGTCACCATTGGTCCGGGCGCATCGGTATGGCCAAACGTAGTGACGCGCGCAGAAACATATGAGATTCGAATCGGCGCACGTACGAATATTCAGGACTTTGTCATGATTCACGTTGGAGCCGCTTCGCCCACTATTGTTGGCGAGGACTGCTCGATCACTCATCACGCGACGCTACATGGATGCACCATTGGTGATCGCTGCCTTATTGGTATTAACGCGACCATCATGGATGGTGCCAAAATCGGCAATAACTGCATTGTTGCTGGGCATACCATCGTTACCGAGGGGAGTGAGTTTCCCGATAACACCATCATTGCTGGAGTGCCTGGCAAGGCAGTTGCAACGCGCGATTGTGGTGATGCCAATCTTGTGAACGCCAAGTTTTACAGCGCTATGGCAGAGAGCTATGCCAACGGCGAGGATCGGTTATCAAAAGAGAAAGTCGACGAGGTTCTAAGCTCAACCGGTCAGTGAGTCTGGATTAAGGCTCAGATTGTTCGAGTACCTGCTCGAGTTGTGTCATAGGCCCGCCATCAAAAACCAGTTGAAAGCCGGCTTGTTTGAGTAAGGTCTTTGCTTGAGCCGAACGGCGTCCGCTGCGGCAGTACACAATGACCTCCTCATCGAGCTCGATACCCATGTCGAGCAAGGTATCCGGCAGGCCTTGGAGTGGGTGATTGAGCGCGCCGTCAATGGCACCAGAAGCATATTCGCCTTCGGAGCGCACATCGACAAGCACGGGTAAGTCTAATCCCTGCTGTATCTGAACAATATCGCTGTCAGCTTGCGTAAAAAGACTGGTGGTGAGGAATAGAAGGGCGCTAAACAGCGCCCGTGTCATTAGGCTGCTACCGATGTATCGGTGCCCTGCGTTTCTTGTGATTCTTCTTCCAAGATCCATTCTTTTGCTGCCTCAAGTGCCTCCAGTCGCGTGACGTACTGCATATTAGCAGGTAAGTGATCGGCGACACCTAGCCCTTTGAGTACTTGAGCGACTTCTTGCTTGATACCGCAGGCGTACAAGCGTTTGCCTGCGTTGTGGGCGTCGACAGCGATTGTTTCTACGGCTCGCGCCGCGGAGACATCAATAAAGGGCACTCGGTGGAAGTCGAGAACAATGGCTCTGTGGTCGTTTCGTCCCACGCGCTCACGAACATGGTGCCCCATGTCTGCAGCGGCACCAAAACTCAGAGGACCGCCAAAGTCGAACAACGTGAGGTGATCGTCAACAGCCTCAAAGATCTCGGCTTCGGCTTCAGTGAGTGCGACCTCGCTGCCATCACCTTCGCCGCTCACAGCTCTCAACTGTTCGTCCGCAATCTGCTTTACGAAGGCTAGGGCTGCAATGACCACACCCGCCATGACCGCCGTAATGAGATCGACGAAGACAGTGAGGCCGAGCACCAGCGCCATCAGCATAAGATCAAAGCGAGGCCCCTGATGCGCACGCTTCAGGTAGGCAACGTCGATAATGTCGTAGCCAACCTTGACCAAAATACCGGCTAGCACCGCATGCGGGATTTTTGCGGCGAAGGGAGCCAATATAAGAACGACGCCCAAGAGCAATACGCTGTGCAACATCCCCGAAATTTTTGTGCTACCGCCTGTGCGGATATTGACGACGGTACGCATGGTCGCACCCGCGCCAGGAATGCCACCAAAAAATCCAGCAATCGTGTTGCCAATGCCTTGACCGACGAGCTCCCGATTTGAGTTGTGACGGGTACGGGTCATGTTGTCCGCTACCAGCGAGGTCAGCAGACTGTCGATGGCACCGAGCGCCGCGAGAATTGCCGCCGCCTCGAAGATGATGATGGCGGTATCAGCCTCAATGGCAGGCACAACGAAGCTGGGTAAACCGGTAGGGATAGCGCCCAAAATAGGAAGCCCTTCGATCGAGAGTCCGATCAGTGTGCCGGTTACCAATGCAGCCAGTGGCGCTGGGATGACGCGTCCCCATGAGGCTGGCCAACTAAAGACCATAACGAGGGTAAGCACGCCCACGAACAATGCACCGAAGTGGGGGTCCATGACAGCTGTTGGTACCTCCATGAGCGCCGGAATCGTACCGCCACCTTGCGGCTCATGACCGAAGAGTCGTGCCAGCTGCAGGGCAATGATGATGCAGCCAATGCCACTCATAAAGCCGGAGACCACGGGGTAGGGTACCAGTCTTATGTACTGGCCAAAACCCAGCAAACCAAAGACGATTTGCATGATGCCCGCCAGGATTACGGTAGCGAAGACGAGCGATGGGTCGCCATTGAGGGAGGCGAATACGCCTGCAAAGACCACAACCATCGGTCCTGTTGGACCTGTAATTTGTGAGCCTGTGCCGCCAAAGAGTGCCGCAAAAAAGCCAACAATAATCGCTCCGTAGACACCAGCGATCGGGCCCGCACCTGACGCCTCACCAAAGGCGAGTGCCAGTGGGAGCGCAACGACACCGGCGGTCAAGCCGCCGTACAGATCGCCGCGAAGATTACTCGTATCGAAAAACTTGCTGCTCATATCAATGTGCTCGCTCTAATTCATTCGGTTTAACGGTGCTGTGTAAAGTGAATCGGGGGTCGTGACGAGGGTTGTTGCTCAACCTTCAGGCATAGCGGAGCTGTGATGCTGGATGATCTTCCATGCACCGCCGCGGAGCTCATAGGTGTAATTGAAGCGAGCCGATACAGTCGAGCCGTCGCCAAACGTGAAGACATACACGCCGGCATTCGTTGCCAGCGTATCTGACAAAACGCGCGCGTTCGATTCTGTGATAACGCCCTGAGGTTGCTTGGCGAGGAAGGCCACAAAGTAATCCCGAATTTCCGCGTGATTGTGACGAACTTGATTAGATACGGTTGGAAGTAAAACGGCATCCTCCGCATACATGTTCGTCACAACGTCTGGGTCACCAGTTGCCAGAGCGTCATTCCAATCACCAAATAGTGCGATTACCTGTTCTTCGTTCACAGTATTCTCCAAAACCATTTTAAAAGGGGTAGTAACAGCTAGTCCGTGTTACTCATTCAAGAAAACGAGGGTCAAAGGAAAAGCCAATCGAAAGTCATACGTGTCAATGTACGCGCGCATCCTATTGATCGGATGCGATAGTTGTTACTAATATATCAATATCTTTTGATAGTAAAAATCTATCACCCGATATGAGGACATTTCATGCAACCAAAATTGAATGTCAGTCTGCGACAAATCGCCTATTTCAAGGCCATTGGTGAGGTTGGAAGCTTCCGTGGTGCGGCGGAGCGGCTGGGGGTGACGCAGCCTACGCTGACGGCTCAGATAGCGACGCTTGAGGATTCCCTGGGCGTTAAGTTGTTTGAGCGAACGCGGTCTGGCGCAACCCCTACAGTCGCGGCGAGGGAACTGATGCCTGTCTGTAACCGGATTCAGGAAGAGGTGCAGAGCTTCGTCGATACAGCGCATGGCTTCACGGGCGGAGAGACGGGGACCTATCGTATTGGCGTCACACCAACGTTGGGACCTTACTTACTGCCTCAAGTACTGCCAGAGATCCACGAACGCTTTCAGGAGCTTCGATTGTTTGTGCGAGAGGGTGTGCCCGCCGAGCTGAGCCAAGATTTGCGCGGTGCAAAGCACGACCTCATCTTATCTACTCAACCGATTGCCGATGTGGGTCTTGAGATCAGTCCTTTGTTTAGGGAGCCTTTGAAATTGGTTCTACCCCTCGATCATCGTCTCGCCAACAAGGAAGTGATTAACCGGACTGACCTGGTAGGAGAGGAGGTACTGACCATTGACGAACACCACCTGTATCACCGTCAGGTTACCGAGCTCTGCCAGACCCTGGGTGCAACGACACGCCGCGATTTTGAGGGAACGTCACTCGATACGCTGCGGCAGATGGTGGTTATGGGGATGGGAATTACCTTTCTGCCTTCGCTGTACGTGGCCTCTGAGATTCGGGAGTCAGATCCGCTTCGCGTGACCGACGTTTTTGGGGTCAATATGTACCGAGATCATGCCCTAGCCTGGCGCAGTCGATCGCCGGCCCGTCCTCTGTTTCGCAGACTGGCTCAAACGATCCGGGAGCTGGTCCCCGCCACCGGTGCGAGCGATCTGCGACTCTTGTATTGAAGCAAGCTAGATTTAAGAACCATCAGATGGATGGACGTTAAATTTTCGCGAGTGAGCTAAGACAGCGATTTCCGCCCGTTGTTTAGTGGATCATGACCTTTCAGAAACAGTTTTTGTTTGGCGGCCTTCGCTTCATACTGTCGACGTGGGGACTGAGATAAACAATAAACAAGCGGGAGCATCTGACATGGACTATGCATCGACAACGCCACTTATCAATACAGCCGTGGAGGCGAATTGCCTGACTGTGGAATTCAATCGGCCTGATGCGCTTAATGCGCTGCGTCCCGAGATGCTCTCTGAGGCTGCCCGTTTAGTAGAGCAGGCAAGTGATGATCCCGAAGTGAAAGTGATTGTGTTGCGCGGCGCGGGTCGGGCCTTTTCTGCCGGTGTCGATTTGAAGGTGTTGCAGGGCATCAAACCAGAGGGCGGGATCATTGGTAATGTCTTTGATGAACCCGCGGCGCGCTTAGCTGCTGCGATTCGAGATTCGAATGTGCCCGTTATCGCGCGAGCGGTCGGCGCATGCTTTACGGGTGCTCTCGAAGTCGCACTTCACTGCGATTTTGTTTACACCACAGACACAACAAAGTTTGGCGACACGCACACTAAATTTGGTCTGCGACCTACCTGGGGCATGTCGCAAACACTGTCACGGGCTGTCGGCCAGCGACGTGCTCGAGAGCTGTCCTTTACGGCGCGAATCTTCACCGGCGCTCAAGCCTTTGAATGGGGTGTCGCCAACGCCAGTTTCGAGACACCGGAAGCGCTCGACGAGGCATTAGTTGCCACCTGTGCTCAAATTGCAGGCAACAGTGCTGAGGCTGTCGCGGCCATGAAGGACCTCTACCGACTCGCAGAAACGGAGCAGGGCATTCGGCCTTCTCTGGCTGGCGAAACCGCGTCGAATTACGAGATTTCTGACACTGACGAACGGCTGTCGGCCTTTTAGTCAGGGTCCTGTCTTACCCCCGGAGGGGAAGGGGTATTCGCATCTATTGCGTTTGAAAAAAAACGCAGTTAACGTCGCGCTTTTCCGGTCGGGGTGCATCATGAGCGCGGCTAAAAAATTACTAGAATCGTTGTACTTCGAAGTCATCCCGATGAAGGGTTTCGAGGAGAAACTCGACGTGTTGAAGGCGGGTGATCGTGTTGGAATAACGTGTTCGCCAAAGCAGGGTTTACAGGTCACGATCGATACGGTGGCCAAGCTTTCTAATCGTGGCTTCTCACTGACGCCGCACCTAGCTGCACGTCAGGTCATGAACAAGCAGCACTTAAGTGACATCGTGTCCCAGCTTACAGACAGCGGAATCACCTCCATCTTTGTGCCCGGAGGTGACCTTGATGAGCCTATGGGCGAATACGACAGCTCCGCAGCGGTGCTTCGTGACCTCGCCGAAATGGATCATCCCTTTACGCGCATTGGTGTGGCCTCCTATCCCGAGGGGCACCCCGCCATCTCGGATGATCTACTGTTCGAGGCGCTCTCTGCTAAGCAAGGTATTGCGACGCACATGGTGACTCAGATGTGCTTCGATATGCCTCTACTCGTTAAGTGGCTCTCAGAGATGCGCGATCGTGGCATCACCACGCCGGTGTGGATTGGCCTGCCCGGTGTGATGGATCGCATGCGCCTATTCAAGACTTCGCTTCGCATTGGTGTGGGCCTGTCGGCCAAGTACGCCAAGAAGCAAAAAGGCCTCATCGGGATGTTCCTTCGAAGCCCGACGTATAAGCCTGACTCGCTATTTAAAGAGTTAAAACCAGCCATGAACGATGAACGTATGGCCATCGAAGGTTTGTACATGTTCACGTTCAATCAAATCGATAACACTGTTCAGTGGTCTCAAGAACAAATAAAGCGCATTAAATAAGCGCACGACCGGAGCACACTCATAATGAGCACAGATACCCCTCTCGCGATTGCTGTCGGGCCCCGAGTGCAGCAGTCAGCATTTTTCGATTCAACAATCGAGGCTGGTGTGAAGGCGTTCACCATTTATAACCACACCTTTCTGCCGGTGCATTATGGCGATCCGCTGGTCGAGTACTGGGGTGTCGTTAACGGTGTGATTCTCGCTGACCATGCCTGTCAGCGACAGGTAGAAATATCAGGGCCGGACGCACTTGAACTGACGCAGTTGCTCACACCCAGAGATGTCTCAAAATGTGCGGTGGGTAAGGGTCGTTATGTCGTCTTCTGTGACGAGGACGGCGGTATTATCAATGACGCTGTGCTGTTCCGTATGGCGGAAGATCGTTTCTGGCTATCGCCCGGGGACGGTGATGTCATTTTGTGGGCGCAGGGCCTCGCACTGGGCAAAGGCCTCGACGTTCAAGTGACAGAGCCGGACGTCTCGCCACTACAGTTGCAGGGCCCCGTATCGCCGTATGTAGCGAAGAAACTCTTCGGTGAAATTGCGATTACCTTGGGTTACTACCAATGCATTGAACTCGAGCTCAACGGTATCCCTGTCGTTTTGACGCGCACGGGCTGGAGTGGGGAACTAGGTTACGAGATTTACTTACTGGATCATTCGCGAGGCAAGGAGCTATGGGACACCATCATGCAAGCCGGGAGAGAGTACGGTATTTTGCCCGCATGCCCATCGCTGATGCGCAGTGTCGAGGGCGGAATCCTGTCATATGTTTCCGATATCACACGCGAGGACACACCCTTTACCATTGGTCTTGATCGACTTCTGAATCTCGATAAGCCGTCAGATTTTATTGGTAAGGAAGCGCTTCAGCGGCTTGCAGCAGAAACGCCACCCCGAAAGCTGGTCGGTGCTAATTTTGGTGGTGACCCAGTAGGTGGAAACGACAAGTTCTGGGATGTTTATTCAGAGGGTAACGTTGTCGGGCGTATCACCCGATGCTGTTACTCACCTCGACTGGAGCACAACATTGCGCTGGTGAACGTCCCAACCGAGTTGTCAGAGCCAGGCACGAAAGTTCAGCTAGATATCCGCGGCACGCTAGTCGATGCAGAGATCGTGGCTTTGCCGTGGTTTGAGTCGCACAAGAAAATTCCCGAGGGAATCTAGTTGCATTCGTCATCCCCCTGAGAGTGCGGTTAACCCTCTCGCGTAGTTAAAGCCGTTATCAATGCCCCTTAACAAAAGTCACGTGAGGCATTAGCTTAGTAACTAGATTGGTGCGTGTAGGCAGGTGTGTTTAATAAGCCCGCCTGAGTTGCTAACGGTTCAATAAAAACGACAAAAGCAAGGTGGGATAGTTAATGAAAAGCAGAGCTGCAATTGCGTTTAAAGCTGGAGCGCCGCTGGAGATTGCGGAGGTAGATGTTCAAGGACCGCGTGCTGGCGAGGTTATGGTCGAAATTAAAGCTACAGGTGTCTGCCATACAGATGCATTCACCTTGTCCGGCGACGACCCAGAGGGTGCCTTCCCAGCGATATTAGGGCATGAAGGTGCGGGTGTTGTTGTTGAAGTGGGCGAAGGAGTGACCTCGGTAAAGCCGGGAGATCATGTTATCCCTCTCTACACACCCGAGTGCCGTGAGTGCAATTTCTGTCTTCATCCCAAAACCAATTTGTGCCAAGCCATCAGAGAGACTCAGGGACAGGGCTTGATGCCTGACCACTCCAGTCGCTTCACTCTCGATGGCGAGCCGATTCTCCATTACATGGGCTGCTCAACATTCTCCAACTTCACAGTATTGCCTGAAATTGCAGTCGCGAAAGTGCGTGAGGATGCGCCTTTTGACAAGATTTGCTACATCGGATGTGGCGTTACAACGGGCATAGGCGCTGTGGCTTTCACGATGAAGGTCGAGGCTGGGTCAACCGTTGCAGTGTTTGGTCTAGGCGGAATTGGACTGAATGTTATTCAGGGGGCCCGCATGGTGGGTGCGACGCGCATTATCGGCGTTGATCTAAACCCGGCAAAGGCAGATTTGGCCCGCCAGTTCGGTATGACTGATTTCGTAAATCCTAGTGACGTAGAGAATGTAGTTGATCATCTGATTCAACTGACAGGTGGCGGTGTCGATTACAGTTTCGAGTGTATCGGTAACGTGAATGTAATGCGTCAGGCACTCGAGTGTTGCCACAAGGGCTGGGGTCAAAGCTGCATTATTGGTGTTGCAGGTGCGGGACAGGAAATTGCCACGCGTCCGTTCCAGCTGGTGACTGGTCGATCTTGGCGGGGCTCAGCCTTTGGTGGCGCACGCGGAAGAACTGATGTCCCCAAGATCGTGGATTGGTACATGGAAGGCAAAATTAATATCGACGAGATGATTACCCATACCATGCCGCTCACTCAGATTAACGAAGCGTTTGACTTGATGCATGAGGGTAAGAGCATTCGGTCCGTGGTGACCTTTTAATGGGGCTCGAGCTTCTGTCCTCGGTTCGTTGCTTCGCCGGTGACCAACGTCGCTACCAATGGGCTTCAAGTGCTCTATCAGGCGAAACCGTATTTTCTGTTTTTCTTCCTGATTTTGCTGCGGCGAATCCCGTGCCGGTTGTCGTTTATCTGTCGGGATTGACCTGTACTGATGAAAACGCCGTCACAAAAGCAGGGGCGCAGCGTTTAGCAAGTGAGCTGGGAATTGCCTTGGTATTCCCGGATACCAGTCCAAGAGGCGAGAGTGTCGCTGATGATCCTGACGGAGCCTATGACCTTGGTTTGGGCGCCGGTTTCTACCTGAATGCCACGCAGGAGCCTTGGTCTAGTCACTACCATATGGAAACATTTGTGGTGGATGAGCTACCAACCGTGCTTGCCGGCATCGAGGGACTTGATCTTGATAGGCTTAGTATCTGTGGTCATTCGATGGGTGGCCACGGGGCCATAAGCTTGGCACTCAAGTACCCGGGTAGATACCAATCCGCCAGTGCCTTCTCCCCGATTTGCGCACCAACTAGCTGCCCTTGGGGTAAAAAAGCATTTTCTGCCTATTTGGGTACTGACGAAACATTGTGGAAGCAACACGACAGCTGCGAATTGATTCGCGGAGGTGCTCCACAGATTCCACTGTTGGTGGATCAAGGGGCAGCTGATCCGTTTCTGGAAGAGCAGTTGCAACCCCAGCGGTTAGTAGCTGCATGTGAGGAGGTGAGTTTCCCCCTTACCTATCGCGAGCATGCTGAGTATGACCATAGCTATTACTTCATTGCTTCTTTTATCGACGACCATTTGCGCTTCCATGCTAAATACCTAGCTTAAGAAGATCTACGAGACGCTATTTACCTGGGCAATGCCGTTTGACGGCTACTGTAAGGTTGAGTTCGAAGCTCAGTTGAAAAGGCTGCCATGGGGCGCTAGATCGCCAAGAAGAGATCTAGACCACTCAGTACTAAAATAAGCCGAAGAATCAGTTTCGAGCGCTTATCGAGCGCATCAAACTGCTTTTTTAGTTCAGCCAGCTCTTCTTTTGCGGTGTCACCCGCGTCGACGATTTTCTCGCGGCTTGCGGCAATTGCGCCCGCGGCAGCCACGCCCGCTGTTGATACGCCCATGGCGCGGAGCAAGCGCCGGCGGCTCAATAGTGATGTGTCAGTTTGGTCGTCGGTCATAAGTCTAGTTACGGAAAGCTCTCTCGTTAAGACTGATTAAACAGGGGTTTTCGTTTCTCGAGGAAGGCGGCCATCCCCTCCTGCGAGTCAGGCGTCCCAAGCGTGGCAGCGACGGCCCGTTTTTCGTCTTCGATGGATTCATCGAGGGTTTTGGTTTCAAACCCGACGATGGTCTCTAGCACCGCTTTCACGGCTAGGCGAGGTTGCGCAGCCAGCTCTTCACCGAGTGCTTGTGCCCGCGCTTTTAACTGCTCCAGCGGAACTACCTCTGTCACGAGACCCATCCGCAATGCTTCGTTCCCATCGATTTTACGCGCGCGCAAAATCATATCGAGTGCATGCGACCTACCCACGACGCGGGGAA
This sequence comes from uncultured Halieaceae bacterium, assembly GCA_913045375.1. Lineage (GTDB taxonomy): Bacteria > Pseudomonadota > Gammaproteobacteria > Pseudomonadales > Halieaceae > Luminiphilus. The sequence continues at coordinate 32,817 of CAJWQE010000003.1, read as the reverse complement.
GGCGGGCTGATCCGCCCCAGGCAGGAACACTGCCTAAATCCATCTCGGGCAGGCCAATTTTTGCGCCTTCACTGGCTGCGATACGAAAATGGCAGGCAAGAGGTAACTCGAGTCCAGCACCTAGGCAGTAGCCAAAAAAGGTGGCGATCGCGGGTGTCCCACCGTTTTCGATCATGTCCAGAACACGATGGCGTTGGGCGAAAAACGCTTCCGGACTGCCCGCTCGTTTGATGCCCTCGGGGATTTGCCTGAGATTCATGCCAGCGGAGAAGTTTGCAAGGCCCTCTGCCGTGAAGACGATGGCACGAATGGTGTCGTCAGCGAGTACCTCAGGTAGCTGCTCTTCCAAGCGATCGATGTAACTCACCGGCATAAGGTTGAAGGGAGCATCGTTAACACTGAAGGTTGCAACGTGGTTGGTCACTGAAAAAAGATAGGGATCGGTCATCACTGTGTTCTCCGTTTCAGGGCCACTGTTGAATGTTAGTCAGTGAGCCATTTGTACATTACAAAGGCATCGACCAGTCCAAGTGTCGGATGGTTGAAGGCGCGGGGCAAGGTCCCGACAACATCGAAGCCCAGTTTTTTCCACAGAGCGACGGCGACGTCATTACTGCCGGCGACGAAGTTGAATTGCATTGCCTTGAAACCCATCGTGACTGCTGTACATTGCGAGTGCTCGCACATTTGCCGCGCAATGCCCATGCCTCGAGCGCCGGATGACACCATGTAGCCGCAGTTGCAAACGTGCTTACCGGGTCCTTCCTGGTTGGTTTTAAGGTAATAGGTGCCAAGGATCTTGCCGTCGTGTTCAAACACAAAAGTGCGGTCAGGCTTGGTCATCCAGAGGGCTTGGGCCGTGGGCTTGTCCGTATCTGCGGGGTAGGCATAGGTGTCGCCGGCGCGAACGATTTCCTCAAAAATGGGCCATATGGCTGGCCAATCGCCGGGTAGGGCTTCTCTGATCATGGGCTCTCGTAGTCGTTAGAACAGCGTGTAGATGAACGGTGCCAACGCCGAGCCTTGAGTCATGACTACAAGAATGCCGAGCAACAGCATGATGGCAATGATAGGTGCCATCCATAGCTTCTTTCGCTCACGCATGAAGCCCCATAGGTCTTTTAGGAGATCGAGCATCAGTAAGGCCTCTCGAAGTGATCATTGGGCCGAACGGTACTTGCCACACGATAGCTATCAGTGTTCTTGCCACCTGTGGCGCGGGCCAACGCATCGCGACCGAATAGCTTCATGACAAGCCCCGTGGGTACAAACAGTGCGTAGTAAAGCACGAACATGATGATGCGCGTATTGATAAAGCCAGCAATTAGACCAAAGCGCATCCACCCGCGATAAAACGGCGTTAATGCGGTCGGAGCAAACAGCGCCAAGACAGTGAATAACAGCGCCACCACCCAAGGCCACAGAGGAAAGCTGTAGCCGATAAAAAAGGGTAGTAGCAGGCCAAAGAGTAGTACGAGTATGGCACCAAAGAGGAGGCCAAACTGACGGAGTTCAGGCGCACTTATAGCGGTGTTCGATTCTCTAGTCATTCGTTATCCGTTAGTCGAGCTGGAACTCTTCTTTCCATGATCCGTCGTCTTCCCAATGAGGTTGCTCGCTTTTTAGCAGTATGGCGTTTTCCAACACGAGGACATCCATTTCCGTCCGCATAAAGCAGCGATAGGCGTCCTCCGGTGAACACACGATTGGCTCGCCTCGGACGTTGAACGACGTATTAATGAGTATCGGGCAGTCAGTCTGTCGCTCGAATGCCTTTATTAAGGCATGGAAACGCGGATTGGTATCGGAGTGCACAGTCTGCAACCGCGCCGAGTAATCGACGTGGGTAATGGCGGGTACGGTTGATCTGGCTACATTGAGCTTCTCGATACCAAACAAAGCCTTTTCTTCGTTGGACACAGCAATACGGTGCTCGTCTTTGACGGTTGCGACTTTGAGCATGTAAGGGCTGTCGTAGTCCGTGTTAAACCAATGGCTGACGGCGTCGGCCGCAATCGCTGGCGCAAAGGGGCGGAAGCTCTCACGGTTCTTGATCTTTAAATTCATGACCGACTGCATCTTGGGTGATCGCGCGTCACCGAGAATGGACCGGGCGCCCAGCGCCCGTGGACCGAATTCCATGCGCCCATTAAGCCATCCAACCACGGCACCGTTGGCTAAAGCTGATGCCACCTCGGGCATCAGCTGATCATCACTAACCCATCGATACGGTGCACCCATAGTCTCCAGGCAGGATTCGACGGCGACCCGATCGAATGCTTTACCGAGATAGGCGCCGCGCATAGCGTCAGTTTGATCATCCGCGACGCGGGGTTGATCCAGATACTGATGCCAGGTTGCAAGTGCCGCACCGAGTGCACCTCCCGCATCGCCAGCGGCAGGTTGTATCCATACACTGCGAAAGGGGCCCTCGCGATCGAGGCGACCGTTGGCCACGCAGTTGAGCGCCACGCCACCGGCGAGGCACAGGTGCTCCGTGCCGAGTTCTGAGTGGATCGTATCCGCCAACTTCAAGACAATCTCTTCAGTAACGACTTGTATTGATGCGGCAATGTCCATCTCGCGTTGAGTAAGCTCCGCCTCCGGCTGTCTTGGCGGACCGCCAAATAGCCGATCGAATCGACGGTTGGTCATGGTCAGACCCGTCGCGTAATTGAAGTAGCGCATGTCGAGCCTGAAGCTACCATCGGGCTTGATATCGATAAGATGAGCTTTAATGAGGTCTACGTAACGAGGTTCCCCGTAGGGCGCCAGCCCCATGAGTTTGTATTCACCTGAATTGACCTTGAAGCCCGTGTAATAGGTAAACGCTGAGTAAAGGAGACCAAGGGAATGAGGGAATTGGATTTCCCATTGTGGCGTCAGGGTTGATCCGTCACCCAGCCACACCGAGCTGGTCGCCCATTCTCCAACCCCGTCAAGACACAGCACCGCTGCTTTCTTAAAAGGGCTGGCATAAAACGCGGACGCCGCATGCGAACCGTGGTGTTCGTGAAACAAGAGCGGTGGTAAGTGGGTTTGTTCGAGCCCTGATAAGGCAGCAAGCTCGCGTTTTAAGGTCACTTTTAAAAACAGCTTTTCCTTAAGCCAGATGGGTATGGCCATGACAAACGATCGGAAGCCCTTCGGAGCAAACGCGAGATAGGTTTCGAGTAATCGCTCGAACTTGACCAGTGGTTTGTCGTAAAAGGTGACGTAGTCGATCTCATCGAGACTGAGTCCCGCCTCATCGAGGCAATAGGCAATGGCATTTGCAGGGAACGCAGCATCGTGCTTTTTTCGGGTAAACCGCTCCTCCTGAGCCGCTGCCACAATACGGCCGTCCACCAATAAGGTGGCCGCACTATCGTGGTAGTAGGCAGAGAGGCCAAGCACGTTGATTGATTTGGTCATTGCAGGTTAACTACCGCCGCTCTTGGGAAAAACAGGTGCGTTGACTAAGGTATAGCGCACGAACGAAGGATAGCTGTAAGTGTCGAACACGCGAAACACACTGTTTACGATGATAACGGTTGTCGTCATCCCACTGCTATTTTTTGTCCTCGTTGAATTTGCCCTGGGCTTGATGGGCGTCGGCACCCACTACCAATATTTCAATCAAATCGACATCGACGGTGAGGCGTTCTATCAGGAGAATCCGGACTTCGCCGATCAGTTTTACCCGCCATCACTAAACGTAGGGCCATTACAGAATACCTTTGCAGCTGAACGCTCAGACGATCGCCTGCGAGTATTTGTGTTGGGTGGCTCTGCTGCCATGGGCTTTCCGCACAAAAATCACGGCGTCGATCGTCTACTGGCTGCCCAGTTGAGGTCGCTGTTTCCGAACCGGGATGTCGAGGTGGTGAATACCGCAATGACCTCGGTCAATTCACATGTGGTCTACCAGGTCGCGCAGACCTTGCCCTTCGAATCCGCAGACGTTGCGGTAATCCTCATGGGAAATAATGAGGTGGTGGGCCCCTATGGACCCGGAACCTTTAATCAGAATTTTCTCTCGAGCTTATCGGCCATTCGTGCGCTGCAGGCGCTTAAGCGAACTCGTCTCTGGCAACTCTTGGATAGCTCATTAGCAGAAGTGCAAAGCAGCGACGCCAAAGCGGACCTAGAGTGGCAGGGCATGCAAATGTTTGTCGACAACGGCGTAGCGGAGGATGACCCGCGCATGTCAGCTGTATATGAGCATTTCGAGGACAACCTGCGGGATATTGTTGACACCCTGCATGCCAAGGGTATGCACGTTGTGCTCTCTACGGTGCCGGTTAACCTGCGCCAATCAGCACCCTTCCTGTCCATAGGTCGGGATGACCTTTCTGCGAGCGATGAGGCGAAACTAGCTGCACTCCGAGAGCGCGCCGAGGCGCAGGCGCTGAACGGTCGCTGGCGGGAGGCACAAGATCTGTGGCAACAGGCAATCGCCCTGGATGCTGGTCATGCCGACTCACATTTTCAGCTGGCCACCAGCCTCGAGAACCTAGGTGAGTTCGCGTTGGCACGCTCGCACTATGAGCGAGCCTTGGATCTCGATGGGCTGCGCTTCAGAGCGGATACACGCATCAATGCGATTATCGAGCGAGTGGCGCGCGAGTACGACTCAAGTAACGTGAGTTTCGTGAATAGCTCAAAGGGCTTCGATCGGGCGAGCGCACCCTACGCACCGGGCTGGGACTTGTTGGTTGAGCACGTTCACTATGACTTTTCGGGTAACGCCGTCCTAGCACGCATTTTTGCGCGTGCGATTGCGCGATACCTCTCACCGACAACGCCACCAAAGCTCTTAAAGACCGAGGAAGTGGCCGCTCGCATCGGGTTTCCAAACCACGAGACCATTGAAAATCTGAAGAACCTGCAAGGCATGGCAAAGCAGCCACCGTTTCCCGGGCAGAGTAACTATCAGGACTACTTGGCTTTCCTAGCGACTGAGCTCTCTTCTGTAACGGGTGAGGTGGGAGAGCCTAAAGATGTGGTTCGACGGCGTCAGCAGGTGCTCGTAAATGGCGAGGGCGACTGGAAACTCCATTTTGAAATGACGGCCTTGGCGAGACACCTCAAGAACAAGCAGGCGCAGTACTATCACCTTGATCAACTATTCAAGCTTTATCCCCATAACCGCGAGAGCTACATCAATCTCGCCACCCTGCTAAGTCAAGATGGGCGCTGGGCCGAGGTGATTCCATTGCTGGAGCGATCATTGAGCTACACACGTGGTCGTGAGGAGCTGGTCGTTGAGGCCGTTGGTTGGCTGGGTACGGCGCATTTGAAAACTGGTAACACCGCTAAGGCCACTGAACTTTTACTCTCTATCCCGGAGGACTACCCCGATCAAATCGGCATGAGCCTTCGGGCGTACGGCAACCTCATTAAGCACAGTGTGGATAGCCGTGATGCCCAGAAGACAGAGCAATACCTGACGTCGCTCGAGAATTACGCCAACACTCTGGTCGCGTCGGGCGCGAGTGAGAGCTACCCACGACTGAACCAGCGAATGGCACAGCTGATGAACATGGGTGGTGACAAAGCAGGTGCTGCGCGATGGCGAGCGGCACGCTGAGCGCTTTTTTGCATCACCAAACTTTGCCTCCTGTCTCATTCTTCGGTTAAATCAGGGTCATTAGCACCGCTCGGAGTGAGCACTATGACCTATGCATTAATCGAAAAAACACGGGAGCGTGGTGTGCTCTGGCTGACGCTGAACAATGCTGATCAGCGCAATCCATTATCCAGCACCATGCTGGCTGAGATAACTTCCTCACTAGAGACCGCGTATGACGACGACGAGATACGCTGCATTGTTATAGCGGCTCGCGGTCCGGTGTTCTCCGCAGGACATGACCTGACCGAGATGGCACGGCGGCCAGAGGAGACTAGTGAGGCGTGGAAGCGTCGCGTCATGGGTGTCCTTGAAGCTTGTGCCGCGATGATGCAGCGCATCGTGCACGGTCCCAAAGCCGTTATTGCCTGCGTACAGGGCACGGCAACAGCAGCGGGATGTCAGCTCGTATCGGCCTGCGACATGGCCATTGCGTCAAGTGATGCTCGTTTCTGCACCCCGGGCGTGAACCTCGGTGCTTTTTGCACGACACCCTTGGTTGGCATTGGCCGAAATCTCTCACGAAAGCACGCACTCGAAATGGCGCTTACGGGCGAATTTTTCGACGCGGCGGATGCAGAGCGCTTTGGTCTAATCAACCGGCACGTGCCGGCGGAGCAGGTGCTGGAAGAGACTCAACGACTTGCCGAGCGGATTGCTTCGCGCTCGCCACAGAGCATACGAGACGGTAAGACGGCTTTTTACACACAGATTGAAATGCCGCTCAACGACGCGTTCGAACATGCTAACCAGGTCATGGTTGAGGCCATGACTTCTGAAGAATCTCGCCAAGGCGTGAAGGCGTTTTTCGAGAAGCGCACTCCGAATTGGGGATGATTTCGTGTTGATCGAGACCGACGAGGGTCTCGCCAATTTACTCAAAACCGTGCGGCATATTGCGCTGGTTGGTGCGAGCCATAAGCCTGAGCGGCCAAGCTATCAGGTCTTGGAGTTTCTTCTAAAGAAAGGTTATCGGGTGACGCCCGTGAATCCTGGCCTTGCAGGTCAATTCCTTCAGGGTCAGACCGTGGTTGGTTCTCTCAGCGATATCGATACCCCCGTCGACTTGGTCGATGTCTTTAGGGATGGCAGCGTTTTACCTGGCCTGGTCGACGAAGCGATTGCGATAGGAGCCCCGTCTCTGTGGACGCAGCTTGACGTCCGACACCCTGAGGCAGAGCAAAAGGCACTTGATAAGGGGCTAACTGTCGTTGTCGACAAATGCCCCGCTAAAGAGTGGCCGCGGCTCGAGGCCTGCGGCCTGCTGTAGCTCTAAGAGCACCGAAAGTCACAGGTTGTTGCCAGCACCAACCGGCGTACCAGGACCACTCGGGCTTAGAGGCTATTACCCTTCGTTTCCTCGAGCTGTGACAGCGACCAAAGCGTCAACAGCGCGGCAATCGCAATGTAGACAGACACGTAGAAGATGCCGAATTCATTCCACAGCAAGACGGCAATTGTGGGTGCGAGTGCGCCGCCAAGAATCGCGCCAATCTGATAGCCCAGAGAAGCGCCCGAATAGCGCACTTCGGTACTGAATAGCTCGGTGAAGTAGGCTGCTTGAGGTCCGTATTGCATGCCAAGAAACAAAAGCCCCATGGTGATAGCAAAGCCAATCATCATGGGATCACCCGTGTCGATGAGTGGGAATAAGATGAAGCCCCAGATACCAGTGAGGATGGCACCCCAGCGATAGACGTTCTTGCGCCCAACACGATCTGATAATCCGGAGAAGTAGAACTGCGTTGGCACCATGATGGCGGCGGCGACCAGAACGGCCGTCAGCATCGTGTCGCGCGATAGTTCAACCGAGGGCGAGTTCATGCCATAGGCAATCACGAAGGCGATCAGGATATAGAACGTCACCTGAACCGACAGGAAGGCGCCGGCTGCCAACATGATGCGCTTGGGGTATTTACGAATCGCTTCAATCACCGGTGAACGTTCGACAGCGGCTGCTGGTTTATCGTCAGCCGATTGTGCATCGCTGAGTGATCGGAAGGCTTCTGTGTCTTCAATTTTGAGCTGAATGTACATAGAAATACCGATCAGCACGATGCTGGCGATGAACGGTAGTCGCCAGCCCCAATCCATAAATGCTTCGTCGCTCATCGAGCTGCTGACACCAATGAAAGCGAGGTTCGCGAGAATGACACCCATAGGGGCACCAGCCTGTGCGTAGGCCCCATACCAGCCGCGCTGATCAGATGGCGCACTCTCTGTTACGAGCAACATGGCGCCGCCCCACTGACCGCCAATAGCCAGTCCCTGAATGAAGCGCAGGGCTACGAGTAGGAGCGGTGCGGCGATGCCGATGGATGCGTAGGTCGGAAGGAAGCCGATCAGTGTTGTAGCAACGCCCATCATCATCAACGCGACGACCAAGGTGCGTTTGCGACCGATGCGATCACCGAAGTGACCAAAGATAATTCCGCCCAGAGGACGAGCCAAGAATCCGACCGCAAGCGTACTGAAGCTGATGATCAGAAGGACCATGGTCGGCAGCTCCTGTGGGAAAAACGCTTTCGGGAAAATCACCGCAGCGGCCGTGCCGTAAAGAAAGAAGTCATACCATTCGATACTGGTTCCCGCGAGCGAGGTCATTGCGACCCGACGCATGTTCTGCTGCTGGTCCTGCCCAGTTGTGTCACTCATTATTCGATCTCTCAGTCTTGGCTTTTATTGTTTATTCACTCATCGGCAAGCGATGAATTAGCGGAATCGCGCATTTGCTGCCCCGCATATCGACATTCATCTAATAGCGAGATGGCGCGCGGGTCAATGGGCGAGGGGTTTTAACCGGTGTGCTCGGGGCGCGTTAAGGGCCCAACAAAGGTAGATAAAAAACCCCGGACTGCTCGGCTGCTGCTGTCGATCTGTGCAATCATTGCGCCACGAGACTCGAAGAATAAGTGATGGCCACACCATGGACGCAACGACCAACGCACCGTTTTATGACAAAACCAGTACCTTGGAGCGGCAGCGCAGCTTCATCAATGGTGATTTTGTTTCATCCTCGTCGGGGGAGACATTTCAAACGCGACACCCGGGCACGGGGCATGTGATCTGTGATGTCGAAATTGCCGACGAGCACCTCGTCGATGCTGCCGTGGCCTCGGCCCATGCGGCGTTTGCAGCCTGGTCGGAGACGCCCGCGGCTGAGCGCGGCGCCATTTTGCGACGGGCGGCGGCGCTTCTGAGAGAGAGAAATCAGGAGCTTGCGGAACTGGAGACCCTTGATTCGGGCAAAGCCATTCAGGAAACGAGCGTGATCGACATCATCAGCGGCGTCGAGGTGCTCGAGTACTACGCGAGCGTTGCGCAGAGCCTGCAAGGGTCACATATCGATCTTCCGCCTGAGGCCTTCGCAATCATGCGACGTGAGCCCCTTGGGGTGTGTGCAGCGATTGGGGCATGGAATTACCCCATCCAGATCGCCTTGTGGAAGTCTGCACCGGCACTCGCCTGCGGCAACACCATGGTGTTTAAGCCCTCTGAGGTGACACCTCTCACGGCCTTGAAGCTGGCGGAAATATACCGTGAGGCGGGACTGCCCGAGGGCGTGTTCAATGTTGTGCTGGGCGCTGGTGAAACAGGTAGCGCGTTGGTAAAGCACCCGGATGTGGTAAAGGTGTCGCTGACAGGCTCGGTCGCCACCGGGAAACGTGTCGCGGCCATGGCATCAGACACTCTGAAAAAGGTGACACTCGAGCTGGGTGGTAAATCGCCCATTGTTATCTTTGATGATTGCGACTTCGATAGCGCCGTTAACGCCGCATTGGCGGGAAACTTTTACTCAACGGGCCAGGTTTGCTCGAATGGCACCCGGGTCTTCGTTCATGAAGCGATCTACGATGCCTTTGTTGACGAGGTGGTAGTGCGCTCCAACGCGATTGTTGTCGGTGATCCCTTTGACCCCGAAACCCAGATGGGACCATTGGTATCACAGCAGCAATTGGACAAGGTGGCGGGTTACCTGTCTGAGGTTCGAAGCGCGGATGACGTTAGTCTTTTGTGTGGTGGTGACACTGATTTTGATGCCGCGTTTTCTGGTGGCTACTACGTGTCACCGGCCGTAGTAGTGACCAATAATGAAGATCATTCGGTGGTTACCGATGAGGTGTTTGGCCCGGTAATGACGGTGTTGAAATTTTCTGATGAAGCGGATGTGGTCAACCGTGCTAATGCCACGCGTCTAGGACTCGCTGCTGCCGTCTTTAGCCAGAATTTTTCCTTGGCTCATCGAGTAGCCAATGCCTTGCAGGCCGGTATTGTCTGGATCAACGAATACAATATTACCCCTGCCGAAATTCCGTTCGGTGGCTACAAAGAGTCAGGTATTGGCCGTGAAAACGGACTGCAAACGATCGAGCACTTTACTCAAACAAAAACGATTTATGCCAATTTGGGTAAGGTCGAAAAAACCTATTGAAAGGCACGATGCTCCAGCCCGTGTTGTCATACAACGAGCGCTGGCTGACTTTGTGAGGAGTAAGCTGATGCGCCCCGGGTTCTTCTTTGTCTCATTGAAGGTGCAAGTGCTGGCGGGCTTACATCGATTCTGGGCGTATGCCAGACTGCCTTTGCCAGTGCTTCTTGGCATGGGGGTGCTCATGGCTCAGGTGACCGTTGCAGATCCCAGGACTTCAGATGATGGGGTTCAGTTGAATAAGACGCCAAAAACCCTATTTGTCGTTGTTGACGGTATTCCCGCCGACGTCATTGAGCGTGTAAACACGCGAGGCATCGATGCTGTCGCCGCGGAGGGTTCGTATCAGCGAGCCTACGTTGGAGGCGAGCTTGGTGAGCCGACAGAAAGTCCAACCGTGTCCGCAGTTGGCTACATGAGCCTGTTAACCGGGACCTGGTCAGACAAGCATAATGTTCGCGCAAACTACGGTATCGAGCCGAACTACGCGTTCTGGGATATTTTTCGAGTTGCTAAGCACCAAGCCAGAGCAGTAACCACCGGGCTTTTCTCGACATGGACGGACAATAGAACCATCTTGATGGGTGATGGTTTGGAAGCGGCAGGAGGCTACAAGTTTGACTTCGTGGCTGATGGATTTGAAAAGGATCCTTCTTTCGCGCCTGCGCTTGATGATGTCGAGCGAATTCAGGCTGTCGATCTACAAGTAACGACCTTGGCAGCCAAGACGCTTCTTGAGTCCGCGCCGGATCTTTCATGGGTCTACTTACAGCACACAGACGATATTGGTCATCGCGATGGCGACGGCCCCGTAATGGATCTTGCCGTACGCTGGCTTGATGCGCGTGTGTCCGAGCTGTGGGCGGCCGTTCAGGCACGAAGCCAGCAATTTGTAGACGAAGATTGGCTCGTCATCGTCACCACCGATCATGGTAGAACCTCATCGAACGGTAAGGATCACGGTGGCCAGTCGGACCGGGAGCGCACAATCTGGATCGCAAGCAATAGTCCGCGTATGGTTTCCCCGGCCGAGCGCAGTGCAGCCATTGTCGATATCTTTCCGACGATTGTTGAGCACATGGGCTTTGAAATGCCCGAAGAGGTTGCGGCGCAACTCGAAGGGCAATCGTTATTATCGCAGTGAGGAGCTGACGGTGGCTGAGGAGTTTGATTACATCATTGTAGGCGGCGGATCTGCCGGCTGTGTGTTGGCCAATCGACTGTCACAGGATTCTTCAATATCCGTCTTATTGTTAGAGGCTGGTGGCAGTGGCCGTAGCCTCTTTGTCGATATGCCAACGGCCTTTGCCATACCGATGGCGTCGAAAGTCTTCAACTGGGGGTATTTCAGCGAACCCGAGCCGGCACTGGACGGGCGACCGATGGATGCTGCGCGCGGTCGGGGGTTGGGCGGATCTTCAGCGATTAATGGCATGGTCTACGTCAGAGGTCATGCGCGTGATTTTGATGAGTGGGAGTCGCTGGGTGCCACTGGTTGGAATTATGAGAATTGCCTACCGTATTTTCAGCGCGCTGAATCCTGGATGCACGGCGGCGATGATTATCGTGGTGGCGATGGCCCTGTGGGTACCTCTAACGGCAACAATCGCAAAAACCCCCTGTATCAGGCCTTTATCGATGCGGGTCAAGAAGCCGGCTACGGCCTAACTGATGACTACAATGGTTACAGGCAAGAGGGTTTCGGTCCGATGCATATGACCGTGAGGGGTGGTGTTCGCTCCTCGACTCGCAGGTCCTACCTCGAGCCCGTTCGAGGTCGATCGAACCTAACCGTGATGACAGGTGCCGAAGTTGAGCGAATTGAACTGGAAGAGGGCGTTGCTAAGCGCGTCGTCTTCAAAAAGGCCGGTGCTATTAAAGTCGCATCGACCCGACGTGAAGTGGTGTTGAGCGCAGGTAGCATTGGCTCACCGAGTATTCTTCAACGTTCAGGCATCGGGCCTGCCAATGTGCTGTCAGATGCGGGTGTTGCGATGGTTCATGAACTCCCGGGTGTCGGTGAAAATCTCACCGATCACTTGGAGGTCTACTTTCAATACCGGTGCACCCAACCCATTACTATCAACGGACATTTGAACCCGTGGGGCAGGTTCAAGATTGGTCTGCAATGGGTGCTTACCAAAACGGGCTTAGGTGCGAGTAATCATTTCGAGTCTTGCGGCTTCATCCGCACGAGAGCGGGTGTCGAGTGGCCCGATATTCAGTACCACTTTCTACCCGGTGCGATTCGCTACGACGGCAACGCAGCATTCAATGGCCATGGCTTTCAGGTGCATGTGGGGCCCAACAAACCCGAAAGTCGCGGTCACGTTCGTATACGAAGTGCTGACCCTGCAGAGGCTCCGCAGATTGTTTTCAATTACCTCGCCACCGAAAAAGATCGTGAGGACTGGCGCATCTGTCTTCGCCTGACGCGTGAAATTCTTTGTCAGCCCGCGCTCGATGAATTCAGAGGCGATGAAATACAGCCTGCGATTGATCTATCGGATGATAGTGCCGTCGATGCCTGGGTCCGAGCCAATGTGGAGACTGCTTATCATCCCTCCTGCAGTTGCCGGATGGGTGCCGAGGACGATGCTATGGCGGTTGTCGATCCCGAGTGTCGTGTCCGCGGAGTGTCGGGTCTCCGTGTGGTTGATTCCTCCATATTCCCGAGTATTCCGAACGGTAATCTCAACGCTCCCACCATCATGCTGGCCGAGCGTGCTGCTGCGCTGATCCGGGGTGAGACTCTCGAGACGTCTGATGCGGCAACTTGGATCGCCAAGGACTGGGAGACCACCCAGCGCGTCGGTGAGCCTATCCGGCCAATGGATGATGACCTGTTGAGGGCCGCCCCATGATGACGCTCCTCTCGATTGCCATGGTGGTTGCCTTGCTGTCTGCATCCTTTGTGGTGTTGCGGTGGCCTACCTACCAATGCATTGGCGACACTCCCTTACCCACTCTGTCCTTTTTGGCCATTCTGTTCACCTCGGGCCTAGACGTAGGGCTCATTATGTTCCCGCTCATCGATTTTCAGACCTATGCCACTGAGACCGATTACGGTTTCGCAAGTCCTCTAGTAATTGAGTTTGGTTTTTGGGGCGGCCTAGTTTGGGGGTTTTACTTCCTTACAACGCTCTATTTCTGCGCTATCGAGCCCCGACTAAAACTGTTTGAGCTCGCGCCCATACGCTGGATTCATAATCTGGTGGTCATAGCGACCTGCGCTTTCACAGCGTATCTCTTTCTTACTTTCCTACCCAGTTACATCGAGGGCATCAGTCCACTGGCAGCTTACCTGCTGGTGGGCACGGTGATTGTCCTCGCGGTGTTATCGAGTACTCGACTCTCCGTATTACGGATATTGAGCTTGAGTTCCACGGGCTTATTTTTTGTTCTGATTGCGGCAGCGTGGCTAGCGTCGGGTGTCGGCGTTAGCGGACTTCTCGGGACGATGAGTGGTCTGAGCGACTACCTGGCAAACCTCGATCGCTTCATTCTGCCGATTAACGAATATCACGGTTTCTACCTGAGTTGGTGGTTTGCCTGGTCGATCATGATCGGTCAATTTGTCGCTCGGTTTGTTAACGGTATGGCCGTATGGAAGCTATTGATTGCGATATTGATTGTGCCATCCATTCCCATCGCACTGTGGTTCTCGGTGCTCTTTGGTTATTTTGCAGGCGGGACGCCCGTCAGCGACTCAATTACGCTGCTCATGATTGTCGTTGGTATCCTGTTCGTCATTAACAGCTTGGACTCGTTAACCCGACTGTACTCACAGAACCTGGGTCTTACGGTGGAAGCACTGGGTCGGTATCGCTACATGCTGACCCATGCGGGCCTGCTTGCCGGCTTGGTTGGGTTGTATCAGTTCACACCGCTCAAAATCGAATGGATCGGCATAGTCGTGATTGGGCTGTACGTCGCCATTTACACACTTGTCTTTGACAGACGTGGTCAGCTCACTGTCTGAGCGTTTCAAACGTCCGTCCCACCTGGCACGAAGAGCGCTTAGTGTATGCGTGCGCCCTGACGTTTCAGCTCCTCCTGCAGTGCTGATACCGACAGGTCCTTAAAGCGTTCGTTTCGTTTGACTGATAAGGCGGCAGCAGTGCCTGCTGCCTGACCGGTCACTGCACAGCACATCATATTGCGCGTGGCGGCATGGCTGACGCGATCACCCCCGGTAATGCGGCCGGCGCAAATGAGATTCTCAACATTTCTCGGAATCAAGGTTCGATAGGGCAGGTGGAAGTAGCGACCGGTAGTGGGCAGGATGAGGATGCCGTAGCCATCGATGAACTCGGGGAAGATGCCGACTGAGTCGTCAAACCGTCCCTGCTCACGCACATCGTTTCCGGTCATGTTGTAGGCGGCGTCAATTTTCCGGGTATCGCGAATGCCTAAAGTCATTCCGAAGTTTCGTAACTTGGCATTCTCGCAGCCGGGTTGGAATGCTTGGAGCGCCTTCACCGCCATCATCGCCTGCTTGCGACCTTCCATCTCGCCGCGCGTGAGATCGGTGGGATCGGTGCCGTCATAACCGAGGAGGTGTACGAGGTTCATGTAGGTGAGGTCGCCCGTGTCGTAAAGTGCGCCCCAGGTGCCTGAAATTGTATCGAGGTTGGGCGGGATCAGTCCTTCAGCCCGTGCACGCTCAAATGGCTTGCGCAGGAAGGGCGAGAACATCTCATCTTCCTTCCCCGTGGTTTCAATTGTCCATTGACCGTAGGCCCAGTCCGCATAGGTGTGAGGCGCTGCTTTGACGTGCTCGATGAACTTCGTTTTGTCGACACCTGTGAGCGAGAACATTACCGAGGCACCAATCATGTCCTCCTTGGCTTGCTTTATGGTTGGCGCACCAGCCCTGTGCGCAACATCCGCATCGCCCGTCGCGTCAATGACGCGCTCCGCAAGGATGGCTTCCCTGCCGGCCTTACTTTCGACAATGGCACCCGTTATATGACTGCCGTCCATGATCGGAGCGACAAATAATCGGTGAAGCATGGGCGTGATCCCAGCCTCGAGAACAAGGTCGTCCGCGACTGCTTTGAAGGCCTCACCATCGATAGCATGGCTTTGGGATTGTGGTTCAGCGACTGAGGCGCCCGCTGCCTTGGCACGCTCCTCGAACTCAATGCCAATGCCTTCACTGTCAACGGTCTGCTCGTGTCGATACCAGGCAAAGCCTTCAACACCCACCGCGGTGATGTTGCCGCCGAAGCACCCAAAACGCTCGAGCAAGGTGACGCTGACACCTGCTCTTGCGGCTGCAATGGCAGCGGCCAGCCCCGCCGGTCCACTACCGATAACCAGTACATCGGTGGAGTGAATGACATCCAGCTCTTTGGCAGGTTCGATTACTTTCATTTTGACTCCGACCACTCTTATCGCGAGCTTCTTATTTTTAACCGGTTTTTGTTTGATGTTCGTCCCAATTGTCGGTATACCACGGTAAGCGCTTTAAGTAATGCTGCCAAAGTTCTGCGAAAGAAGCCGGAATAACCGGTGTGGGGGTCAGATAGGCAGTCGGTATAGGTGCACTACCCCCTGGGAAAAACGCAGTACAACAACGAAAACGACGCGAAGTCATTGAGGGAGTAAAATATGAAAAGTAATAACTTATCCCAACAGACCTCATTTTTCAGACGGCCTCTAGCGCTCGCAGTTTCGACTGCTTGCGGGTTGGTTGGCGCAACAACGATTGCCATGCCAACAGAGGCGCAGGTTGAAATTGAAGAGGTTTTAGTTACCGCAACACGACGGTCTGAGAGTGTTCAGGACATTCCAATGAGCGTTAGCGTGTTGGGCGAAACACAACTGGAGGACCTCAATATCACCGATATGGAGGACTACATCATGATGCTGCCGAACGTCAGCTTCGTGACGTTGGGCCCCAGTAGTGGTGATATCTACATTCGAGGTATTTCGAGTGGTGGTGAAAGCAGCCTAGGCGCTAACCCATCGGTTGCGGTATATCTCGATGAGCAACCGGTGACGGCCGTGGGTCAGTATCTGAACCCGCACGTTTATGACGTAAATCGAATCGAAGTGTTGGCAGGTCCTCAGGGTACGACCTATGGTGCGAACGCACAGTCTGGCGCCATCCGGATCATCACAAACCAGCCCAGCACCGAAGGGTTCGAGGGTGGCATTAGCTTTGGCATGGAGCAGCCCAAGAGCGGTGATATCAGTCACCTCACTGAGGGTTTCGTCAATATCCCACTGAGCGACAGCATGGCGCTGCGTCTGGTTGGTTACAACAAGGTCCAAGGTGGCTTTATTGATAACGTCCCCGGCACACACACGTTTAGCCGTGGCTACATCCGCGCAGGATTGGATCCCGCGAGCCCACTGAATGACGTTGCGGCTGATATCACTGTCGATAACAGCGAAGTTGCTGAAAAGAACTTCAACGATGCGACGACGCGTGGCGCTCGTGCCGCATTGGCTGTAGACCTCAACGACAGTTGGACACTGACTGCTGCTCTCATGATGCAGGATGTTGAGTCCAATGGTGTCTGGGATCACGATCCAACCGTTGGTGACCTGAAGGTTATGCGCCTCATGCCCGACTGGAACGATGATGAGTGGACGCAAACCTCATTAAAGCTCGAGGGTGAAGTGTTTGGTGGAACCTTGACCGCTACTTACGGTGATCTTGAGCGCGATACCGAGACTTATGCCGACTACTCGCTCTACAGCGATTACTACGTGTCATACGGTTACGTTGAGCCCTACTACAACTGCTACGTGTCCTACACAGGTTTCTGTGGTGACCCCAGAGAGCAGTACACCAACACAACGGAAATCGATCGAAGCACGTACGAAATTCGGTTCGTATCTGATCAAGAGGCGCGTTTGCGCTATATGGTTGGTTACTACGGTGTTGAGGTCGACACAGCGTCTGATAGTGATTGGCACGTTATGGGTCTGAATGGAACGCCCTTGGCAGTCGATGCGCCCGATATTTACTGGACCACCGACTTTGTTCGCTCCTATGAGGAAACTGCCTACTTTGGTGAGATCTCCTACGATGTCACTGAAGCCCTGACGGTCGCAGCGAGTGCTCGAAAGTTCGACTACGAAGGTGGTCTCAATGGCTTCTCTGGCACCGTATGGTGGCCCTGTGGAGGCTGGGGTCCTCAAGGCGATCGTCCCGCCAGTAATTACGGTGAAGACTGTGCACCTGTGCCGCGTATCACCGAAGCTAATGACTCTGTATATCGCTTAACAGCCGAATGGCAGGTCAACGATGACGTGATGGCGTACGCCACATGGGGTGAGGGTTACCGACCTGGTGGCTTGAACCGTTTCTGTGCGACGCGCTTGCAAGATGGTCTGGGTAACCAGGGTGCATCGAACATCGGTTGTGAGTTCTTGCCGGACTTCCTGACAGCACAGGAGATTGGCTTCAAGGCGTCTCTCATGGATGGAAAAATCCGCTTGAATGCCGCGGCGTTCTGGCAGGAGTGGGATGACTTCCAGTTCTCGCGGCTGGATACCTCGATCTCGCCCATCACGTTAACCTACAACGTGGGCAACGCCGAGAGTAATGGTTTCGAATTCGACTTCACTGCAATGCTAGCGGCTAACTGGTCGTTAAGCGGTGCTGCGAGCTTTGTCGATTCGAACTTGACGTCTGACTACGCTCGAAATGGTGTGGATGTTGATGCTGCGTCGGGTACTGCCTTACCGCGCGTACCTGAGACGAAGTGGAACTTATCGACTCGCTATGGGTTCGGTGATGACTTCTTCCTCCAAGCCGCTTACATGTACACGGGCGATTCGTACAACACTTTGTTCGACGGTGGAACGATCTCTACGCAGCGACGCACGCAGAAAGCCTACACAGTGGTGAACACCGCGGTAGGTATGGAGCGTGAAAACTGGTCAGCTCAGGTCTATGTAAATAACCTGACTGACGAGCGTGGCTCTGTCTGGATCAACGCTGTGACGTGGGATCAGCGAGTCACTATCAACCAGCCACGAAGCTTGGGTGTATCGTTCACGCGATCGTTCTAAGCTTGTTTGAAGCAGTAGAAAGGGGCACCTTTAGGGTGCCCCTTTTTTATGAGGGGCTTCATAGGGGGCTTTACAAGGGGTATATGAAGGCACCGTCACCTCTCGATGAATGAATCTTGTGATGTAAAAGCAGAAGACTATGCGATCGGCCGAAGACTTGTATGAACAGATAAAAATTTCCTTGCAAAATGGCGACTCGGAAACCGCGTGTCAGTTAGCGGCAGAAGCGAGAGAGCTCGCTCGCGATGACTCGCGATTTGTCTTGATGCACGGTGTTGCGCTTCGACGAAACGGCCAGAACAAAGCGGCGGAGCCCTTGCTGCGTCAAATCCTTGTTGAGGCGGAAAGCCTGGTGCTCGCACACCATGAGCTAGGCCTTGCGCTTAAAGGACAGGGTAGGTTGTCTGAGGCCATTATCTCTCTGGAAACCGCTGTACGTTTACAGCCAAATTTGAGGACGGCGTGGCGAGACCTTTATGAGCTTCGCGCCTCAGAGGGTAATGACGTCGCTGCTGCTGATGCCTACCGCCGATCCCTGGGCAGCCAGCAGGGCCTCGATCCACTCCTAACTCAGGTGCTTGATTTGATGCAGGCGGGTCGTTTGGGGGTTGCTGAGGGTATTTGCCGCGAGTACCTGAAACGCCGCCCTCACGATGTTGATGCTATTCGCCTACTGGCTGAAATCGGCATTACCCTAGGAATGCTTGATGAGGCCATCGTATTACTCGAGCGCTGTTTGGAGCTCGCACCAAACTTCACTATCGCTCAGGCGAACTATGCGACCGCGCTGGCCCGTCGACAGCGATTTGATGAAGCGCTGGATAGGACTGGGCAGCTTCAACTCGAGCAGCCCGATAACCTTTCCCACAAGGTCCAACATGCATCAATCCTCGCGATGGCAGGCCGCTTCGAGCAGGCGCACGAAAAATTCGAAGAGGTGCTGACGTATATACCGGATAACGCACGCATTTTGACCAGTTATGGCCACTCTCTGCGTTACGGTGGACGCGGTGAGGACGCTGCGGCCGCCTACCAGAGAGCCATTGCCGCAGAGCCACATGCAGGCGAGGCGTATTGGAGTCTCGCAAATCTTAAAACCTTTAAGTTCGACGATTCGCAACTAGATGGCATGCGCGAGCGCTATGCGTCCATGCAAAAGTTGAGCGCCGATCGTTATCACCTGGCCTTCGCATTGGGTAAGGCCCTGGAAGATAAGGGTGACTATGCCGATTCATTTGCCGCGTATGCGGATGGCAACAGCATCAAAAACACCTTTAGCTCCTACACCACCGAGCGTACCTCGGGTGAGGTAGCCAGCATGATCGAGTATTGTCCAAAGGGATTCTTGGAGCCAGGGGGACATAGCTCGAATGAGCCAATTTTCATTTTGGGGTTGCCGCGCGCAGGGTCAACCTTGCTCGAGCAGATATTGGCAAGTCACTCGTCGGTTGAGGCCACCGCTGAGCTTCCGCTGATCAGTCAGATTGCTGGGGAATTGGGGGGTGGCCGTCGACGATCCGAGCAAAATCTCTACCCGCAGTGTTTAACATCGATGAGTCAAGATCAGCGCGAGGCGCTAGGCCAACGCTATCTCGATGGTGCGAGGACCTATCGAACGGACAAGCCGTTCTTTATCGACAAGATGCCGAACAACTGGGTCCACATTGGCCTCATCAAGACCATTCTGCCCAACGCGACCATTATTGATGCACGGCGGCACCCCATGGCGGCCTGCTTCGCGAACTTCAAGCAGCTGTTTGCGCGTGGACAGGAATTCACCTACGGACTCGAGGAGATTGGCCACTACTACGCGGACTATCTGCATCTGATGGACCACTGGCACGCGGTGCTCCCCCAAGGTTTGATGACAGTGCAATACGAAACCGTGGTGGAAGATCTTGAGACGCAGGTAAGGACACTGTTGGAACACTGTAATCTCCCCTTCGAGGAGCAGTGTATGCGCTACTACGAGAAGGACCGGGCGGTGCGTACGGCAAGTTCAGAGCAGGTCCGCCAACCCATTTATCGCGATGCCTTGTCGGTATGGCAGCGATACGAAGCGCACCTCGACCCGTTGAAAGCGGTGCTGGATGAGCGAGGGGTCGCTTATTAGGGGACGCTGACCACAAGGGGCGCCTCATAAAAAGTGGTTTGATGTCGCCCTGGGTTGGCTCCAAAAAAGGCCGCCCTAAAAAGGGCTGCAAGAAATCAGGCGTGAAAACAGCGTTCAAAGTAGGCTACCCTGTGGTAACACCAAAACAATAACTCTGGGATGCTTTATGACGCAGGCTGTAGATCGCGTTAACTTCGTTTTGACCCTTTCCGTCATGCTAGCCATGGCCATACCGCTCCTGCTCTTCCCCGAGGCCAGTGCTCTGGCGCTCCAGACAGCCTACAACTTTCTTGCCACTGAGCTTGGCTGGCTATACATACTGACGGCGATATCCGCCTTTGGTGCTGTCCTTTTCCTCGCCTTTGGGCCCTACGCTCGAGTGCGACTCGGCGACGATACACCGGAGTTCAGCACTGCCAGCTGGATTGCGATGCTGTTCGCTGCCGGCATTGGTGCCGGCATGATGTACTGGGCGTCCATCGAATGGGCGTTTTATGTCGATGCGCCGCCGTTTGGCGCTGAGCCTAGATCGCCCGAAGCGTATGTATGGGCGTCTTCTTTTGGTTTGCATCACTGGGGGTTGGTTGCTTGGTCGTTTTACTGCCTACCAACACTCGCCATTGCGTACCCCTACTATGCGCGAGGGGTTTCCAAGCTCAAGTACAGTATCTCGGCCCCACACTTCATCAAGGGTGGTGAATCGTCCATAGGAGCGCGCCTCATGGACAGCTTTTTCATGATTGCTTTGGTGGGTGGCATTGGTAGTTCATTAGGGTTCTCTACGCCCATGATTGCTGCGCTCATCTCGAGATTAACGGGCATACCGGTAAGCTTTGAGATGGAGCTTTTCGTCGTGGCAGCCTGTGTAGCGATGTTTGGCACCAGCGTGTGGCTGGGCCTCAAGCGAGGCATCAAACGACTCAGTGACTTCAACATGGTGCTGGCATTCGTGATTTTGGTGTGCATTCTCCTCGCGAGCGATACGGTCTTCCTGCTGAAGATGGCCATCAATTCGATTGGTCATACATTGCAAAACACCGTGGCCATGATGTTCTGGACCGATCCCATCAACGACACGGGCTTTATTGAGGACTGGACCATTTTCTACTGGGCCTGGTGGCTGGCCTACGGTCCCTTCATTGGTATTTTTGTGACGCGTATCTCCAAGGGTCGCTCGTTACGCGAGGTGGTGCTGGGGATGTTGGGCATGGGTTCAATGGGCGTTTGGTTGTTTTACCTCATTATTGGTAACCACAGTCTGGGACTTCAATTGAGTGGCGAGGTCGATGTGCTTGGCGTCATGGCCGAGTCCGATGGTAGTCAGGCTATTATCGCGGGACTGGATGTCCTGCCGGGCGCGACGTTGTTCATCATTGCCTTCATTTTCCTCACCAGTATTTTCACGGCAACGACCTATGACAGTGCGTCTTACGTGTTGTCAGCGAGTGCGACCAAGTCGCTTAGGCCTTCGGAAGATCCGGCTCGATGGCATCGTGTGTTCTGGGCTTGTGCTATTGCGATCTTGCCGATAGGTCTGATGTACGCCGGCGGCCTTAAAACCGCACAGACAGTGGTTCTGGTAGTGTCACTACCGCTGGTATTTACTTTCTGGTTGTCGGGCATCTCGTTATTCAAATCACTCAAGGAAGATCACGGTGAAGTTCGGGACCCGTCAGCCACCTGAGGGCGTGTGCTCGGCACTCGTCGCCGGATACGCTCTGGTGCAGGTGAGGCCATGAGTGACCAGCCAGTTGCCATCGTTACCGGCGGTGCATCTGGCATTGGCCTTGGCATTGCTTCGACGTTGATCGCCAACGGTTATGACGTATTTGTGCTCGATAATGATTTGCACCGCGTCGATGACTACAATGCCAGTCATCGGCTTTCGCGCGCTCGATTTTGTGATGTGTCTGATGCCACGGCAGTAGCCACCGAGATCGATGGCGTGCTTCATGTGGCGGGCAGGATTGATCTCCTCGTAAACAACGCCGGAATCTCCGGCCCAACGGCGCCTGTCGAGGCCGTGGATCCATCGGAATGGCAGAAGACCCTAGACGTTGGTCTGACTGGGGCCTTTAATGTGACAAGGTCAGTCGCGCCAATCATGAAGGCGCAGTCATCAGGTGCCATTATCAATATTGCCTCGAATGCGGGCCTCATGGGTTGTCCGAATCGATCACCCTATGTGGCGGCTAAGTGGGGCTTGATCGGTCTTACGAAAACCTGGGCGATGGAACTGGGGCCTCACAAGGTGCGTGTAAATGCACTCTGCCCCGCCAGTGTTGATGGCGAACGCATAGAGGCGGTCATGGCACGTGATGGAGAGGAGCGTGGTGTTTCTGTCGGTGATATTCGTCAGAGTTACGAACGCCAAAGTTCGCTTCAGAGCTTTACGCGCATCGAGGATATCGCCTCGATGGTCTGTTACCTCGCGAGTGATGCGGGTGTGAGAATCTCCGGTCAGGCCATTGGGCTCGACGGTCATACTGAAACTTTAGGTAACTCTCTTGGTGAAATCTAGCTTGGTGAACCATAATTTCCTCCATTCTCTGTCATCTCCGCAGTGGCTTGCGTCACTCGGTAAACGCCTGCTTCGACCGTTAATCATCTTATGGGTTGTCGTTCTTGTTAGTTGTGACTCTGCAACACAACAGCCTTTGGTTGAAGCGTCAGGGACCCGTTACCTTGGCATTGAGCAGGACTCAGGTGTGCAGGCATTTTTGGGAATTCCATTTGCCGAGCCGCCAGTGAATGAACTGCGCTGGGAGCGTCCGGTTCCGATTGAGAGCTCTCTCGGCGAGGTCGACGCAACTCAGTTCATGCCGGCCTGTATGCAAACTGGGAGTGGGCTCGCCTGGTATCACGGCATGATGTCGCGTGTCGGCGTTGATCCCAGTCTCATGGAAGGGCCGGAGTACTCTGAGGACTGCCTTTATTTGAATGTGTGGACTACCGGTGATCGTTCCGAGCCAAAGCCTGTACTCGTCTTTATTCACGGCGGCTCTAATACGGGGGGTTGGAGCTACGAGCCCAACTACCATGGCCATGCGCTTGCCGAGAGAGGGCTGGTGGTCGTCACAGTAGCCTATCGGCTAGGCATCTTTGGCTGGTTAAGTCATCCGGATATGGCCATACGCAATCCGGGTTTGCATGACCTGATCGTTGCGCTTGATTGGATCAACGCAAACATCGGCGCTTTCGGAGGTGACCCCAATCGTATCGTAGTATCTGGCGAATCCGCAGGCGCGGACAATGCGCTTCATCTAGCGCTCGCACCGACCATGGCTGACAAGCTTGCTGGGGTAATCCATCAAAGTGCAGGCTGGTCGGTGACGAGCACCCTCAACCCCGAGGATGGGTTTGCATTGGGTGAAGCCTTGGTCGCGCATCATCTGGGCGCAGACGGAACTTTTGATGACTTGAAACGGATACCGGCGACTGAACTGCTCGACTCACAGCTTGACGTGTTTAGTGGACATTATTTTAGTCCTATCCCAGACCCCGAAACCTTGCCTGTGTCACTTGAAGAAACGGTGGCGGGTGACTCATTGCCGGTGCTGAATCTCATTATTGGTTCCAATCGCAACGAGTCGCTGATGTATATCCCCGAGGGAGCGGAACTTACGGATTATCTCGAGGGCTATTTCCCGCCGGAAAACTGGGAAGACATCAAGGCTATGCTCGGTGCCGACTTGTCAGAGCTGGCTCAGATGGATCGCTTGCGATCGGCCTTGCGGTACACCTGTCCGAGTCTTTCGCTTGCCCAAGCCGCTCAGGAAGCAGGGGGTTCTGCTTACGTGTACCGGTTTGACCGGATGCGGGAGGGCTTTGAGGCCATCGGTGCTTACCATGGCGCAGAGCTGCCTTATGTGTTTGATACCCACGACCCATGGATGCCTACCAACGCGATTGATCACCAGATTACCAATGCGTTGGTCGACTATTGGATAGCATTTTTGACGACTGGTTCTCCCAATGAATCCCAGTCTGGTCGTACAGAAACGGGTGATCCAGAAATGGGTGGTTCAGAAATTAATAGTGCGGAAAAAGGTCGCGCGATGTGGTCTGCTTGGAGTCAACAGCAACAGGCGCTTGTCATCGCAGATGAGATTTCGACTCAGACCCACCCTGATGCGGCGCTCTGTGAGTTTCTCGATGCGGCCCGAGTTGCGAGTGCGCGTCACTGACTCGAGGTAATGAAATCCACTAGAGCGGTCACTTCTGGGTCGGTCAGTTGCTCTGCATAGGCAGGCATCGCTCCAACCCCTTGAGCGATAGCGGTTCGAATTCGGCGGGCGTCGGGCTTGAGCGCATCGAGATCAGGTCCAATAACACCTTTGGCGCCGGCTGCCTCGAGGCTGTGACAGACGCCGCAAGGTGGACTGGCAGTCTCTATAAACAAGCGCTTTCCTAAACCTCCTTTGTCGCTCGCCCTATCGATTTCCGTCCTGGAAACACCGGCAGCCGCTGCGATGCTAGTATCCGTGTTAGACATGGCAGTACGGTGCTCGCTCATCGCCTGTGTACTGACTTCGACGGCTAGTCCATGATCACGCCAGCCGTTATGGCCATAGCCGCGGTGATTGGCGGGGAAGTGCTCGGGTTGGCTCTCACCCGCCGTATCGGTGGCCTTGCTAACGAGCAAATGGTCACCTTCTGCAAGATTGGCCTCGAGTGAAAATGTCCGCCAGGCATTGGGTCCTAGGTCAGGACCGTATAGGCTGGCGCGCTGCCAGCTTGCGCCACCGTCGAGCGAGACATCAACGTGATCGATTCCACGTTCACCCGAGAACGCTACACCGAAGAGCTGATGTTTGCCCGGAGGCAATGTCTTCCTGTCGGCCCCCGGTCCGTTGAGCCAAGACTTCACGGGCATTCGGTACATCGACGGGTGGCTCGCATTTCCGCTCTCGCCGACAGCGCGCATTCGGTATCCAGACTGTTGGATCTTATTACCTGACTCATTGACCGAGGCAGCGAGCCGCTTGACCCACTTGACGTTATTCACACCAAAATAGCCGGGGACAAGCAACCGAACAGGGCCGCCATGCACAAGGGGCAAGGGCTCGCCGTTCATTTCCCACACCAGCAAACAGTCATCAAGGCCTTTATCGATGGGCACGGATCGTTCGACAGCCACTGAGCTCGGCTCGATTCCGTCGGGCAACAGTTCGCCGCCGGTAGCAGTGATGAAGCGCGCTTCAGTGTTCGCGCCACCCAGATGTTCAAAAACGGTAGAGAGTTTGACACCAGTCCACAGCGCACACCCAGCAGCGCCAACACCCCAGGGTGAGCCTGACGGTGAATGGTCAAAAAAGGCGCGTCCGTTACCGGAACACTGGAGCACACTCGCGATAGTCGTAGTCGGCAGGGCCTTGAGCTCAGCAAGGCTTAGGCTGCTCGTATGGTCAGCTGTCTGTCCAGCCCCTTCGATGGCGACCGTCCAGAGGTCCCGGTCAGCGACAATCCGCGACTCCGGCATCGGCAGATTGTTGCGCACGAAAAACTGGGAAATAGCGGTGATGGGTCCCTGTCCGTAGACACTGCGAAGCGTCTCTAGCGCCAGCGGTAGGTCGTTGTGTTCAATGAAGTCCCTTGGTGCTTTGTTGGCGGGTAGCAGCCGCTTCACTGCAGATAGCGACACCTGCGGTAGCAGAACAGCAGTCGCTGCCAGTACCTTAAGGAGTCGTCGCCGTGATGGTGTTTTCCAAGTCGAGGACATCGTATCTGCTCGCAGCCTTTTTTATTTATAAGCCTTTTTGTCAGTGAGCCTTTTTTATTCGTCAGTGCGTGAAGCGCTAAACGTAGTGCGCTAGTGCGTTATTGCAACAGAGCCCAAACGATGACGCCCAACGTCAATAAAATCAATGCTCGGTGCATGAGAATGCTTTGCTCAAAGGCGCGACTCATCATGACACCCAGGCCGCACCAAACAACGGCAAAGAATACCTGCGCGACCAGAAAGCTGAGAGGAACGACCAATAGGCGTTCTGCGGCTGATTCAAAGCTGTCAGCGAATTGCGTGATAGCCAGTGTGGCCATCATCCAAGTCTTCGGACTGAGCGGGTGGACAATGCTGCCCGAGAGAAACGTAAAGCTTGCGTTAGCACTCCCGGGTTCGGGTGGCGTCCAATTGCGCAGTGCTAAATAAGCCATGTAGGCCGCGGAGCAATAGACAAATACGGTGGCGATTGTGGGATTGGCCTGAAGTAAGCCCATGAGGCCCAGTCCCAAAGCAATGTTCAGAGCCAGCTTTCCTGCCGTCAGACCCGCAATAAACGGCAAGGTGCGCGGCAAACCTTGTTGTGCTCCAGCCGTCATCAGCAACATATTCGCAGGTCCCGGTGTTGAGACCATCAGGATGATAAACATCCACAGCGGCAGGTATTGATCGATCAGGTCCACGGCGATGACTGACTCGTTGGCTAGAGGGGCGCAGGATACGACAGATCGCCCATTCGCGTTAGTAAGCCGGTACGCCTGACGGCTTGAGGATGTGCTACTGTCGAAGAAAAAGAATAGAGGTAAGGCAATGGACCTGTCATACGGTAGAGAGTACGACGCGTTCCGCGAGGAAGTGAAGTCGTTCATTCGTTCCCATAAGCACAAGCAGCCAAAACCGGGTGATGGCATCAAGAGCCAAGCCATACGTGATTGGCAAAGTCTTCTTATCGAGCATGGCTACCACAGCCGAACGATCGCTAGTGAGTACGGTGGTTATGGCGCGGAGCCTGATATTATCAAGTCGCGCATTATTGCTGAGGAATTTGGCGCCGAGCGGGTTCATCGCGGTTTTAATGGCCAAGGTGTCACCATGCTTACCCCAGTCCTGCTCGAGATGGGAACTGAGGAGCAAAAGAAGGCCTTTGTCGAACCCACTATTAAAGCCGAGATGATTTGGTGTCAGGGCTACTCGGAACCCGGTGCAGGCAGTGACTTGGCGAGTCTTACGACGAAGGCCGAGCTCGATGGCGACGAGTGGGTGATTAACGGCCAGAAGATTTGGACCAGTACCGCTCACCACGCGGACTGGATTTTCTGTCTTGTTCGAACCGAACCTGATGCACCGAAGCACTTGGGCATTTCATTTCTACTTTTCCGCATGGACACCCCCGGGATTGAAATTAGGCCGCTGGTGGATATGACTGGAGACGCTAACTTTAATGAAGTCTTCTTCACCGATGTGCGGGTGCCTAAGCACCAGATTGTTGGACAGCGCGGTCAGGGATGGCAGGTGGCAAATGCCATCCTTGGGCACGAGCGTGGCTCATTGGCGACACCCGATGCGGCGATGAACCGCCTCAATGGTGTAAAGCGACTGATGCGCGAGGAAAGCATCAATGGCGAGCCCATTATGTCCAATCCGGTATTTCGCGATCGTCTTATGAAGCTCGAGGGCCGCGTGCTCGCCATGCAGTACAACGATATGCGCTTGCTGTCTGCCAAGATTAATAAGAATCAGGACGTCCGCCTCGCCGGCATGATTGTGAAACTCATAGGCACCGAGCTTCGACATGAAATCGAATGTTTGGGCATCGATGTCATGGGTGAAATTGGCCTGAGTTACGGAGACAACCCTCATATGCGTGGCCATGGGAGCTGGCAGTATCAGTACATGTTCTACCTGGGCCTGATTATCGGCGGTGGGACGTCGCAAATTCAGAAAAACATCATCAGTGAACGCGGCTTGGGTATGCCAAAAGAACCCAAGATCCCGTCAGAAAAATCAGCTGAGAAATCAGCGAAGGAGGCCTGAGATGGAGTTTGGACTATCACAGGACCAACTGATGCTCGGCGACAGCGTCCGTAAGTTTCTCGCCTCAGAGGTACCTCTCGACAAAGTGAGACAGCTCGCTGCAGGCGAGACTAATGATTCGTCAGTCTGGCAGGGTCTGGCCGACATGGGACTTGCCGGACTCATTATTCCTGAGGCTCACGGTGGCGCCGAGCTAGGCATGCTGGATGCTGTCGCCATTGCAGAGGCCTTAGGCTACGCCGCTTGCCCCGGTCCGTTTTTAAGTACGGCCATCATGTCCGCTTATTTGTTGAACGCGGCTGGAGCCACTGACCCCCTGGCGCGCATGGCCTCAGGTGAATACCGGGTGGGTATCGCCTTCAGCGACGTCATCGGCTCGCGAAAAGGGCAGGTTGTCGAGGCCGATTCTAAGCTGACAGGTCAGTCGCTGTTCGCGCTCGACGCTACTGCTGACGCCTATCTCATTGGGTTGTCTGATGGGCGCGTCTTTATGATCGAGGCCTCTGAGGTAACGAGGTCGTCGCTTTCGACCATTGACGTCACGCAAAGTGTTTGTGAGCTGTCCTTTGATCAGTCGCCGGCCTGTCTTGTATCGAGTGACGCAGAGCTAGTGTGGCAGACGATCTATCGAGGGCGCGCTATCCAAGCGGCCGACACCTTGGGCGCCGCACAATATATGTTGGATCAGGCCGTGGCTTATTCACTTGATCGTAAGCAGTTCAATCGGGTGATTGGGTCGTTCCAAGCGGTGAAACACATGTGCGCCGAAATGGCATCACTACTTGAGCCTTGCCGCGCCTTTGCATGGTATGCAGGACACGCGTTCGATGAGTCGACCGACGATTCGGCGCTCACCGCCTGTCACGCAAAAGCGCATCTGGCGGAAGTAGGGCAGTTTGTTGCGAAAACCAGTACCGAGGTGCATGGCGGTATGGGCTTTACTGACCTGGTTGGCCTGCACTACTGGTTCAAGCGGATCGGCTTTAACCGGCAGCTACTGGGTTCGCCTGAAGCCGTCAGGCACGAGGCCGCTCAGCTAGAGGGGCTGTGTTAGAAGCCGTTGGTAGTGATTGAAACGAACTAATAAGAAAACGGACGTTTTATGAGTATCAATCGTTTTGTCGTAGCTGTCTTGATTTTGGGATTGGCTGCCTGCAATACCGAGGCGCCCGATAGTGACCTAAAAGCAGGAGTATCGCTGTCACTTGCTCAGGGAGAGGTGATGGGTATTCCCTCGCCTTATCACGACGACATTACGGTCTACCGAGGCCTGCCTTACGCTGCGGCTCCGATCGGTGAGTTGCGATGGCAACCACCACAGCCCGCTGCAGGCTGGGAAGGTGTTCGTGTTGCAGACACCTTTGCCCACAGCTGCTTTCAACTTCGCCACACCTCGAATTTTGTCTGGCGACGCGAGGGCTTTCCTGTTTCCGAGGATTGCCTATATCTCAACGTATGGTCCCCCGAAAACGCAGAAGATCTGCCGGTCATGGTTTGGTTTCACGGTGGTGCACACATCAGTGGGCAGGGACATTCACTCATTTTTGACGGCACAACTTTGGCTCAGCAGGGAGTGGTGGTCGTCACGGTGAATTATCGACTGGGCCCCTTTGGTTTTCTTGCGCACCCGTGGCTGAGCGAGGCGTCCGAATCCGGCGCCTCTGGAAACTACGGACTGATGGATAAGATCGCTGCGTTGAGATGGATCAGAGATAACGTGCTTGCCATGGGCGGTGATCCCGATAACGTCACTATTTTTGGCCAGTCTGCCGGGTCGCAAAGCGTCTGCTCGCTCATGGTATCCCCCTCGGCCCAAGGCCTATTTCATAAGGCTATTGGTCAATCCGCAGCCTGTATAAACCCGCTCTCGGTCGACGATGCTAATGGCCATTTACGCGGTTCGGCGCTGGTGGAATCGCTAGGGGCAGATTCTTTCGAGGCATTGCAGGCGGCTGACCCTGACGCCTTGCTATCGGCGATGGTCGACTCAGGCTGGGAGGCAGGAAGCCGCATTGTGATCGATGGCGATGTCTTAGGCGAGTGGCCGAGCCAAACCTATGCTGAAGGTCGTCAGGCCAAAATTCCACTAATGCTTGGATTTCTGGACAACGAAGGTGAACAGCTATTTCCTGTTGATGAGTCGGTGACGCAAGCGGGACTCGATGGGTTTCTAAACTACGTGGCAGGGGACCTGTCGGAAGACCTCATGGCCGAGTACGACAGCGAGAACCTAACACCAGGGCAGCTTCAGCATGCGGTATCGACCGATATCTTCATGGCTTTTGGCATGCAGCGATGGGCTGAGTACCACGCGCTTGCCGGTCAAACTACGTACCTCTACTTCATGGACCACGTGCCACCTGCGTTTCATCTCTACATGCCTGAGCAGCCCTATCTGGCGCTCGAGGGCGGCTCGCGAAGTGGTGGTGCCTACCACTCAGGTGATCTGGCTTTGGTGTTTGGATCGCTAGACAAAGTGGGGTACGACTGGACTGATGAGGACAAGTTTGTCTCTGAGCAGATGGTTACGCATTGGGCAAACTTTGCTAAAACAGGGAATCCAAACCAACCCGGTGAGGATGCATGGATACCGTTTGATCGCGAGCGCCTGAGTACCCGTGTCATTAACTCGGAGCCCGCCACTGTTGGCGGTGTGAGAAAACGTATTTTGGAGATATTAGTGAGTCGTCAGCCTCTCTAGGGTGACTGTTTCTAGGTAAGTTCGAGCTAAGTCAGAGTTGAGAAAGGAGCCCCACATGAGTCCCAGCAGAAAATATTACCTGGTAGCCATCGTGTTATCTGCCGTCATGAGTCTTCAGGTCTCAGCCCACAACCATGCAGGTGAGAAGCCCACGAAAGACCCGGTCAATGTCGTGGCAATGACCCTTCCGGAGATTGTCAGCGGGTTGAAGACTGGTCAGTTCAGTTCGCAGGATCTGACTAGAGCCTATCTCCACCGCATAGAGACCATTGACCGCTCTGGACCCACGCTCAATGCCGTTATTTCTTTGAACGCCAGTGCGATGAAGTTGGCAAAGAAAAGCGATATGCGACGGGCCCAAGGAAAGTCAAAAAGCCCGTTAGATGGCGTACCTTTCTTACTCAAAGACAACATTGAGTCGAAAGATCTCATGGCAACGACTGCAGGATCGACAGCCCTTATTGACAACGTAACAGGTCGGGACAGTCCCTTGGTGGCCCGGCTTCGTGATTCTGGCGCCATTATTTTGGGCAAAGCTAACCTCAGTCAGTGGGCAAACTTTCGTTCATCGCACTCGGTATCGGGCTGGTCAGCCGTGGGTGGACTCGTAAAAAACCCGCATGTGCTTGATCGGCAAGCCTGCGGTTCGAGCTCAGGCTCCGCCGCTGCGACTGCAGCAAGTCTTGCCGCCGGTACCGTAGGTACGGAGACCAATGGCTCAATCATTTGTCCCTCGCAAGTGAATGGTGTGGTGGGTCTGAAGCCCACACACGGGCTTTTGCCGATTGACCACATCGTCCCCATTGCCGCTACGCAGGATACAGCGGGACCCATCACAAAATCGGTAGCGGGCGCAGCACTCATGCTCGACGGGATGACTGGCTGGCAGAACGATTACGCCGGATCGTTGGATGCCAATGTTGTGAAGGGATTGCGGGTGGGTGTGCTCGATTTTGCCCGTAACGACAGCCCTCGTCTCAACGCGCAGTTCGACGAAGCGATAGCCCGAATGGAGGCGGCGGGCGCAACGATTGTGCGCATTGAAAGCAACGATACGCCACCCGAGTTTTGGGGGGCGGCGCGGCTGGTTTTGGGCTCAGAATTTAAAGTATTTCTTGATGAATACCTAAGTGGGTCGCCAGCGGATATTCCCATTCGAAGTCTGGCTGATCTGGTTGCCTTCAATAATGAGAATGCCGAGGTCGAGCAGGCTGTCTTTGGGCAAGATATTCTTGAGTCATCGCTCGAATCGCCGGCAATGGATAGCGATACCTATCAGGATGCATTGGCGCTAATTCGCAAAACGACCCGAGACGATGGCATTGACGCGTTACTTCGCGATCATGATGTTCAGGTCCTGATGGGACCCAGTGGTCCGGTGTCGCCGCGAGCCGACGTCGTCAATGGTGACGTTTGGCCCGCTTGGGCAGGTGCCGGCTTCATGGCAGCTATCAGCGGCTACCCTAATCTAACGGTTCCAATGGGCACCATTGCCGGGGTGCCAGTGGGCGTCTCGTTCATAAGTGGTCGTGATGCAGATTCCTTGCTGCTGTCAGTGGGGCTAGCGTTTGAGGATACCGGCACTGGATCCCCAATGCCTGAGTACAAGCCTTCGGTCAATGCGGAGGATATGCGGGCGCTATGAGCATTGTTCAATTAGACAATAAGGCCGCCCTCGGGTGGCTTTTTTCTGCCTGAAAAGCGACTACGCTTGCACCATGTGACACAATGACGCTGTTCAGTCATTAAAAAAACAAAGAAAAAAGACAACGAGGAGACGTGTTATGAGCTACGAGTGTTTTAAGTTAACGCTGTCGGAGGGCATTGCCCACATCCGCTTTAATCGGCCTGAAAAAGCCAATTCGATGATTCCATCGTTCTGGACCGAGTTGCCAACTGTAGTTAACGAGTTATCGCGTGATGCATCAGCGCGCGTCATTGTCCTGTCCGCTGAGGGGCGTCACTTCTCCTCGGGCATGGATATATCGGTCTTTACCGAAGGTGGTCTTGATGGACCTGCCAGCGGCAGTCGCTTTGTTCGTGCCGAGGCTTTCCGCCATCACTGCATGGCGTTGCAAGATGCATTTACTTGTCTAGAAGAAGCACGCATGCCCGTTCTGGTGGCAATACAAGGCGCGGCCGTAGGCGGTGCAATGGACCTCATTACCGCTTG
>CAJWQE010000002.1 GCA_913045375.1 uncultured Halieaceae bacterium | reverse complement strand
ATTACTTACCCGCTTTCGGATCTCTCAAGTACTGGAAGAACTGGCTATCGGGCTGAAGCAACATGATGTCGCTACCATTGGCAAACGTCTGCTGATAGGCGTTCAAACTACGCGTGAAGGCGTAAAACTCAGGATCACGGTTGAAAGAGTCAGCGTAGATTCGCGTGGCAGTCGCATCACCATCACCGCGGATAATTTCCGCATCTCTCACCGCTTCCGCCTCGATGACCGTCACTTTTCGGTCGGCCTCAGCACGCATGCCTTCAGCTATTTCCTTACCTTCAGACCGCAATTCACGAGCTTCTTTTTCACGCTCGGCGTTCATTCGACGGTAAACCGATTGCGAGACTTCGTTGGGCAAGTCAATCTTCTTCACTCGGACGTCGATTACCTCGACACCCAACTCGGTGAGCACAGTTTCATTGAGTCGTGCTTTCACCGCTTCCATGAGCTGGTCACGCTCACCAGAAACTACTTCCTGAACGCTACGGCCTGCCACCTGGTTACGAAGGTCATCATTAATCCGCTGAGATAACAGCGCCGCCGCCCGAAACTCTTCACCACTCGTGGCCGTGTAATACTTGGCGGTATCCACGACACGGAACTTGGCGTAGGAATCAACGATTAACTGCTTTTGCTCCTGCGTGAAGAATCGCTCGGGCGTGGAGTCCACTGTCAATATACGACCATCGAACTTGCGTACCGAATCGACAAACGGAATTTTAAAATGAAGCCCGGGCTCAAGATCGGAATTAACAACCTCACCAAACTTCAAAAGCACGCCACGCTGCGTCTCACTAATGACAAACACCGCGTTACTCAACACGATGAAACCAAAAAATATCAGTGTTCCTAATAGGTTAGATCTCGACATGATTAGCGACCTCCCCGCGTGTTACGACTACCCAAGTCTCTTCGAAGCTGCTCAGTCACGGCATCGGTGACTTCTCGAAGCTGCTGGGACGTTAGGCCTCGACTCATCATATTGCCGGGCATGGCATTGTTGCCGCCGGCCGGCGCCAACTTATCGAGTGGTAGGTACATCATGTTGTTGCCGCCCTCGACATCGACCATCACCTTACTGGTGTTAGCCAAGACCGACTCGATAGCATCAAGATACAAACGCTCCCGAGTGACCTCAGGCGCTTTCTCATATTCCGCGAGGAGCTGATCAAAGCGCTGCGCCTCACCCGTGGCCTTCGCGATCACCTGCTGGCGGTAGGCTTCGGCCTCTTCTCTTATCCGCTGCGCGCGACCCCGCGCCTCCGGCACGATACCATTCGCATAGGACTCCGCCTCGTTCTTAACGCGCTCCTCGTCCTCTCGGGCCTTAATCACATCATCGAACGCTTCCTGCACCTGCGATGGTGGACTGGCATCGTCGATATTGACCTTCTGCACATTGATGCCCGTGGTGTAAGCGATCAGATACTGCTGAAGGCGCTCACGAACCTTGACCGCAATCTCGGCTCGACCTTCGGTCAAAACCAAGCCCATGGTGCTCTCCCCCACCACATGGCGAAGTGCACTTTGTGCGGCATGCTGAAGTGATCTCTCGGGATCGCGCACCTCGAGAACAAAATTCTTGGGGTCATCGATTACGTACTGAACCGACATGCTCACATCTACGATGTTCTCGTCTTGCGTCAACATTGTTTCGCGAAACTGAGCTGATCGCACCTGGGTTATATTGACGCGCGTCAGTGTGTCCACGCCTCGCGGATACCAGAACAGTCCCGGTTGAGCAGTGCTGCTATATTCACCGAGGCGAAGCACCACGGCACGCTCTTGTTCACCGATCTGCGTCAGACCCAGCAGGCCCCATATAGTGACGGCCGCAACGACAGCGATACTAAGAAGACTGCCCGAGCCACGACTGCTGTTACCGCCGCCGCCGGATCGACCGCCAAATAAGCCGTTTAACTGATCCTGCAATTTACGAAGTGCCTCATCGAGATCGGGTGGACCCTGATCCTTGCCACCCCAAGGATCGCGCGGGCCTTTACCGCCACCGGGCTCATTCCATGACATATCTTCTTCCTCGATAGTTGATGCTGACAGTCTAACAAAACCTGCCAAGATAGGGAGGTATTAGGGCCTTCCGTGCCTAAAAACCATGCTGCTGCTTCAAACGTGTCCAATCGGATTCAGGGAGATAGATGTCCAGCTCACTGCCGCCTGCTTCTAGCCAGTCTTCAGACTTAACTGCGCCCATCTCATAGAGGGCCGCACGCAACTTTCCCTGCGCTGGTGTTAGCTCGACACACCCCCTAAAAAAGTTACCCGCCAGTCGCTCACCAATGGCATCCCTCAAGAGGTCGAGACCAGCGCCGGTTTTAGCCGAGACGGATACCGAGTCAGGTCGACCTTCGCTATCTCGCGTTATGCGCGGCTCTCGCTCCAAAAGGTCGATCTTGTTGAAGACCAAGAGCTGAGGTATGTCTCCAGCGCCAATTTCATCAAGTACCGACTCAACCTCGGTCTTTAAAAACTCGCGATCATCAGCGGCAACATCGATAACATGAAGGAGCAGTGACGAATTGAGTGTCTCCTCGAGCGTTGCCCGAAAAGCTTGCACCAAGGTATGGGGAAGGTCAGCAATGAACCCAACGGTATCCGCGATAATGACCCCACCCAAACCCTCGATCTCAACTCGCGCCAGGGTTGGATCCAAAGTTGCAAATAGTTGATCGGCAGCATACACACCGGAGTCAGACCAAGTATTGAATAAGGTAGATTTGCCAGCATTGGTGTAACCAACCAACGAGACCAACGGCACCTCGGCTCTCTGTCGCGCCCGCCTATTCTGCGCGCGCTGTTGCCGCACTTTGTCCAACCGTGACTCAATCGCACTCACGCGAGCGCGCAGCAATCTTCTATCAGTCTCTAGCTGCGTTTCACCGGGCCCTCGAAGCCCAATACCGCCCTTTTGTCGCTCTAGGTGAGTCCAACCCCTTATTAAGCGAGTGCTAATGTGTTTAAGCTGCGCCAGTTCGACCTGCAACTTGCCCTCGTGCGTTCGAGCGCGTTGAGCAAAAATGTCTAGAATAAGCCCTGTCCGGGCAATCACTCGACACTTTAAATAGGCTTCAAGGTTGCGCTCCTGACTGGGTGACAACGCGTGATTGAAGACCACGAGTTCAGCCTCTACTCGCTCGACTTCCGATGCGATTTCTTCAAGCTTGCCTTCCCCGACGAAGTATCTAGCCGTGGGCGAACGGCGCGAGCCCCGCACCACAGCGGCAGGATCACCACCGGCAGACCTGACTAGCTCAATAAACTCGTCAAGGTCAGGTTCGTTGGCACCACCGTCAACAGCAATTTGGACGAGCACAGCGCGCTCGCCACCACTGTGGAGTTCAAAGAACATGTTTTGTCTCTACGCGTGTTACTGCAGCGCGCTGACGGCCGATATTAGGCGGCCTCTTCCTCGACTGGCGCGATAGGAACGCGCACGTTGCGCGCAGGCACAACCGTGGAAATAGCGTGCTTGTATACCATCTGCGAGACGGTGTTCTTCAACAGGACGACAAATTGATCGAATGACTCGATCTGCCCTTGAAGCTTGATACCGTTTACGAGATAGATTGAAACCTGAACGCGTTCTTTTCTCAGTGCGTTGAGGTAAGGGTCTTGTAGCGTTTGCCCTTTTGACATGGGAGCTCCTTAAAATGTCAACGGCCGCAAAAAACGAGGCGGCCCAATATCCCCAAAAATCGGGGGCGCGTATTCTACTACGACAGCGGAGCCTCTAGGTAGTTCCTAAGCTGGTTCTTGACCTGCTCTTGACCATCTTTTGCTTCGCTGTTTATCCAGTGTAGACCAGACCAGCCGCGAAGCCACGTTATTTGACGCTTGGCTAATTGCCGTGTGGCCGCAATGCCTTTATCTCTCGCATTTTTAAGCGAATACTCACCCGACAAATGTGACCAAATTTGTCGGTAGCCGACGGCTCGGATCGCAGGGAGGTCGGTGTGGAGGTCACCTCGATCGAAAAGAGCTTCCACCTCCTCGACAAAACCAGCCTCCAGCATGCGGTCAAACCGAGTTTCGATGCGGGCATGCAGCGTGGCTCGATCCTCGGGTGCGAGAGCGAGACAGATGGCATCGCGGGCCTCATGGGTATTCGCGCGTTGCCACTGGCTCATAGGGATTCCGGTCTGACGAAAAACTTCCAGCGCGCGCGAAATACGTTGACTGTGATTGGGATGTAGGCCTTTCGCCGTGTCGGGATCCACTGCCAAAAGCTCTCGATGCATCTCGGGCCATCCCACGCGAGAAGCCTCTAGCTCTATCTCAGCACGGATGCCCGGATCTGAGGCGGGCATATCAGACAGTCCCTCGATTAATGCGCGGTAGTACATCATCGTTCCACCCACCAATACCGCGCGGCGCCCGCGGGCTCGCGCATCGGCGATACAGCTGAGCGTGTCTTCAACAAAATTTGCCGCCGTGTACACGTCAGCAGGATCGCGAATATCAATCAGATGATGCGGATAGTCAGGCTGTGCTGCACCGATACATAAACCACGGTAGACCAGCGCCGAGTCCACACTGATAAGCTCAACATCAAAAGACTCAGCGAGAGCAACAGCGGCATCTGTCTTGCCGGCCGCCGTCGGCCCCATCAGACAAATTAACGGTTCGGCCACATCATCGTCCTCGAAGGAACAGCTTATCTAACTCGTCGTGTCCCAGTTGGACCCAGGTAGGGCGGCCGTGATTACACTGGCCCGAGTTTTCCGTGACCTCCATGTCCCTCAATAACGCATTCATCTCTGCGATCGACAACGCCCGATTTGCCCGCACCGAACCATGGCAGGCCATCGTTGCGAGAATTTCATCCATACGCGCTGACAAGCGATCGCTGTGACCCACCTCCGCAAGGTCGCCCAACACATCCCGCAACAGGTTGACCGCATTGTCTCTAGCGAGGATGACGGGAATCTCCCGAATCAACACTGTGTCGTCACTCGCGGCATCGACCACCAGGCCTAGCTGTGAAAATAACTCTGAAAATTCTTCGTACGCGCCCATCTCCAGGGTTGTAAGTGTAATTGGCATGGGAACCAGTAGTGGCTGACTGGCAATCGATGAATTTGCCCGCGCTGCCTTCAAACGTTCATAGGTGATTCGCTCATGGGCCGCATGAGCATCGACCAGCACCATACCCTCGGCGTTCTGCGCAACAATGTACGTGCCATGAAGATGCGCAATAGCAAAGCCCAGGGGAGGCACATCAACCCCCGGAACCATGGCGCCTGATGCCGAAGATCCAGGGTTAAGTCCAGCGCTGAGTCCGCGCCTATCAGACCCAGCAGCAGTAAATGAAGATGGCTGCCGAAGCGCTTCGTTCAAAGCGTTTTCACTAACTGTGGGCTCACTCAAGCCGTCAGTGCCTCGGGGGATTTCCAGCCCCATCGAGACCTGCTGAAACTGACTTTCCAAGGGCTGCGATTCGCCGACTTGATCGAGATTAGCCCGGTTATCCATATCCGCCGGTCTGACATCAGCCAAAGCACGCCCCAGTGTACTGAAGACAAACCCGTGAACTGATCGACTGTCACGAAACCTCACCTCGTGTTTCGTCGGATGGACATTAACGTCAACGCGATTCGCGTCCAACTCGAGGAATAGGACGTAAGCCGGATGACGTCCGCCGTAGAGCACATCTCGATACGCTTGCCGAACCGCATGGGTAATGACCTTGTCTTTGACCACCCGGCCGTTGACGAAGAAATACTGCAAATCTGCCTGCGACCGTGAAAAGGTAGGCAAACCCACCCAACCACGCAGTGACAAGCCATGCGCGACTCGATCGACGACGACACTCTCACGTGCAAACGATTCGCCGCAAATACCAATCACCCGCCGCTGAAGATCATGCTCTGTCGTACCCGCCGTTAATCGGTGAAGCACTTTGCCATTGTGAGATAGCACAAAGCTAACGTGGGGGCGCGCCAAGGCGGTCCGCTTTACAACCTCTTCAACCCGCGCCAATTCCGTCCGCTCTGTGCGCAGAAACTTACGACGCGCTGGCGTGTTGTAAAACAGGTCTCGTATCTCCAACGTCGTGCCTATGGGATGCGCGGCGGGCGACACCGTAACTTCCATCTCACGGCCTTCACAACGTGCTACCTGACCCTGACTAGGGTTATCAGAGGTATTCGAGGTAACGGATAACTTGGAAACCGATGCGATGGAGGCCAGCGCCTCGCCGCGAAAACCCAAGGTCGCTACCGCCTCTAGGTCATCAATCGATGCAATTTTGCTGGTGGCGTGGCGAGCCAGTGCCAAAGGCAGGTCCTCTCCGTCAATACCAACACCATTGTCAGTAATGCGTATTCGCTTGACGCCACCCTCATCCACATCGATGGTAATCATAGTTGCACCGGCATCGAGCGCATTTTCTAGAAGCTCCTTAACCACCGACGCTGGACGCTCGACAACCTCCCCTGCCGCTATCTGGTTCGCCAGCCGGTTGTCGAGCTGTTTGATCTTCCCAAGCGACATCAGCCGGACTCCGGAATAATCAAGACCTGACCGACTTTGATGGTTTTTGACGACAGCGAATTGCTCCGCATTAACTCATCAACGGATACCGCATACTTCGCAGCAATGCCGGACAAAGTGTCACCCCTTACTACCTTCACCGTGCGCTTAGCAGGAGCCTCCCCAGAGGACGATCTCGCGAAAACAGTGCCGGGCGGAGGGTTAGATTTAAACCAACGCTCAACGCCTCGAAAAATAGCGCTCGCCATTTTGTCCTGATAAGTGGGCGTTGCTAGCAGTGACGACTCTTTGGGATTAGAAATAAATCCGGTTTCCACGAGAATCGACGGAATGTCGGGAGACTTGAGCACCAAGAAGGCCGCCTGTTCCACCTTTGTTTTGTGGAGCCTTGGAGCTACCTTACCCATCTCGCCTAGGACCTCGGCGCCCACGCTCAAGCTCGAATCGAGCGTACCGGTCATCGATAAATCGGTTAAGACGCCCGCCAAAACGTCGTCCATATCAGATACTGCGACACCGCCAACCAAATCAGCCGCGTTCTCTTTATCGGCGAGGAACTGTGCCGTTGTAGAGGTGGCTCCGCGGGTCGAAAGCGCATAAACCGAGGCACCATTCGCCGACGGATGAGTAAAGGCATCAGCGTGAATCGAAATAAACAGATCGGCTTGGTTTTTCCGCGCGAGGTCCCGTCTGCCCTTATGCGTGATGTAGTAATCCCCGGTGCGAATCATCACGGGGCGGAACTGCGATGAGGCATCAAACTTTGACCTCAATCGATTAGCGATTTGCAGAACCACATGTTTCTCACGCAACTTTTTGGGTCCTGAAGCGCCCGGATCCTCGCCCCCGTGCCCAGCGTCAATGGCCACCACGACGGGGCGACGCGTGTCCGCCTTTTCAACCGTTTTCTTTGGCGCAGCGATCACCGGCTGCTTGGAGGTCTCGGCGTCGAATAGATCGAGCACCAGACGATGGCCCGTTCGCTCATTCGGTGCCAATTGGAAGCTCTTAGGATTTACGTCCGCGGAGAGATCAAACACAACGCGCAGGTCCTGTCCTTCACGAATACCGGATCGAACTCGAGCGATGGGTGTGCCATCGAGTGGTAAATCGGTCAACGCCCCCGCCAATGACGCATCGCTCACATCAAGTACCAAGCGCGATGGGTTTGCGAGTTCCAATACTTTGTGAGTCGTAGGCCCTGATAAGTCCAGCACCACTCGGGTGTGATCGGGAGCACGCCAAAGTCGAACATCTTCCACCTCTACGCTTGCCGATACATGCGCTGCCAACAGCGTCATAAAGCAGAATATCGCCAACGGTAAACGACAGTGGTTACGCATGACATTCATCCATACGTGTCAACACACCTTCACCCTTATCCGTCAACGCGGTTACCTTCAACTCACGTCCATTATTGGATTCAACCAGGGCGACCTGCAGATCGGGCGTCGGCAACCAGCCCTGGCCTTTCGATGGCCATTCAATAAATAACATCGCGCCACTGGCTACGTAATCTCTGATTCCCAAGAACTCCAACTCCTCGGGGTTCGACAAGCGGTACAAGTCTAAATGGCAAAACTGCCTTGAATCGGAAAGGTCATACGGCTCACACAGCGTATAGGTAGGGCTTTTCACAGATCCAGCATGCCCAAGCGCTCGAAGGGTGCCGCGTGTGAATGTGGTTTTTCCGGCGCCGAGTTCACCCACTAAAAATACAACGACGCCTGAAGTGAGGACACGTCCAACCGCAAAGCCGGCGGCCACGGTCGCTGTCTCATCAGGTAAGAATTGCGTGAAGGAACCGAAACTACTCATGCGCAGAGTGTACCTTGGTCAGCCCCCTATCTGTCACAATGTTGCGGTGAATAACGAAGAGCACAGTGAAATAGTCGATACCATCCGCCACTGGGCGGCCGAGTTGGGTTTTCAGGATGTTGGGTTCACAGGGATCGAGCTCAAGGAACACGAAGCCTATCTCCAAAAATGGTTAGACGAGGGTTACCAGGGCACCATGGACTGGATGGGCCGTCATGGTACGAAGCGCAGTCGTCCTTCAGAGCTTGTCCCTGGCACCTGCACGGTTATCTCTTGTCGAATGGATTATCAGCCGGAGGCGGAAGACGCATGGCAGGTCATGAGCGCCTCGGAAAAGGGTTTCGTCTCACGTTATGCCGTTGGACGCGACTACCACAAGATCATCCGGTCACGACTGGCCAAACTGGCGGATCGTATACACGAAGAACTGGGTTCGGGGGAATTTAGGGCATTTGTCGACAGCGCCCCCGTGCTCGAACGCGCTGTTGCCGAACAATCAGGTCTTGGCTGGATAGCCAAAAACACCATGCTGATTAATGAGTCGGCCGGCTCATACTTCTTCCTGGGCGAGATCTACACCGACATCCCGCTACCGCACTCCAATCCTAAACAGGAAAAGCACTGCGGCAGTTGCTCTGCCTGCCTGACGGCCTGCCCAACCGATGCCTTCGTTGCACCTTTTGTTCTTGATGCGCGGCGGTGCATTTCCTACCTGACTATCGAGCACGAAGGCTCGATCGCCGAGGACCTCAGGGCGAAAATGGGTAATCGTATTTACGGATGCGACGACTGTCAGCTGGTCTGCCCTTGGAACAAGTTTGCAACAATATCAACGGAGCCAGACTTTGCGCCACGGTGGGATTTGGATAATCCAAATCTGGTCGAGCTCTTCTCTTGGACAGAGGACCAGTTCTCTGAGCGACTCCAAGGCTCACCCATCCGACGCATAGGTTACGAGAAGTGGCTTCGCAATATTGCAGTGGCTCTAGGCAACGCTGATACGTCACCCGAAATCCTGCAGGCACTTAAGAGTCGTGAGAATCACGCGTCATCGATTGTGAGAGAACATGTGGCCTGGGCACTCAATCAACACAACTGACTTGCCTTACCTGTTGACTCGCCACTAGGCCTACAAACGGATGAGGTGCTCCTTAAAATACCTCAGCTCCTCAATGGACTCTCTGATATCCGCGAGGGCCTCATGCACGTTTCGTTTAGGTGCCGCTGGCAATTCAGGCCGCCAATAGTTGGCGAGCAACTTCAAGGTTGTCACGTCGAGGTTACGGTAGTGGAAGAAGGTTTCGAGGCTGGGGAGGTGCCGGGCCATGAACCGGCGATCCTGACAAATCGAATTGCCACACATAGGCGATCGATTCGGTGTTACCCACTCATCGAGGAAATGCAGAGTTTCCTGCGCCGCTGAGACCTCATCAAAGCCACTGGCTCTCACGCGGTCTACCAATCCTGAGTTCGTATGCGTTCGCGTATTCCACTCATCCATTTGTGCGAGTACTTCATCACTTTGATGTATGGCGATAACGGGCCCCTCAGCCAATATATCGAGGTCAAGGGAGGTCACGATAGTTGCAATCTCGATGACTCGATCGGAGTCCGGATTCAACCCTGTCATCTCCATATCGACCCAAATCAGTCGCTTGTCCTTTTCCATGGTCCGCCGTCCTTAAAAAAGCCAACTGCATCGTTTAGATAGCTGACAGGGTACACTGAGTTAATGGGAAATAGACGACTGACAGATCAGCAGCGCAGGCGCATCGAAGAAAATGCAGTAAAACGGCGCGAGAACGCCAGTGCCGGATTCAGTGACGACAAGGAAGGCATGATCGTCGCGCGCTATAGCAAAACGGCCGTCGTCAGAGCAAACGATGGAGAGATGCATACGTGCCACTTGCGACCAAACCTCTCCCATCTGGTCGCCGGGGACCACGTGCTCTGGTCCAACGAGGAGACAGGCGCCTACGTAACCAGTCAGCTTGAGCGCCGTTCTGAACTCAAACGCCCTGACGCTCGAGGCCAGCTTAAAGCGGTCGCAGCCAATGTCGATCTAATTGCCATTGTCGTCGCGCCCGAACCCGAGCCGTATGCCAATCTAATTGACCGTTACCTGGTCGCCGCACACATGGCGAGCATCGACACCCTCATCATTCTCAATAAGTCTGACCTACTGGATAAGCACCCCGATTGCGCAGCATTGCTAGAGAACTACCGCAGCATTGGCTATGAGGTAATGACAACCGGCCCAACACCGAGCGAGACACAGGCCCTCAGCGACCTACTGGGATCGCGTACATCCGTTTTCGTTGGGCAAAGTGGTGTTGGAAAATCATCCATGATTAACCGCCTATTACCCGATGAGGAATTACGTATCGGTGCTCTGTCGGAGGGCGTGCTCAAAGGCCGTCATACTACGACGACAGCAGAAGTATTTGAGCGTCCAAGCGGTGGTTTTATTATCGACTCACCCGGTATTCGAGAGTTTGGACTGCAACACATTGATCCCGCGTTGGTGGCGCCCGGCTTCATCGAGTTCAGGCCTTTTCTCGATCGCTGTCGTTTCCGAGACTGCAGTCACCTCGTTGAAAAGGACTGTGGAGTACTCGCTGCACTCGAGAACAATGATATCCGCACAGAGCGCTATGAGAGCTTCGTCAACATCGTTAGAGACATTGACTCGCACAGCTATTAACGAACGGGCAATCG
Organism: uncultured Halieaceae bacterium; assembly: GCA_913045375.1. GTDB lineage: Bacteria > Pseudomonadota > Gammaproteobacteria > Pseudomonadales > Halieaceae > Luminiphilus. The sequence continues at coordinate 72,759 of CAJWQE010000002.1, read as the reverse complement.
TGACAAAGACGGTTCATGAGGCGTCACTCACACTGCGCCACTGATCGACGTTCGTCAGAAGAGATCCGTCAAAATACTATTGAACGAGCAGTTTCTGACTTAGACTCATTTTATGAACACTGTTCGAGCCACAGGAGGTCTCTTGCTGAGCGTTTGCATTGCTCTCAATGCACATGCACTCGAGACACAGGAACCTGAACAGAGCCCCAACGAGGGAAAACCCCAAGAACTCGAGTCCGAAAACGTCACTGTAACAGCGCGTGATCGAGCTGAACGGTGGGTGGACTCTAGCCACCGATTTGCAACCGACCGAACCATGGCGCTTACTCGCTGGGTGGATAGCTTTTTTGGCGATATGGATGGTGACGCAGAAATAGCGGAGTCGCGCTTGCGACTAAAAATCACAACTGACTGGGATGAGCGTCTGGGAACAGAAACTCGCGTCAGCGTCGGCGGTAAGGTCAATCTGCCGCGCTTGGCAGATCGCGTTGATCTGGTCTTCCGTGGTGATGACCCTGACGAACTCGTGCCCGGGGACGAGGACGACCCCTCACAAAGCCAGATAGGTTTGCAGGTACTGCTCGATGAGAGCGCTGGCGGGAACCACCGAACCGATTTCACCGTGGGCTTATCCGGTGCCGGCCCTAAGCCCGGTGTGAAATATCGCTACAAGACGCTCTGGGGATCCAACACCTCGTTTCGATTTTCCCAGCGAGCACAATATGATTTTGATGATGGGGCCTTTGCGACGACCAAATTAGATATTGACTACGCGCTTTCCAGACGTTCGCTCATACGTTCACAAAATCGCCTGTTATACGGCGAGAAATCGGATGGTGCGGAGTGGTCCTCCAATATCGGTGTCGTGCGGCAGTGGGCCGTTGAAAACGGATTTGAACGCGCGGCTTATTTATACGCTGGGGTGAAGGGTAATACTGAACCCGACAGTTACCGAGAGAACTATCAGGTAGGGCTCCGGCTAAGAGCGCAGGCCATCCGCGAGTTTTTGTTTTTTGAGCTTGAGCCCACGCTCAATCAGCGTATCGACGCGCCAGGCCTACCCCGAGAAACTGCTTGGGCAGTAGAGGCCCGTATCGAGTTTCTTCTCTTCGACTAGCGCAAAACGCCCATCCCTTGCGATAACCGGGCCCCAAAATAGGTCAGCTTAGAGGTTCTCCTCCGCGAACGCCGCAAGTCTCGACCTCACGATGCCATTGATGTGCATGATCCCTGCATGCGGGTAAGGCTTAACGCGCTCAACCAGGTACGTGAGGCCCGATGTCAGCGGTGATATGTACTTGTTATCAATCTGAGCCAAATTCCCCAAAACCACAATCTTCGAGTCTGAACCCACGCGGCTGATAATCGACTTCAGCTGAAACTGCGTTAGACCCTGGGATTCATCAATGATGATATAGGCACCGTTAAATGATCTGCCCCTCATGAAGTTCAGCGATTTGAACTGGATATTGGCGCGCTCCTTCACATACTCGATGCTGCCATTGGAGCACTCGTCTGCTCCGTGAAGAATTTCAAGGTTATCGTCAAAGGCAGCCAACCACGGCGCCATTTTTTCTTCCTCGGTCCCCGGTAAGAAGCCAATCTCCTCAGCCATGGGGGGTGTTGAACGCGCCACGATGAGCTTTTTGTATTTTTTCTGCTCCAAAATGGCGTGGAGGCCATAGGCCAAAGCTAATAGCGTCTTACCTGACCCAGCCGGCCCCGTGAGTACGGTCATGTCCAAATCGTCGTTGTCGAGCAGGCGCATCGCCATGGCTTGCTCTAAATTCCTCGGCGCTAAGCCCCAGAAGCGCTGATTCATCAAATTATCTCGGCTGTCGACCGCGAGGTAGACGAAATCCTGGTCAACGTGATCGACAAACGCGATAAAGCCGTTGTCGTCATACAAGAACTGGTTCGGGTAGGCCTCTGGTAACTCTGAGCGCGGAATTCTGTGAAGCGTCATATCGTCTTCGCGAACCGTATCCACGCGATCAATTCCTTCCCAGAACTCACCCTCGCTCTGCTTATAGCCGGTTGCAAGAAGGTCAATATCATCTAGCACACGGTCGTGACGGTAATCCTCGACATGCAGCAAACCAGAGCCCTTCGCCTTAATCCGCATGTTGATGTCTTTGGTCACCAGACACACAAACTCGCCCGGGTGCTCTATCTGGTACTTCAGTGCCACGTTGATGATGCGATTATCGTTAGCTTGATCCTGCGTGCTGTCGAGAAAAGGCACGTGCTCGTTAGCGCCCAATAACTGGTCCGGGAATATCGCTAAGCGGCCCAAGGCCCCGGACAAGGTCGAGCCCGGAATTTCCACACCATCTTGAATCGCCTGAGGTGATGAGGATCCCACCACTTTGTCGATCATCTGAATAGCAATGCGGGCCTCTCGGCTGACCGACTTATCGCGTCGATCCTTGATGTGGTCCAGCTCCTCGAGAACGGTCATGGGAATCACGACGCGATGCTCTGCAAATGCTGCGATTGCCGTTGGGTCATGAAGTAGCACATTAGTATCCAAGACATAAGTCTTTACCTCCGCTGGGGATATTTGTGTAACTTCGTTAGGCAAGCTTGCAGATTGCGTCATAGGATCTCCGACCATGGTTCAAATACTAAAATGACGGCCGCCTCGCTCTTGTGCAGTGGCGAGTAGTGGGCGCTAATTACAGGGGATGAAGGATAGGCGGTTGCAGATGCACAACACAGTGGCGTGGTACGTGGTGTGAAGGCGGAGCCGACAAACGTCATTACCAATAAACCGTCCTACTCTTTCTATTTCGGGCAACTTCAGTAAAACCATCGAAACCGCGCATGTCAATCGCCGTTTGATGAATTTTTTTGGTCTCCACAAAAGCGTGAAAAATAAGGGGCTGTCAGCTAGGATTTACGCTTGGATGACGATGGTCATCTACGCAGTATCAACCTTTTTAAGAGATCCCTCAGTGTATGTTAGATAAAAACGCCCTAAGCCAACTTCAGGGCCTTAAAGACAAGATAGAAGCGGAAAAAGAATACGCAGAGGGAACCGTTAAAGCGACACGAAGCCGATTCGGCTTTGTGGTACTCGACGACAACCGAGAAATATTTTTACCTCCTGACGAAATGCAGCGCGTGCTGCCGGGAGATCGTGTCTCCGTCGTCATCAAACCAGCTGCCGCGAAAGACAAGTCAGGCAAAAATCAGAGCACAGCTGAACTCGAAAAACTGGTGTCGACCTCAGTGAATAATTTCGTGGGGGAAGTGGTTCAAAAAGGAAAAGCTTTCTTTGTTGCTCCCGATGTCCCAGAGCTCATGCATTTCACGCGGTGGCTTTTCATCCCGCCAAACGCGCGCTCTGGCGCGAAGGCTGGCGACCTCGTTCAGTGCCAACTCCAACGGCACCCGTTTGCAGATGGCAAGCCGTCGGTCAAAGTGTTGCAGTCATTTGGACCCATCGGAACGCCAGGCCTAGAAAATGACTACTGCGCGGCGCGGGCCGGTATACAGAAGATGCTACCGAAGGAGCAGTTCAAAACCATTAAGGCCCTTGTAGATGGCGGCGTCACTGTCGACGACACGCGCGAGGATCTCCGCGCGCTCCCACTGGTCAGTATCGACTCTCCAAACACGGTCGACATCGATGATGCGATCTGCGCGGAGCCGCAGGACAACGGCTGGTTACTGACAGTGGCGATTGCCGATCCCACGACCTGCCTCAGAGAGGCCGCTGACCTCACAACCTTGATTGCCACTCGTGGCACGTCGCACTACTTCCATGGTTTGGCGATACCCATGCTGCCAGAGGCGTTGGCTCAAAGCGCAACCTTGAGGCCAGAGGAAGACAAAAATGCCGTGGTTTGTCGTCTGAACATCTCCCCAGACGGAGACATTACCAACTCGAGCATCCAGCTTGCTATTGTTCAATCGAAAGCCAAACTTAGCTACCAGGAAGTGGAAGAGGTTTTGACGAATGGTGCTGAGCATGAGTTCGCAGACACTTTAAAGCATCTGAATGACTGCTACAGCGCCCTTCGGACCTGGAGAGAATCTCGAGAGCTGATCATAGAACACCGCCCGGAGCATCGCTGGTTGCTCAATGAAAACAAGCAAATCGATCGCATCGAAGAGGTACAGAAGAAAACATCACAGCTGCTGGTTGAGGAGTGCATGGTTGCAGCCAATCGGTGCATAGCCCAAGCCCTCAAGGATGCGGAGCTACCGGGACCATTCGTAACACATGCGGGCATTCGGCGGGACCGCGCAGAGGAAGCAAAGGAGTTCTTAACCCGGTTCTTACCTGATCAACATGCTCTCGACTTCTCCACACTTGACGGCTTTCGCACGCTGATAAATGAGCTTAACGCAGCTACCGGTGAGCGACCTTTGCGGTCAATGATTAATCGGTTGATGTCCCGCGCCAGCTTCAGCGTCAAGCCCGCGCCCCACATGGGAATGGCGTTGCCTGTCTACACCAATGGAACGTCACCCCTACGCAAAGCGCTCGACTTTTGCGTGCACCTCCAGCTCAAAGCCATGCTGGGTGACACAAGTGTTAAGACGGCGCCCGCCACGGTATTCGATCTTATCAATCAGGCCAGTGCGAAGAACCGTCAGGCGGTAACAGCGGCTAACAACTGGCTGAGCTGTAACTTCCTCAACGCTCAGAGCGCCGATGGGCAGTCTGACTACGAAGCGGAGATTGTGCACATCAACACCTCAGGCTTTACCGTAAAGCTGAAGGATTTGGGACTCGAAGGCACTGTCGACCTCAGAAGAGAGGAAGAGAAATTTAGTTTTGATAAATGGGAGATGGCACTCGCAAGTAAAACCCGGCGTTACCAATTGAGGCAGCAGATCCGAGTGCAATACCAGCCGGTCGAGAAGCCACGCGGAGAGAGCGCTTCCTTTTGTGTGATCTAGGCTTTTGTGTGATCTAGGTTCTTTGATCTAAGACACTGCGCGCCAACGCCACTCCCTGCCTGCCAAAGCAGTAACATAGGCACCCACAATACGATAGTTAGGATGAAGTCATCATGTCGCAAACCCACTCTGTAAAAAATCTCCTTGGCGATGAGGCACTGATCGGTAGCCACGTAACCGTTCAAGGGTGGCTGAGAAGTAAGCGCGACTCGAAAGCGGGCATCTCATTCCTCGCGGTAAACGACGGCAGCCACTTCGATAGTTTGCAGTGCGTTGCTCCCAAAGAGCTCGAAAATTATGAGGATGAGGTTTTAAAACTCTCGACCGGCTGCGCCGTCATTGTCTCAGGCGAATTAGTTCCTTCGCAGGGCGGGGGGCAGTCCGTTGAAATTCAAGCATCCCACGTTGAACTTATCGGTGGCATCGACGATCCAGAGTCCTACCCCATTGCAAAAAAGCGTCACACGTTCGAGTACCTTCGCACCCAAGCTCATCTGCGCACGCGAACCAACACCTTTGGTGCGGTAACCCGCGTACGACATACTTTGGCCAACGCCATACATGACTTCTTCCATTCGGAAGACTTCTACTGGGTGAATACTCCAATTATCACGGCCAGTGACTGTGAAGGTGCTGGGGAATTGTTCCGCGTTAGTACGCTCGATCTCACTAACCTACCAAGAGATGATAAAGGCCAGGTCGACACCTCTCAGGACTTCTTCGGTAGCGATGCGTATTTAACCGTCTCAGGGCAACTCGCAGTCGAGTCCTACTGCTTGTCGATGAGTAAGGTGTATACCTTCGGCCCGACCTTCCGGGCCGAAAACTCAAACACCTCACGGCATCTAGCTGAGTTTTGGATGGTTGAACCTGAAGTCGCATTTGCCGACCTTGCGGATAACGCGGCGCTGGCAGAGCGACTGTTGAAATCTGTCACGCAGCGCGTACTGAACGATTGTGAGAACGACCTTGGCTTCTTCCAACAGCGAATCGATAACACTGTGCTCGAGCGATTAACGAATATCGTCGACCAGCCATTCGTGAGAGTGACCTACTCCGACGCCATCGATATCCTGTTGAAGTCGGGTAAGAAGTTTGAGTTCCCCGTCGAATGGGGCATCGACATGGCCTCGGAGCACGAGCGCTTTCTATCAGAAACACATTTCAAAGCCCCTGTCGTGGTTACGGACTACCCACGCGATATCAAGGCGTTCTACATGCGCCTGAACGACGATGAGCGCACGGTAGCCGCTATGGACGTATTGGCGCCCGGTATCGGCGAAATCATCGGCGGCAGTCAACGAGAAGAGCGCCTCGATGTCTTGGATGCGCGAATGGATGAGGCGCTAAAAGATACCTTGTGGTGGTACCGTGATCTTCGCCGCTACGGCACGGTGCCGCACGCCGGTTTTGGCTTGGGCTTTGAACGTTTGGTTGCCTACATCACGGGAATGGAGAATGTGCGAGACGTTATTCCATTCCCCCGAACCCCCGGCAATGCCGAGTTTTAATGGCACTTCATAAAGGCTCCCCATGAGTAAGCAAGTGCAGGTCGCCCTCCTGCTAACGGGCAACGAATTGATGAGTGGGGATACGGTTGACAGTAACTCCTCACGCATTGCACTCGCCTTGGGCGCCCACAAGATTGGTGTTGGTAAGAAAATCACCGTCGGCGATGATCCTACCCTACTCAGCGACAGCCTTATGGATCTTTGTGCAAGCGCAGACGTTGTCATCATCAACGGCGGTCTTGGGCCTACGGAGGACGACCTCACTGCAGAGTTAGTGGCGGAAGTTGCCGGGCAAGCACTAGCGAATCACCCGAGTGCAATTGAGCATCTTAAGGCGTGGTGTGAGCGACGGGGACTAGAACTCAATGCCAGCAACCTAAAGCAAGCTCTGCTTCCAGAGGGTGCTGACTTGGTTGCGAACCCCATTGGCAGCGCCGTAGGCTTTGCGCTCGAGGTGAACGGCGCACTGGTGATTACAACGCCCGGTGTTCCCGTAGAGCTGACCGCAATGCTCCCCGAAATCTGTGATCGAGTCGCTTCACGTGTCGGCGGTGGCACGGTATTTATCCGCAGACTGCAAACCTTTGGTATTGGCGAGTCGACTATTCAGGAACTGGTTAACGCGCGGACTGATGATTGGCCGAATGGCGTCACCTTAGGATTTCGGTCGGGGCTACCCCAGCTCGAACTCAAGTTACAGGTCGATGATGCCAGCCTCCTAGACAATCGAGACGAGGCTGAAAATTTACTCCACGAACTCATCGGCGATCACATTATCGGATACGACGACGAGCAGCTGGCCATGTCTTTGCAACGAGCATTGCTCGATCGACAAATGTCGGTGACAGCAGCAGAGTCCTGCACCGGCGGCTTGATTGCGTCGCTGATCACGCGGGAAGCAGGTTCATCTCAGGTCTTTGGCAGCGGGTTCGTCACCTACTCCAACACAGCCAAAAGCAGCGTGCTGAGTGTTCCCGAGGCGTCATTGGCCCAATATGGCGCAGTGAGTGAGCCGGTTGTGCTTGCCATGCTGGCCGGCGCATTGGAAAAGAGTGGTGCGGATATCGGTATCGCCGTATCAGGCATTGCAGGCCCCGGGGGCGGGTCCGACGATAAGCCCGTAGGCACCGTCTGGATGGCATGGGGCACCACGGCGCATCATCGGGCTATTCGACTGCAGGTGCCAGGTTCCCGAGAGCGTTTTCAGATTCTCGTCGCAGCCATTGGACTGGATATCATGCGCCGACAGGTGTTAGAGCTTCCGCCAATACCGCATTACATCCAACGCTTTATTCACCGCGCGTCCTGATCTAAGGTTGTAGGCGCAAGCGGCTCCAACCATTGGCGTAATGGTAGACAAAGCGGTCGTGTAATCGGTCCTCTCCACCCTGCCAAAACTCGATGCGCTCAGGGACTAACTTGAAGCCCCCCCAATGCCCCGGCCTCGGCACGTCGCCGCCGTCAAACCGCTCGAGCGTCGCCTGATACTGAGCCTCAAGCGCTCCGCGGCTGGCGATCGGCTGACTTTGCTGGGACGTCCAGGCGGCAATCTGACTGGCTCGGGGTCTGGCTGCAAAGTAAGCGTCTGACTCGGACTCGGCGATTTTCTCTACCTTTCCCGACACGCTAACCTGCCGATCCAGTTCATTCCAGGGGAAGAGCATTGACGACCGGTCGTTTTGGGCTAATGCCGCTGCTTTGTCACTGTTGTAATTGGTAAAGAAAACAAATCCGTCCTCACTGACGCCCTTCAAGAGAACAAATCGCTGACGGATTGAGCCGTCCGGTTGAACGGTCGCTACCACCACCCCTGTAGGGTCGGCCAACCCTGCCACACTGGCGTCTCGTTGCCATTGCTCGAACAGCACCATCGGATCATCGGGCATTGACGCCTCGCGAAGGCCACCTTTGGTGTACTGCCGGCGGTAATCTTGTAGTTCCATGACTCCTCCTGAGCGCCCTATGGTAATCGAAGTCGGCAGTACTCTGCGTAATCTCGATGATGTGGTAGCTTTGCACCCAAATTGCTACACCGAAAGTTTTGGAGATCCCTCATGCGCTTCGCCAGCCTGCTCATCGCCGTCGCGATGACATTCAATGCCTCCCCTATTAACGCACAAGCCGAGGACCAGGGTGGGCCGCTGATTGACTACGGAACTCGCTTTATCCCTGCCATTGCATCCAAAGGCATGGTCTCTGGCCCTGAGAAGCTCGCTTCAGAGGCTGGTCTCGACATGCTTAAGCGTGGGGGAAATGCGATTGATGCGGCGGTAGCCACAGGTTTTGCACTGGCGGTCACGCTGCCACGCGCAGGCAATATCGGTGGTGGCGGCTTCATGCTGGTACACCTGGCGGAATCCGACGAGCAGGTATTCATCGATTATCGAGAGATGGCGCCAGATGGCGCCTCACGAGACATGTTCCTCAATGAAGATGGCACCGTAAACAAGCAGATGGCCTACAACAGTGTCAGTGCGGCTGGTATTCCGGGAACGGTCGCTGGAATGATTCACGCACTGGAAAAGTACGGCTCACTCGATCTCAAAACCGTGATTCAACCGGCAATCGATCTGGCGGAAAAAGGGTTCGAAGTTCCCGCTGCCTTACACCTCAATTTGCGCTCTGCCTCGAAACGCTTGTCCAAAAATGCGGAGGCAAATCGCGTCTACCTCGGCGGTAACGGCACAGCACCCGCCATGGGTACCGTATTCAAACAACCTGACTTGGCTGAGACCCTGAAGCGTATTCGCGATCAGGGGAGTGACGGCTTTTACAAGGGGAAGACCGCCGAGTTGATCGTCGCGGAAATGAAGCGACATGGCGGACTGATAACCGAGGCTGATCTGGCGACCTATCGTGCTATCGAGCGCACACCTGTGCGTTCCACGTTCCGCGACTATGAGCTTGTCAGTGCGCCGCCCCCTTCTTCAGGCGGCGTCCACGTCTCCCAGATCTTGAAATTGCTAGAGCCTTTCCCGCTCAAGGAGTTGGGTCATAACAGCGCGGGGTACCTGCATCTTCTCATCGAGTCGATGAAGCTCGCCTACGCCGATCGAAGCGAGTATTTGGGTGACCCCGACCGTACAGCGATTCCCGTCGCACAATTAACAAGTGAGGATTATCTGGATCAGCGAAGGACCATTATCCGTGATGAAGTGGCGACACCTTCAGCCGAAATCCGGCCGGGCAGTTTTGAAGATGTGGAAAGCACTGAAACGACGCACTACTCCATCGTCGATCAGTTCGGGAATGTGGTTTCTAATACCTACACCATTAACTTTAGTTTCGGTTCAGGCATTGTCGTGCCAGGCACGGGCATGCTCCTGAACAACGAAATGGATGACTTTGCCGCCAAGCCCGGGTTCCCCAACGGCTACGGCTTGGTTCAGGGCGAGGCCAACGCCGTATCGGCGGGCAGTCGACCACTATCCTCCATGACACCAACGTTTGTATTTAGAGATGGTAAGCCATGGATAGCCACGGGCAGCCCCGGTGGTTCACGCATTATTACCGCCGTCGCACAAACACTACTCAACGTCATGGCATTTGATATGACACTGGGTATGGCGACGTCGGCTCCACGAATTCACCACCAATGGATGCCCGATATGGCTATGGTCGAGCCCGGTATTTCGCCCGATACGGTGTCCATTCTCGAAGCGAGTAAACACAAGATACTGCGATCTAACAGCACGATAGGGCGCGTCAACTCAGTACAAATTGAGGATGGCTGGTTTTACGGTTACGCAGACCCACGACGACCGGGAGGCCACGTCGCGGTCTGGTAACTCAGCTCATCGATCGCACTTTCATTGTCTGGCGACCCACGGCAACGAGGTCGCCGTTCGCGTCCCAGATTTCACAGTCCTGTTCAGTCACGCCCTTTATTAGGGTATGCGATCTGGCTCTGCATAAGATGGGGCCAGGCGCTGGCTTACCGCGCAATTGCACGGTCATCTCTACGGTCGGCACCCAACCGACATTGGGTACTAACGTAAAGGAAGGCGGCGGCATCATGTCCCCGAACATTAAAAGATCGATTGGATGGATATCGGCGCCGTCGACATATTGCATGTAGGCAATAAACTCACCGGTGTTGGTGGGTTGCTGATCAGTAAAGAACTCTGCGCCGCTCACGATGCGCAGATCAATTGTGTTGTGAATCTCCAGCACGTTGTGTTTGGGCACGTCGATGGTCTCGAAGGGCGGCACATCTGGCGGCGTCATAATCGTGTTGGTGGGGCCTTTCAAACGATCGAGATCGGTGTAGGCTGCGTTGGCCACAATCTTTAGATTGCCCTCTTGATACAGACGTGCGGACGCGAACTGAGTGCCTTTGCCTAGCCGAAGAATTTCAACCTCAATCTCCGCTTCGCCCAGCTGAGTTGGCTCGAGATAAAACGCGTTAATCGAGAGTGGATCGGCATCGTTTAGTGACTGCGATATAGCGCGTCCAACAATGGCGAGAACATAGCCACCGTTAGGTACACGACCAATTCGCCATCCCTTTTGCAAATTAGCACGCCAACGATTTTCGCCGATCGCTTCAAGTGCTGTGTCGTCTAAGAATTTGCCCATTTGCTCACCCGGTGTTATCACCTGTCCAGATCACGCCCAATCGTGGGTCGCGGCGGAAGTGTACACACCTTGCGCTAAGACGTAGAGATTAAGTGAAAACTATCTCTATACTTGGGTGAAAGAAGAGGACTGACTCGTGAAAGTGTTTTCGACCGGTCTCGCACTATCGACCGCATTGACAGTAGCGACACTCACACTGACTGTGCCAATGACGTGGGCACAGGACGGACTATTTGGTGCCTACGACCCGAGACAGCAAGAAGACCTGTGGAATGAAGCCATTTACCTGCAAAGCAGCGGTCAGCACAGCGAAGCAATTGAAAAGCTAAAGCGCGCCGCACATCTGAGTCGCATAAATGACGGACTCAATGCCAAAAGTCAGCTTCCGTACCTCCGCGCAGAGATTGTCAGCCATCGCGCCCTCGAACAGCTTGCCATGGCGGACGAACGTCAGGCTTATCTATCACGCATTGAATCGACGACCATTCCTTCGGGACCAGAAAAAGTAGAAGCGCTACTGGCGCAGGCGGAGTGGCATCAATACGCTCTACTCCAGAATATCGACGAGGAAGAGGAAACTACTGCCCGCATGGGCAAAGCCTGGAACTTCTATCGTCGCGCCCTCAATGAATCGATTGCCACCTATGGCGAGGAATCAGAAGCGTTGATCCCAGCGCTAGAAGGCATGGTGCGCGCACAATATCTACTGGCGGGTCACCGCGGTATCGGGGCCGCAATGCCCGGAAAAATGGACCGCGATGCCACCAATTACGCTGCCGGCAAAGCCACCTTCAAGCGCGGCTTGTCAGTTCTCGTTGCCATGCAGCAGCTCAATCGAGATAGCTTGGGTGTGAGTCGCGAGATTCAGGCGGAAGACCTTCTCCGGATGGGCGACTGGGCGTGGTGGACCGGCAATCGAATGAACGCTATTAGTTTCTACCAAGAAGCCCTATCTCTGGCTAATGGCGAGAATTTAGCCGAGAGTGAAGCATCAGCCTCTGAAGAAAACGCCCTCGATACAGCAAATGACGAACTCGAGATCGACGCTGAAAGTACACCAACAAGCGACGCGCCAGAGACAGAAATATCGAACACTGAACCTGCAGGCACCATCGCTCCAACCGTATCAACGTTGAATGCCGATGTGCAAAAGGGCCTATCGGAAGTAGCGAAGCTACAGGATCCTGTCGTTGAGGCACTTGAAGACGATGCTGGGCAACCCGAGTCCGAGATGGCCGCATCATCGACGGAACCCTACCCGGCCTTCCGTATACTCGATATACCAGTGGCATTACCCGCCGTACCGGGCTTCGATCCTGTGCTGGATATTAAACAGGGTGAACCCGCTGAGGGTGACCTCGTTGTGAGTTTCAATATCAGCGCGACCGGTAAAGCGGTCAATCTGGAGCGCATTCAGTTCCCGTTAGTCGAGGGCACTAGGGGCCCCGAACGGGTCCTTCGACGGCTGAAAAAGATGCGCTTTAGGCCTGTTTTCGAGGACGGAAAGCCGGTGGAAAGTGAGACGATTACGTGGGTATTTGAACCGAAGCATTGGGCAATGCCAGGCTCTGTAGCGACGGAGGCATCAACATGAACAGTAACGCGATGAAAGGTCTTATTGCGGTAGCTGCGATTCTGCCACTCTTGGCGGGTTGCCCATCAGCGAGTATGCCAACGACACCTTCCAGCCCGTCTGCATCCATGCCACCCGGCGGCAGCTCCGGATCTAGCGGCTCATCCGGTAGCTCATCCTCAAGTGGCGGTGGGTCTAGTGGCTCATCGAGCTCTTCTGGTGGTTCATCCGGCGGTGGTTCGTCTGCTGGCGGGTCATCGGGCGGCGGCGCATCCTCTGGCGGCGGCGTGTCGGGCGGAGGCTCATCGAGCTCAGGCGGGTCATCGGGCGGTGGTAATACCGGCGGTGGTGCGGGTGGCGGCATGCCAGGAGGAAGCCAGGGAGGCGGCTCCGGTGGCACGGAAAGTGGAGACTCTGGTGGATCGGGCGATGGTGCGATGGCAGGCGGCGACCCAGGATTCGGTGATTCGATTGGCGGCGATCTCTCGCTGCCCAGCCTAGTGGATGAAGAGCCCGTCTACACTGCGTCATCGAGTAGCAGCGGCAGTGGGAGTGGTTCGAGCAATGGCTCCAGCGAGGGGGGTGGTAGCTCATCGGGCAGCGGCTCGAGTGGCACCAGCGGAGAAAACTCATCATCAGACGCGACCAATGGACAAGTTGCATCTAACGCAGGTACAGATGCAGGTCAGGCAACCGGCACGCGCGCGCAAGGTGGTTTAGAGCCTGACTGGGGCTCCACCGACACCATGACAACTGCAGAGCGTGTTGCCGTGCTGGATAGGCAGCTCGAAGAGAGCACAGGCGTATTTGATGCCATTATTCGGGAAGAGCAACGTCAACAGCGGGAAAGCCAGCGGGAACAAGGCGCAAATTCACAAAGCTCGACACAAAGCTCAGATGGCTCGGGAACCGAGACAAGCTCCGGTGGTCGAAATCCGTATGAAGCAGACGACCAAGGTGGATATGGCTCCGTGGGTGGTGGCATGGGCGGTCGCTCAGGAGGTGCACCTGATGCCCCAGCTGTCTACGAGGCACCTGAGGACATTCCCTCGGGCAATGATGATGACATCGTTGCGCGCCAGCTTCGCGAGGCTGCGATGCGGGAACCTGATCCCGATATTCGTGAAGCACTATGGAACGAATACCGAAAGTACAAAGGTATTGAGATACCCGAAGAATGATTAATCGTCTTACGACACTGCTGACTCTGCTGGCATTACTCAGCGGTTGTGTTACCGAGACGGTAAAAACAACGGCAGTGCCGACACTCAACACCTACGAGACCTCACTACCCAGTGATGAGGTGTTGGACATTGCTGTGGTTGTTTTTGATCCGGGCATCGCTGACGTAGACCCTGAAGAAGGCATCTATCCGGAAATTCGGCGCGCCGAGGCGACGTTTATGGCGCGCGAACTTGCTCTCGTGTTGGATGATCAAGGCGTTTGGGGGGCTAGTCGGGTTGTGCCCTCTCCTGAGCACATCACCGATGTCCTGGTCACAGGGGCAATAGAGCAGTCGGATGGAGAGGCACTCTCCCTCGCGATAAGGGCAGTAGATGCTCAAGGACGTATCTGGCTCGATAAACAGTACGCCGGGACGACCAGTCGATATGCCTATCAGCAAACCCAGCGAGTCAAGAAAGATCCGTTTCTCGCGGTTTACAGGGATATTGCGAACGACTTAATCGCGGTTTTCAAATCGTTAGCGCGTAGTGATCGGCTGGCTATCAGAGATGTATCCAAGCTGAAGTTTGCCCAGAGCTTTGCGCCCGAAGCCTTCGAAGGCTATCTCAGTGACGATGAGGGCGCACTGACGCGCGCGGTGCGCCTACCGGCGGAAAGTGACCCCATGATGGCCCGAATCGGTGCCATTCAGCAGCGCAACCACATCTTCGTCGATACGCTGCAAGGCCACTACGATAACTTCTCTGGCTCGATGGATGGCCCCTATAACGAATGGCGTCGCTTGAGTTATGAGGAAACGGTCGCACTGCGTGAGCTTGAGAACGAGGCACAGACCCAGTTAATCATGGGTGGGATTTCTTTACTGGCCGGTATCGCGGCGGCCACTTCCGACGATCGCAATGTGAGAACCGCGGGTGCCGTTGGAATCTATGCAGGTGGCGGCCTAATTAAGAGCGGCCTAGAGCGCAGGGCCGAAGCCAATATTCACTCTCTGGCACTCGAGGAGTTAGGGCAGTCATTGGAGGCTGAAATCACGCCACAAGTCATCGAGTTGGAAGACAGAACTATCCAGCTTTCAGGTACGATTGAGGATCAATACGGTCAGTGGCGTGAGATTCTAAGTGATATCTACGCCGCCGAAATTGCTGAGCTTCCAACCGATATAAGCCAGCCCTCTCCATAAACGAGTCTTGCCGATAGATGACAGACGATAGCAAAGACGCTTTGCGCGCAGCGTCCTTTGAACCGAGAGCCGCCACTCAAAGCACCCAAGAGATTTCCGATGCGCCTCGCCCCGTAGGCACATGGGTAGCGCTAGCAATAGGTGCGGTATTGCTCGGGTTTGTGGTCTTCATTTTGCCTCAGTTTGCCCCTTCGCCTGACAGTCAGTCTTCAGCTGCACCGAGCACTATGTCGGTAGACACGCAAACAGCCCCTGCGTCATCGACCAGTGCAGCGCAGGAGAATGCCTCCGAACGAAGCCCCTTCGCGGAAGCACAACTGGCCAAAGTAAGGCGCTCAGCGCAAGAAGTACTGCAATCATTGCTGGAGACACAGTCTCGACTAGAGTCGCGCGGTGTCGATCAATGGGCCGCTGATGACTTTTTAGCCGCGAGTGCCGTCGCGTTAGAAGGTGATTCCTTATACCGAGCGCAAGATTTTGATGCGGCCGAAGCTCTGTATCAGCAGGCACTTGATTCGTTGAACGGACTCGAGGCAAGGCTAAGCGACGAAATCGATAGTAGGCTCGCGCTGCTACTCGACGCGATCGAGTCAGGCGATGAAGCCACAGCAGGCTCTATCGCTCCCTTGCTTCAACAAATGGCGCCTGATAGCGATGCGGTGTTCGATGCTGTCGAGCGCGTAGCCCTCATGCCGCCCGTTACAGAGCTCGAAACAGCCGCGAAGGCAAGCTTCGAGCAAGGTCGTTTGAGTACTGCGGTATCTCAAGTCGATGAGGCTTTGGAGCTCGACCCCGCACACCAGCGTTTGGCAAAGGTAGCTCGACAGTACAAGTCGGCACTAACCCAGCAGCGTTTTGAAGATGCCATGACGAAAGGTTTTGAGTTACTGGGTAACAATGATTTCCCCGGCGCACGGGCCTCCTTTCAGTCGGCACAAAATATTCTTCCCGCAGCCAATGGTCCGAAGGCTGCGCTGGCACAGCTCGAGGAGGCAGAGACCTTATCGCGCCTAAATGACTTGCTGAGTCAGGCCGCTGATCTTGCGTCAAAGGAGCAATGGGCGAAGGCCGTCGAGGTTTTAGAGGCGGCGCTTGCCATTGATGCCAGTCTTGTTGAAGCGTCAGATGGCCTTGATCAGGCCCGCCCGTTGGCCGAGCTCTTTGCGAAACTCGATTCGATCGTCGAAAAGCAAGCGCGGCTGGTCGATCCCGTTGTACTGGGTGAGGCGCAACTCTCTCTGTCAGAGGCTGAGGCCGCACTGGCAGCGAATGCCCAAACATCGCCTGTGCTCAAAGGCAAAGTAGCGGCGGTTCGATCGGCAGTGGCTACGGCCAGTACACCGCTACCCGTGGTCATCACCTCCGATGGTCTGACGGAGATAACTATCAAGCGTGTTGCCCGTTTGGGTACCGTCTCATCAAGAACCATCTCGCTTCGGCCCGGCCAATATCAATTTCTGGGTAGCCGCGACGGTTACCGAGACGTGTTGGTCACTGCCAGTATCAACGCCACATCCGATAATCGTATTGACGTCCGATGCGAGGAGGCGATCATTCGCTAATGTCTAACGAGCGCAACCAATCCGAGTCCTTGTCACCCACTGCATTTGAACCTCGCCGTGAAACGGCAGTGGCGACAACGCGACGCCTAACGCCAGCCGCCACATTGCTGGTTGTGGCGGGCTTGGTCATTGCGTATGTCCTGTTCTTCTTGCTCACGGCTCGATCGGTATCAGTCACTGTGAAGTCAGAAACAACACCTTCTATCGATATCTCGGGACTCCATTTACCGTTTGGTGAGCGTTTCCTGATGAGACCCGGCTCCTATGAGCTCAATGTCACAGCTGAGGGATATCAGACCTATACCGGGTCTTTACGCGTGGACGATGCCGAGGTACAGACACGGGCGGTGGTGTTAACACCTCTACCCGGGACATTGGTTATCGAGTCCATACCGCCATCAGCGACTGTATCTTTGAGCGGGACCGTAATCGGTGTCACGCCTTTGACCATCGATGAGGTAGACGCGGGCGAGGTAACCGTAAACTTGGTGGCCGAGCGTTATCTCCCCTACGAGACCACCATTGAAGTGACGGGCAGAGCCCAAACACAGCGGTTCTCTGCCAGCCTGACTCCGGGCTGGGCTAGAGTGTCAGTCGAGACGATTCCTGCCGAGGTCTCGGTAAGCATTGATCAGCAGAGCGTTGATCGGTCAGCGGTCACATCAAGCAAACAAGTACTCGAAGTGATGCGAGGAGCGCGCGAAATCACCTTCAGTGCGCCGGGGTATGTCGACCAGGTAGTCGAGCTAAACGCCGTCGCTGATACCGACGTCGACCTCGGTACTATCGAACTTGTACCAGCAGAGGGGATACTCCGCTTAACGTCCGTCCCTGCGGGAGCGGTTGTCACCCGCGATGGTCGCTTTGTCGGCGCCACCCCAACTGACGTCACGATGGAACCCGCGGCACGACACCGCATCGAGCTAAGACGAGCGGGCTACTTACCCGCATCATTCAGCCTCTCACTCGAAAAGGGCGCGAGCGTCGACCGACAAGTCGTTTTGTCACCAGCACTTGGTGAAGTCGATATTCAGGTGACGCCCCGCAATGCCACCATTCAGGTCAATGGCGATGACCGTGGTAAGGGGAGCCAGATGCTGTCCTTACCCAGTGTCGAGCAGGTGATCACCATTAGAGCCCCTGGGTATGCAAGTGTGGAACGACGGGTAACACCGCGTGCAGGACTAAAACAACGGATTAGTGTGGCGTTGCTTACTGAAGAAGAGGCGAGAAAGGCCGCTATCAAACCGGAAATCACCAGTTCGGTGGGTCAGACATTGGTCTTAATCGATCCTCAGGTGAGTCCAGTCAATGAGTTCACTATGGGCGCGCCTCGACGCGATGCAGGAAGAGGTGCCAACGAGGTAGAACGGCCTGTGCGCCTGACGCGTGCGTTTTACATGGCGACCACCGAAGTGACGAATGCGCAGTTTCGGCAATTCACGCAGAATCATGAGTCAGGACAGGCAGGAGGTAAGAGCCTAAATCGCGAACACCAGCCCGCCGTGCAGCTCTCTTGGCAGCAGGCCGCTAGCTTCTGTAACTGGCTCAGCGCGCGCGAGGGGTTGCCGCTTTTTTATAGCGAGCGCGATGGCATCATCACGGGGTTCGACAGCGCTTCTACCGGATACCGTCTTCCGACTGAGGCTGAGTGGGCGTTCGCTACCCGGGTACAAGGGGAAGACATCTGGCGATTTGCCTGGGGCGAAGCCTGGCCACCCGAGGATGGAAGCGCCAACCTCGCCGACGCCTCTTCCGCGCTGGTCACGGGGCGTATCCTTAATGGTTACACTGACAACGTTGTGGTAAGCGCCGAGGTCGGAAAGTTTCCGCCCAACCCCAGAGGCCTATACGATATGGGTGGTAATGTCGCTGAGTGGGTGAATGACGTATACCGGATACCCGTACCCAACGAGGCGATCGAAGAAGACCCGCTCGGGGATCCTCAGGGCGATAACTACACGATCAGGGGCGCCAGTTGGAGTCTCAGTCGTTTGCGAGAGCTTCGACTAACCTATCGTGATTATGGTGAGCGCGGGCGTGATGACGTTGGATTTAGGGTGGCAAGGTATGCAGAGTAAATTTTGGTTTGGCTTGTTTTCCTTTGCAGGTCTCGCACTCGTTGCCCTCGCACAGGATGAAGGTGTCGAGGCTACGACAAATAAGACTGGCGTAACCCAAGTCGCGCCAGCCTCTAGTGGCGCCGGTGCGGTTAGCGAGGATGATACAGGTACCACGGCAGCAGCTCTGGAGGGTATTGCAGACACTGTTATCGATAGTGTGGATGGCGCCCAACCTGAGGCAGCGGACCTAAACTCAGAGGAAACGGTCTCGTCGGCAACAGCGGATGACAACTACACTCCCACTGAGCGGATTAGCGAAGATCGATCCGTGTCTTTTCCGGTCGATATTTAAGGTGAATGCGCATGTCTAAACCGAGAATTCCGTCAGAGTTTGCATTCCAAGTCTTAGCTCTACTTGCCGCCGTCATCGTCGTGCACGCCTTTTATGTAGGCTTGATCCGACCCTCTGCCGACGCTCAGTTGGCAGCACAAGCCGCGCTGCAAGCATCAGGAGCCGCCTTCGTACCCGAGCGATCACTCTACGTTGTCATTCGTGATTTTGAGCAGGAGGCCTGCTTCATCCTGATGATCTGGGCACTCGCGATCATGGGTCTCAAAGCGTGGACGACGCGACAGGAAGCGACCATGCTCGAGCGCAACCTCATTCAGGTCACCGAGGGCACGACACTCCTACCTCAAGATGCAAGAAATTACGCTCGCGGCATCGAAGCACTCCCGGAAGCAGAGCAGGAACTGCTGTTACCACGCACACTGCTCAACGCGCTAAGCCGCTTCTCGACGACAGCGAGCATCCCTGCCGTCTCCGAGGCAGTGCGCGAGCAATGCGACATTGAGGCCGACAAGCTCGACTCCGAATTATCGATGGTTCGCTACATCAGCTGGGCCATCCCGTCGATCGGGTTTATTGGTACCGTGCGCGGTATCGGTGACGCGCTGGGGCAGGCCTACAAGGCAGTCGAAGGCGATATCTCAGGTGTGACGGTTAGTCTCGGCGTTGCCTTTAACAGCACCTTCGTGGCGCTGGTCCTATCCATTGTCATCATGTTTGCGCTACACCAATTGCAGCTATCTCAGGAGCGACTAGTGCTGAGCACACAGCGGTATGTGGATAAGAAGCTCATTCGACATCTGGCGGCGCCTAAATGAGTCGCGCCTTCCTTGATCTCACCGATGCCAGCCTGACACTCAGCGTCGGCAAGCAGGTCGTTCGATCTCCGGGTATTGTCCTATCTCAGGCAGATGACTTCCTCTTCGGAGATGCGGCCTTCGCGCAGCTCAAACGCAGACCCTTGGACGTGCGAACGGACATGCTCAGCCAGCTTGCTACCACGCCACTGGGCAACACATTTGGCAACGCGCGTCACACGGCCGATTTGGTCTACGAACACCTTAAAGGCCTGTTCGAATCGGGCAATGGGGTAAATAACCTTTGCCTTATCGCACCTGGAAACCTTGAGCAGCCCCAACTGGAGTTGCTTCTGGGCATCTTGGGTTCGCTGGGAGTAACCCCCAGTGCAGTGGTCGACAGAGCGCTTCTCGCACACCCCGCGGAGTTGGGCTCGGGCCTCAACCTAAACTTGCAATGGCGACAACTCGTCGTGAGCGAGGTCACTGTTGACGCCAATCTCTGTCAGGTCGAGAAGATCACAGCTGTACCAGGCCTTGGCTATCTCGATTTACTGGAACTATGCCTTGAGGAATGCGCTGATGCCTGCGTCGATCAAACACGCTTCGATCCGCGGCGAAGTGCTGAGTCCGAGCAAACCCTGCTCGATGCTCTCCCCGGCGTTCTTGCAGCACTAAAAGATCGGCCCGAGGTCTCAGTTGAGCTCGGGACAACATCATTCAAAGTCTCGATAAGTCGTCTTGAGAAAGCAGGACAAAAAGTCGCGTCGGCTATCAATGCGAAAGCAGGAGCCCTGAGCATCGACGCATCACTATCGGTCTTTCCGGGCATCACATTCGATGCTGTCGCCTCTATCGATTCCCTCACAGCCGCCGGAGAGGATCTATTACTCGATCACTCAGATGATCAGCCGCTGACCCGCATTTCCAACCGACGGATAGCCAGCGCTGCAACACCAGCTGATGAATCAGCCGGCACATCGGCAAGTGGCGACGCGACGATCGCGCCCGCCGCGACTGATGGGATCAGCAAGGCGACAGCGCCGGTCTCCGCTGTGCAGGATAATCACCCCACCCATATTCTCGTCGACGCTGTCGCGCATTGCATTGCAGATACAGACGAGCAGGGCCTGGGCTTTGGCGTCATCAAGCGCGACGGTGTTCCCTGCATTGACGAGGCACTGCGCGACCGGATCAATGTCTTGTCGGTCTCCGGCTCACATGATCGGCTTACGGTCGGTAGTCGCTTGTATCGTAACGACGGCAAAGAAGCCGTGCTCATTATCGTTGAGTCGTAATCCATGCCCCGGCGGAAACGACAGGCCAATACATTCAACCTCAGCTTTCTGGACATCATGTCCTGTGGCTTCGGTGCTGTTGTTCTCGTATTCCTGATTATCGATCACTCCATTGAGATTCAAATTCAGTCGGTAAACGCCGAGGTGCTGTCAGAGGTCGATCTGCTTGAAGAGGACATTCGAGAAGGCAAAGAGGGTCTCGTGCGGTTGCGTAATGCCATTAGCAGCACCGATCTCGAGATTGTTGAAGCGCAGGGACGCGCGCGAGTTGTCACCGAGGAGCTCGATCGACTGGAGGCGTTAATCGCCTCATTGGAAGAATCGGATGTCAGTGAAACCACCGACCTTGAGGCGTTAAAAGCTGAAATAAACTCACTGGAGGAGCGCATACAGCAATTGCGCGAGGCAGCCGAGGCAGAGGGTGGCCGAAGCGCGCGTGAGTTCCAAGGCGAGGGTAATCGTCAGTATCTGACCGGCCTCAAGCTCGGCGGCAACCGGATCGCGATCATGATCGATGCCTCGGCCAGCATGTTGGCGCCAGAGGTCGTCAACGTCATTCGCTTGCGAAATCAGTCGAGTGATCGACAGCGCGCCGCTCGAAAATGGGTTCAGGCCCTGGATACCGTCGATTGGCTAACGGCTCAACTGCCTACGGGATCGCGCTACCAGATCATACTGTTCAATACCGAAGCCCAATTTGCCCTACCGGAGACGCAGGGCAGATGGCTTGAAGTCGCTAACAGTGATCAGGTCGAGCGAGTAATCACTTCAGTCCGCGAGACCTTGCCATCAGGCGGAACCTCGCTTTACAACGCCTTTGAATTTCTCAATGAGCTCGATAGCAAGCCCGATAACATTTTCATTATCACCGATGGTCTACCCACTCAGGGAAGAGATACGCCGCGAAAAAATACGGTTTCGGGTCCAGCCCGACTGAAACACTACCGCGATGCTATCGATAAGTTACCGGCCAACGTTCCTGTCAACGTGGTGCTGTCACCCATGGAAGGTGACCCGATGGCGGCGTCCGAGTTCTGGAAGTTGGCGCAGAATACAGGTGGGAGTTTCATGGCGCCCGCGGAGGATTGGCCGTAATGCCCAAGCGTCGACCCGCACCTGAGATTTCACTGTCGTTTCTGGACGTCATTTGCTGTGGCTTTGGCGCTGTCATCTTGCTCCTGATGATCACCAAAACGGTGGAGCCACAGGTCCTCGAAGAGTCCACTGTGATAGCAGAGGGGCGCGTCGCTGAGCTAACCGAACAGCTCTTTGAAATTAGAGGCGAAACAACGGTGCTCAACAGAGACCTGGCAGCAAAGCGAGAACAGATATCTGAATTTGAAGAGCAAATAGCGATTCTGCAGGGCTCGCTGGCGTCATCGAAGTCACGTTATGACTCGCTGCAAACAACCCGCAATTCGAACAGCATCGTCGCAGAGCAACTCGCTATTGCACGACAGGAGTTAAGCGACGAAGAGGAGCGGTTGCTCGGACGCGATGCGGAGAAGAAGAATCAACTGATTGGCGGCATTCCCGTCGACAGCGAGTACATCATCTTCATCATCGATACCTCGGGCTCTATGTTCTCCTATGCCTGGCAACGCATGCTCGGCGAGATGGAGGCCACACTTAATATCTACCCCAACGTGAAGGGCATTCAGGTCATGAACGACATGGGGAACTACCTGTTTTCGCGATACGCGGGTCAGTGGATACCCGATACACCCGCTCGTCGACAGCTGATCCTGCGTAATCTCGCGAACTGGAATGCGTTTTCTAACTCGTCGCCGGTCGAAGGCATTACGCAGGCTGTCCGGTCGTTTTATGACCGAGATAAGAAAATTTCCATCTACGTCTTTGGCGATGAATTTACGGGCAGATCGATTGAAGAAGTCGTGCTTACCGTCGACCGGCTGAACGCCGAGGCAGGTACAGGGGAGCGACGCGTGCGCATCCATGCAGTGGGCTTCCCCGTACAGTTTATTAGACCGCCCGAGTTGCAGGACACGGGCATTCGTTTTGCTACACTCATGAGAGAACTGACGCATCGAAATGGTGGGACGTTTGTTGGACTCAATGACTTTAGGCCGTAAGGCGCAGCGTCTACTGACGCTTATTACCCTCCTCGTACTGGCAGCATGTACCAGTAGAGAAGTCATTGTGGAAGGGTCATTCCCGACGCCCTTGGTGGATCCCGTGCCAGTATCGGTAGGTGTTCTGTTTACCCAGGAGTTTAAAGAGCACGAGCTCGTCGATGATGCCACGGGTCGTGGTGAGGTCAGCTGGCGGGTCAGCACAGGCACAGCACAAGTTGAGTTCTGGTCTACCCTCTTCCCGGCGTTCTTCCAGAATGTGGTGTTCATTGAGAGCTACGAAGATCTGCAGACTTACGACGTCGACGCTGTCCTCATTCCAAAAGTGGCCGACGTTCAGTACGCCATTCCCTTATACACCAACGTCAAAGTGTACGAGATCTGGATGCGCTACAACCTGGCACTGGTTGAGCCCGAGCAAATTATCGATGAAGAAAATGCCTCCATCTCGCTAGAAAACATGCAGCCCTTTGCCGAGTGGCCACTGACAGCCTACGGAAAAACCCCTACCGCCTTCATGCAGTCAGACATCGATGCCGTCAACTTGGCTGCAGTCATGGCCCTCCGCGATGCAGGTGCCAATTTTATTACCAGCTTCCTGCGTGTGCCGGGCGTGATGGATTGGATTAAGAATCCCGAGGAGGCTCAATGAAGCGCGCCCTGCTCTCTGTCTTTATGCTTGGTGGCCTGCTCGGCGGTTGTGTCACTGCCAATGTCGATGAAATGACATTCGATGCGCCTGTCGCAGGTATGGCGGATGGCAGTATTGTTGTTCTCGGTCGGCGTCATGCGCCTGACTACGACACCGAACCCGATTTCATCGACTGCATTGGCAATCACATCAGCCGCGGTAGCGAGAGCATTAGCGTGATCCCCGAGCGACAATTTGTCGATGCCCTGTACCCATGGTTTGAGCCGCGGACTGCGCCCCTCAGTATTGAGAGCGTTGGCCGACTAATGATGCTCCCCAGCGTAGCGAATAAGCTGGAGGACCTTGACCTCAATTACATGATCTGGATTGATGGTCGAACCCAAGACACCAACAGCAGTGGCTCCATGACCTGCGGTGTTGGTCCAACCGGTGCCGGATGCTTTGGTTTCGGCACCTGGGGCACCGAGTCCGAATACGAAGCCACGATATGGAACTTTGACGACGGGGCCGAGGTCGGAAAGATGAGTGCCTTAACCAGTGGACAAAGCTACATGCCAGCCGTTGTTGTTCCCATTCCGATCATTGCGCCCGTTCAGGACACCGCCTGCGACAGCCTAGGCACCCAGCTACTGCAGTATCTGTCTGCCGGGTCGTAAGCCATGAAACGACTCTTAGCCTCGCTCTGCTTGACCGCCCTGATCGCAGGCTGCGCTGGTTCATCGACGGTTACCGTCGGCGGGCGGCCCGTTAGTATTCCAACCGATGCTGCTGAAGAGCACGAGAAGCTGATTGAAAACATCGGCATCTACGACGATCCCGAGTTGCAGGCCTACATTGACGAAATCGGTGCGCGATTGGTCGCCAACTCCAGCATGCCCAATCAGGAATTCACCTTTACCTTGCTGGACTCGCCTGACATCAATGCGTTCGCCCTGCCCGGCGGTCTTATCTATATCAACCGAGGCCTACTTGCCTACCTCGATAGCGAGGCAGAGCTTGCTGGCGTCATTGCACACGAGATCGGGCATATCACCGAGCGGCACCATTCGCGCCGGAGAACCCAGACCATTACCAATCAGGTAGCAGCGGTATCAGCGTTGATCCTAACCGGGTCGGGCGATCTGTATGACGCGACCAGCATGTACGGCGCAGAGCTTATTTCAGGCTTCGGCCGTGATATGGAACTCGAAGCGGACGCGGCCGGCGCTGAATTCATGCATAAAAGTGGATATGACGCTGACGCCTTGCTATCGGTCATCGGTGTTCTCAAAGATCAGGAGCGCTACCGCAAAGCGGTTGCCAAGGCTTCAGGTAAACCCTCCGGTACCTACCACGGGCTGTATGCCAGCCACCCGAGAAATGACTTGCGACTGCAAACCGTGATCAAGACAGCCAACAGCCTAGATCTCGACACGATGCCCGAGAACCCAGAGCTGCCTGGCCGGTTCAGGCGCGAAACCGAAGGAATGGTGGTCGGTGCGAGCGCCGAGGCGCAAAGCGACCCCTTACGGTACTACCACAACAAACTGGATTTTACCTTTGAGCACCCTGAGGACTGGGTCGTGACGGCGACCACGCGGGAAATTGTAGCGAAAGCCCCTGATTCGGATGCGACTCTCAAAATTAAGATCGCCAAGGTAGACCCTGATAAAAGCCCCGATGACGCACTTCCCGAGCTGGCTTCTGGTGAGGTCAGTGGGCAGGAGTCGATTGAGAACGAAGGCCTGAAGGGCGCGACGGGACTGGCAAGTGCTGGCGGGGTTCAGAAGCGCTTGGGTATTGTTGATCACCGATTCCGCTTTTTGTTTGAGGGCGAAGCCAGCGACTTTGGTGCTGCCGATGCAGGATTTAAAACCATCATCACCTCCTTCCGACCCCTCTTTGCGCGAGAGAAAAAGCGGGGCGAAAGCCACGTCTTAAACTACGTGCAAGTACCCAGGGGTGCCACCTTCGGATCGCTGAGCTCGGGCGTTCGGGTGCCCGACGCAGAAAACCAACTGCGCTTGATCAATGGCTACTACCCCAGCGGCGAGCCACGCACCGGAGATTGGCTAAAAGTTCTTCGATAGGTCTACTGCTGTCATCCCACATTTCATGACATCATGGCGTGGCGACAGAGGGAGGTCTCATGCGCCCAATAACAATAATGGTTGCTCTTGCATTGCTGTCACTAACGCACGGCATCCAAGCGGAAACTGTGGTTTACACGGCCAAGCTCATTCGAACCATGGAACCCGCACTACCCGAGGCGACCGCCGTAGCGGTGGAAGATGGAAAAGTCTTGGCCGTTGGCTCCTTGGATAGCCTGAGCCCGCTGATTGCTGCACGCGGTGCGCGGATCGACCGACAGTTCGAAGACAAGGTCATGACACCGGGCTTCATTGATCCTCATGTCCACCCTACTCTGCCTGCAGTTTTGACACAGTTCCCCTTTCTTGCACCCGATGACTGGTACCTACCCACCGGTGATTTCCCGGGAGCGACAACGCCCGAGGGCTACCGAAGTGCACTGCAAAATCTGGTCGCGCAACATGATGATGCGTCAGTACCGTTTGTCGCCTTTGGCTATCACCCGCTGTGGCACGGCGAGGTGTGGCGGGATGATCTCAACGACTGGTTTGGCGATACACCGGTTATGCTCTGGCACCGCTCGTTTCATGAGCTCATTGGCAATGATGCAGCCTGGGAACTCCTGGGCGTTACCAAGGATGATGCGGATGCCATTCCTCATGGAGCCAGCTGGGAACGAGGCCACTTCTATGAACTGGGCCTGAGAGCAGTATTCCCGCGCATGGGATTTCTCTTTGAGCCTGCTCGCTACATGAAGGGCATGCAGAACTTCCTCTCCATGATGCACGAATCAGGGGTGACGACTGCTGCGGATATGGGCACCGGCATTTTTGGTAACCCCGTTGCTGAAATTCAGGCCGTAAAAGCCGCAGTGGCCGGTGACCCTGTCGGTGTTCGCGTGCTTCTCACACCCATCATTACCGATTTCATCACACGGCAAAAATCCGCGGAGCAAGCGCTTGCTGAAGTCCGCGAATGGCAAACCATGAATGATGATCAAGTGACGGTGGGTAATCACTTCAAACTCATGATTGATGGTGCGATCTTTTCGGGCCTCTCCCAGATGGGGTCACCTGGCTACCTCGACGGGCACACGGGTGTATGGATGGTCGATGTCCCCACACTCGAGACATTCGCCAAAACGTTTTGGGACGCTGGCTTTCAGATTCATGCGCACAGTAATGGTGATGCCGCCACGGCACGCTTCATTGATCTTCTGGACTACCTGTTGCGCGAGAGTCCTCGTGCTGATCACCGCATGACGCTGGAGCACTTTGCCTACAGTACGGAAGATCAAAACCGAAAGCTTGCAGCCCTCGGCGCGGCTGTCTCCGCAAACCCTTACTACCATTACATTCTGTCCGAGATGTACAGCGGCGATTGGCTCGGGCCTGATCGGGGACCCCAAATGGTTCGACTCGGCTCCTTGGAATCAAAAGGTGTTCCCGTTGGACTCCACTCTGACAGCCCAATGGCACCACTCTCACCGCTGACACTGATGTGGACTGCAGTCGCACGAGAAAATATATCGGGTGAAAAAACCGGACAAGGAGAAGTAATGAGTCGATACGGTGCGCTGAAAGCGATTACCATCGACGCGGCGTGGATCTTGGGGCTCGAAGATTCTATCGGCTCAATACGGGCTGGAAAGGCGGCGGACTTTACTGTGCTGGCGGCTGATCCACTGACCGTGCCGCTTGAACAATTACGATCAATTGAGGTCATCGGTACTGTTTACGCCGGTACCGCACACCAAAACTAATAACCGAGGATAAGCTTATGAGCGCTCTGGCAGCTCCTTTCACCTTTGCTAACGGATCGACTATTAAGAACCGCTACATGCTCGCCGCACTGACCAATCTGCAGAGCGGTGCTGACGGCGTACTCAGTGATGACGAGTACCACTGGCTCACCCGCAGGGCCGAGGGTGGGTTTGGGCTGACCATGACTTGTGCGACCTCTGTACAGCACCGAGGCGTGGGCTTCCCTGGACAGTTAGGCGCACACGAAGACCTGCACCTAGAAGGTCTCGCGCGACTTGCAGAGGGGATTAAAGCGCACGGCAGCCACGCCGTTGTCCAACTCCACCACGGCGGCATGCGTGCCATGGGTAGTTACTGCGACGATGTACCAATGTGCCCCTCTGACGATGAGTCGACGGGCTCAAAAGCCATGACCGTCGAAGAAGTCGAGGGTTTTATCGAGGACTGTATTGCTGCTGCCGTTCGTAGTCAGCGAGCAGGGTTCGATGGCGTTCAGCTCCACGGTGCGCACGGCTACCTACTCGCGCAGTTTCTAAGCCCCCAGTTCAATCGTCGCGATGACGCGTACGGTGGCTCTCCCGAGAAGCGAGCAAAAGTGCTGTTCGACATCATTGCTGGGATAAACCAAGCCTGTGGTCGAGAGTTCAGTCTGGGAGTTCGCCTATCACCCGAGCGCTTTGGTCAGCGGACAGAGGAAATACGCGATCTAGCATCGGAGCTGCTGGTCGATCCTCGCCTCGATTATCTTGATATGTCGCTCTGGGACGTTTTCAAAGATGCGCACGATGAAGCCTTTGCAGGACAGTCCCTGCTCAAAGTGTTCGCCGACTTACCTCGAAAAGGAGTCGCACTGGGCGCAGCCGGTAAGTTGTATTCGGCGGAGGCTTGTGAGCGAGCCATCGAGAGTGGCTTGGACTTTGTGCTCGTAGGCCGCGCAGCGGTTATCCATGCTGATTTCCCGAGGCAAGCACTGGCAAATGCCGATTTCGAAATGCACGCCTTGCCTGTCACCAGGGAGCACCTCGCGGCTCAGGGGTTAGGACCCAAGTTCATCGATTACATGGCGACTTGGGATGGATTCGTGGCCGCCTAAGCGGCATCCGACTTAGCCGAACTGGGTATCGGCAACAAAGGGGTTGGTTGCGCGTTCGCGACCGAACGTGGAATCCGGCCCATGTCCAGGAACGAATTGAACGTTATCACCGAGCGGAAATAGCTTCTCTCTTATCGAGTGAATGAGTTCGTTGTGGTTGCCTTTTGGAAAGTCGGTGCGCCCGATGGAGCCCGCAAAAATGACATCGCCCACCCATGCCAATCGCTGTGCTCCGTCATAAAAGACCACATGCCCTGGGGTGTGGCCCGGACAATGGATAACAGCGAGCTCAAGGGCGCCGACTGTTACGGTGTCACCGTCAACAAGCCAACGGTCGGGCTCAAAAGCTTCAGCCATGGGAAAGCCTGACATCTCGCACCACTTGGGCAGATTATCGATCCAAAACCGATCGCCCTCCTCCGGGCCTTCGATGGGTACCTGCCACTCTTTGCGCAAGACATCCGCCGCAGCGCAGTGGTCCATGTGTCCGTGAGTGAGCAAGATCTTCTCTACCTTAGCGCCCATCTTTTCGATGGCGGCCTTGATGCGATCGGTATCACCACCCGGGTCGACCACCGCGGCCAGCCCTGTGGTCTCGCATTTGATGATCGAGCAGTTCTGCTGGTATGGCGTGACGGGGACGACGGTTACCGACAGGCTCATGATGCTGCCCTCTGTGTCTCATCGTCACCCTCAATATCGGCGTCCGGATCATTGAACACCACTTCATCGAGTTGCCCTTCATGGTAGGCGACCACGGTCGATACCGTGGCATCACCCGTGACATTAACGGCTGTTCTAACCATATCCAGTAAACGGTCCACACCAAGAATTAGCGCAATCCCTTCGACCGGTAGTCCCGCCTGCGTCAATACGAGCGACAGCATAATCAATCCTGCGCTGGGCACCGCGGCGGTCCCAATGGACGCCAGCGTGGCGGTGAGCACAACCATCAGAAGCTGGCTGCTGGACAGGTCAATACCGTAAACCTGCGCAATGAAAACAGTGGCAACACCTTGCATGATAGCGGTGCCATCCATATTGATGGTTGCGCCTAAAGGCACAGAAAAACCAGCGACACTTTTATTCACGCCAAGCCGCTTCTCAACGGTTCTTAGCGTTACAGGCAAGGTGGCCCCCGACGATGAAGTAGAGAACGCAAAGGCCCAGACGCGGCGCATCTTCTGTCGCAACATTGCGGGAGACAGCGGCGTGAGTGTTCGTAAAACCAGACCGTAAACCACCAATCCATGGAACAGGAGCACACCGAGTAGCGTAAAGAAGTACGCTGCCAAATCGAAAATGGTACCGAATCCCATGGTGGCAAAAAGCTTGGTCAGCAGCGCGAAAACACCGTAAGGCGCAAGTTCAATCAGCACTCCCACCATTTTCATCACAACAACTTCCATATCTTGGAACCAGGCAATCAAACGCTGCCCCGCCTCACCCGCACGTGTCAGTGCGAAGCCCACGAGTAAAGCGAACACGATCACCTGAAGCATGTTGCCTTCGGCCATGGCGGCGACAGGGTTGGTCGGGAAAATATTGATCAGTGTTTCTTTGATAGGCGGCGCCTCTTTCGGCACAAAGTCGGAACTCGCAACCGCATTAACGCCTTCGCCAGGGCCAACAGCCAAGGCAATCGCCAAACCTAAGCTTACAGCGATACAGGTCGTGACGAGGTAAAGCCCCAAGGTCTTTCCTGCGATGGGTCCCATGCGGCTACTGGCGCCGAGAGCTGCCATACCGCAAATCAGAGACACCAGAACCAAAGGCACAACAAGCAACTTGAGCGACGCAATGAAAATCCGGCCGAGGACATCGAACAGGCCCATGACCATGCCGTTGTACAAAAACCCGTAAAGGCCACTGTCTGGACTCAGTGATCCCAAGACCACCTCTAGGACTGACCCAAGACCAATCCCCAAAACCATTGCCAGCAAAATTCGGTTGGTTAATGACATGTTTACTCCTCGCAGGGTTCAGGTCGCCAGGCGCTGACAGCGATATCAGCACAGGCATTACAGGCCGAAGGGTACGTGTTAATGGATCCCGACTCCATCACGGCGCAGACCGGTTCGTATTGCAGCGTGCAAATTTTAGGCCTTGGCTCATCGCATTGAACGGTTTGCAGTGCAGGAGCCTCCGATACCTCAGGATCAGCTGGCCCTTGCCCAAAAAGATCCGCGGGCAAAGAGGCGCAGGCGGTCACTGCCGTCAGACAGCCCAGAGCAACCAACCTAATGCTTAAGAAACGTACCAAGTCGATATTCATTGAGCGCGGTCTCTATCTCTTCACGTGTATTCATAACAAAAGGGCCGTACTGCACTACCGGCTCCCCAATGGGTTCCCCAGTCAGCAGCAAACATCGCGCGCCTTCTTTGGATGCGCGAATCACCAACGAGTTCCCCGCTTCAAACACCGCTAAACCCGGCGATCGCAAATCTTGCGCATTTGCGTGCAGTGAGCCTTCAAACGCAAACGCCATGGTATTGGCCATGGCCGGAACCTCACACACATATTCAGCATCAGGTGCGAGTTGCAAATCAGCCATTTGAGCAATCGGTGAAAGCTCGTCTAGGGGACCCTGCAATAAATCCTCACCCACAGACCATGTCCCGGCAATCGCAATAAGGGTTACGTCGTCTGCCGATACTGACGGCAACTCGCTACCCGCAATATCGCGATAGCGAGGTGGACTCATCTTCAGTCTGGCTGGCAAATTGAACCAGAGCTGAAAACCATGTAGCCCCGTCGTATCTTGCGTGGGCATCTCGGAGTGAATGACGCCCGAGCCCGCGGACATCCACTGAACACCGCCTTCGCGGATCTCGCCACGATTCCCCATGCTGTCCTCGTGCGCAATGCCACCCGCCAACATGTAGGTGAGCGTCTGCATACCGCGGTGTGGATGCGGTGGGAATCCGGCCTGAAAGTCTTCTCGGTATGGCGATTTTAGTTCGTCGATCATTAGTACGGGATCGACACTGCCCACACCCATGAGCGCGACGCGTTTAATGGCAACGCCAGCACCATCGGTTGTTGGTTGGGCGGGATTAAATGAGGTTATGGTTCGGTTACGCAATGGTTTTAACACTCTCAGGAATGGCTCACTGGCTCACTCTCATTGACTAACAAGGCGGTACTCATTAACGCGACATTAGCTCATCACGTCTTTCGATCAATGCTGCCTGACGCTCGCTGATTGTCGCGGAAGTCGTGGCTAAGACCAATGCCGCGCAGACACGTGACATGCGATCTTGTGACTGAATCGAGGGAGCAGAGAGTTTCTCCGCGATAGACACCATATCAGTCATGTTTGCCCAACAGTTCAGGACGACATCACAACCCGCGCGCTGCGACGCGAGGGCAAGCTCGCCTATTTCACCCGACAACGCTTTCATATCGAGATCGTCACTCATCAAAAGGCCATCGAACCCGACCTTTTTGCGGATAACCTCATTAATGACAAAAGACGACAAGGTGGCACATTGGTCGACATCCCAGGCATCAAAAATGACATGGGCCGTCATGGCCATCATTGCGCCGCTTAATGCATGAAATGGTAAAAGGTCCAGCGCAAGCTCGGCATCTGATGCGGCCACGCGCGGTAAGTCTTTATGCGAGTCCACAGCCGAGCGGCCATGGCCAGGAATGTGTTTAATCACACCCTCAACCCCACCGGCTTTCAAACCGACTAAACAGGCCTCACCGAGTGCTGCGACGTGATCTGGGTTTTGTGAAAAGGCGCGATCACCAATGACATCGTGAGCGCCCGCGACAGGCACATCCAGCACCGGCGCACAGGTCACGGTAATACCAACCTCGGCCAAGTCGAGCGCTAAGGCCTCGAAGTTCAACACACAGGCCTCTAAACCACGAGCCGGGTCATGCGCATACAGGGCTTCAAAGATGGCAGCAGGAGGATAGGCGGGCCACTCTGGCGCTTGCATGCGCGCTACTCTGCCGCCTTCCTGATCGATCAGTATCGGCAATTGGTCTCGTCCGGTAAGCGAGCGCAAGTCATTGGTCAGCGCGCGCAGCTGACTTCGCTGCTCTACATTGCGGCCAAATAAGATAAAGCCAAATGGCTGACTTTCTCTGAAAAAGTCTCGCTCGTCGGCTGAGAGCGTCGTTCCTGCCAAGCCAAAAATTGCGGGCGTCATCGTGCCAAACCTTCGCTAGAGGACCCCGTGATTATGGGGCCAAAGATCACACCGCGTAAAAGCTTAAGAAGCGCGCTCAACCCTTCAGCAAAGAGGAGATACTGAGAGACATCCATATGACTTCGTAGCGATCCTTTCACGGTAATTTGCCTGATTTGGGTGTGTACAGAGTGTGGCAACGAGCCCTTCCGGGCGATTGCACAGACGCGTCCCATGAGTCGTGATCAAAACAGAACCAAAGCCACCCCGCTGTAGGGAGGTTAGAAAGCGCCAGCGTTGGGCATAGAAAATTGGCAAGCTCCGTCATGGCAGGATTGTGGCCGATGAGCGCAATACTGTCTAAGCCATCATTGGCAGCGGCTATCCAATCAATAAGATCCGCCTCATCAAAGGTGTAGAGGGCATCGTCGTAATTCGGTACCTGCTCGCCCCATAATGGCCAGCCAACAGTCAAGCCATCGAAGGTCTCGCGCGCACGTTTTGCAGTGCTGACAAAAAACTGCGGTGTCTCGCGCCCGCTAACCTCAATCTCTGCCTGCATAGCACGGCCAACGAGGGGCGCGGCCTGACGACCGCGAGCATTCAGCGGACGTTGATGATCGGACAGCTGGGGGTGTTCCCACGAGGATTTGGCGTGGCGAATGAGGTGCAGCTGTTTCAAGAGAACAGGCATCCGACGGTCAACATGGATTCACTCCACGATTCACTTCACCAGTCATTCCACCATTTATTCCACGATGAACAGGTGCACCTTTTTCTTGCCCAGGCGTGTAATGAAATAACGCCCGTGCATCGCAGCTCCAGGCGCAAAGCAGGACGCAGGATCGGCGTTGTTCTCGGCCGACACCGAAACGCCATTAATCGATACCGCGGACCGACCCAAGGCATCTTTGACCTGTTTGCCCGACGCAGCCATTCCCGCGTCGGTCAACAATTGCGTGAGCGTCTCAGGCATCGCTTCTCGGGTGATCAACGAGCTGGGTAATCCATCGAGGCTCAGCTGTGCGAGATCTGACTCAGACAAGCTCGACTCATCGCCACTAAACATCGCGGATGTAATGCGCTCGGCTGCCTCCAGTCCACCATCACCATGAACGAGCCGCGTTACCTCACGTGCCAGAACACGCTGCGCCTCAGGCCGACCCTCCCGTTCAGCATCTTCCTGCGCCAGTGCATCAATGGCCTCGACCGTCAAAAACGTGAAGTATTTAAGGAATTTGTATACATCGGCATCCGCTGTACTCAGCCAGAACTGATAGAAGGCGTACGGTGATGTTTTGCCCGCATCCAGCCAAATCGTCCCCGATTCAGTCTTACCGAACTTGGTGCCGTCGGCCTTGGTAACCAGTGGCATGGTCAGTCCCTGTACCGATGCACCGTTCATTCTCCGAGTGAGGTCAATCCCGCCCGTAATATTGCCCCATTGATCGGAGCCGCCAATTTGCAGCTCGCAGTCAAAACGTTTG
This sequence comes from uncultured Halieaceae bacterium, assembly GCA_913045375.1. GTDB lineage: Bacteria > Pseudomonadota > Gammaproteobacteria > Pseudomonadales > Halieaceae > Luminiphilus. The sequence continues at coordinate 38,442 of CAJWQE010000002.1, read as the reverse complement.
TTCAGCTCAGCAAAGTCGAACGACTGCAAAATCATGTAGGTGAATTCCGTGAAACTAATCCCCGCGCCCTCGCGCTCGATTCGCTGCTTCACCGACTCCTTTGCAATCATGTTATTGACGGAAAAATGCTTACCGACATCGCGTAAAAAGGTCAGTACGTCGACATCGGCCGTCCAATCGAGGTTGTTAGCCATGATGGCAGCGGCATCACCATCGAATGAGAGAAACTGAGACATCTGACGACGCAGGCGTTCTACCCAGCCAGCCACCACATCGGGCGTGTTCAATGAGCGCTCCTGAGCTTTAAAGCTTGGATCGCCGATTAAACCCGTTGCGCCACCAACAAGCGCAATGGGCGTGTGGCCTGCCAGTTGAAATCGCTTCAGCGTGAGCAGCGGGACCAGTGAGCCAATATGCAAACTGTCAGCGGTCGGATCAAACCCGCAATACAGGGTGCGTGGCTTCTCGGCTAACCACGCCTCGAATGTTTCATCGCCTGTGGTCTGAAACACTAAGCCTCTCGCTTTAAGATCCTCAAAAAGACCCATGTCCTCACCTTCTAATTAATTTCTAACATCTCAACCAAGCGACCCATAAAAAACAGGCGCCTAGCTATCGGTCCGCCGCTCTAGCCATTAATGTCCGCTCTATTGTCGGTTATGATGCAGGGCAATGAATAGCCCCTCAACCGGGGCGGGAATCGGAAAAACCTTGCAACGTAAACCCAGAGGCGCCACACGTCGCCAGTACAACGCACTGTTTGCGCCGGATCGCGACCAACTTCTGTGGGGTGGCGTGAGTCTACTCGTCTTAGTGTTGCTATCACAGCTTTTCATAGGTGTGTTCAGCAGCGACACTAATGACGAAACAGTCCTCGTGCCCGATCCACTCGTCACAGCAACAACACAAGTCGCGTGGGATGCAGTTACCGAAGGGCAGATACTGAAACCGGATGAACCACCCATCATCTGGAATGATGTGACCGTCAGGAATGGCGATAACTTGAGCCTGATCTTCAATCGCGCGGGTTTTTCCGATCGTGACGTCTACGAGGTGACATCCAGCGACAAGGGACGTGCGTTACGTAAAATCTTTCCAGGCCAACTGATTGGTTTTGCCGCGAACGAAGACAACGAATTGATTGCGGTAAGACATATCGAGTCCCCTCTAAAGCAGACGGTCTATTCAAAGAGTGAGGGGCAGTTCGTTTCCGAAATCATTACGCGAGAGACACAAACGCGAGAGCGTTCAGTGGCACTGACCATCGACAGCTCTCTTTTCCTCGCGGGCGATCGAGCCGGATTATCAGACGGCATCATTATGGAGTTGGCCGCAATTTTGGGCGGCGTCATAGACTTCGCACTGGATCCTCGTCGTGGCGACGAAATCATCATTTTATTTGAAGAAAACTACCTCGATGACGAGAAATTTTCCGATGGCGACATCCTTGCCGCCTCATTTAATAACAATGGACGACTGGTTGAGGCCTATCGCTACACCGATAGCTTAGGTGATACCGGATACTTTGACGCTGAAGGCGTCAGCATGCGCAAAGCCTTCCTAAAGGCTCCCCTCGACTTCACACGAGTCAGTTCGAGCTTCAATCCAAATCGCCTGCACCCAATCTACAAGACCAAGCGCCCCCACCGAGGAACGGACTACGCGGCCCCAAGAGGCACGCCAGTCTATGCAGCGGGAGATGGCCGTGTAGTAGAAGCGGGTTATACACGCCCTAATGGAAATTACGTGTTCATTCAGCACGGTGAGGGTTTTAAGACCCACTATTTGCATTTGAATAAGAAGCGAGTGAAACGTGGCGATCGTGTCAAACAAGGGCAAGTGATTGGCACCGTAGGTTCAACCGGTGCAGCAACCGGCCCACATTTGCACTACGAATTTTTGGTCAACGGGGTGCACCGTAATCCAAGGACTGTGCACAAGATTTTGCCGAAAGCGAAGTCATTACCGGACTCGGAGCTTGAACGATTCAAAGACGCGATCAAGCAACCTGTCCAGCGCCTGGCAGCGTTAAAAATGACCGGTGCGATTACGGGGGCTGAGTGAGTCAGCTGCGTCACTTTATTGGATTAATGTCCGGCACCAGCGCGGACGCCATTGATGCGGCCCTAGTGGGGTTTGAATCCGATGGAACAACGCACCTTGTTTGTACCCATACACTCGAACTACCAGCGGATCTCAAAACACGCATCATCGCGGCGCAAACACGCGTCGATACAACAATTCGAGATGTCTGTGAACAGGACGTGGCGCTCTCGTTGCTGTACGCAGCAGCGGTAGAGGCCCTTATCGAAAAAGCCAAGGTACCGGTATCGGAGATTGAAGCCATCGGCAATCACGGGCAGACGCTACTGCACGCTCCTGAGGTTGATCACCCCTTCACCTTACAGATTGGCGACAACCACCGCTTGGCAGAGCTCTCGGGTATCACCGTCGTTGGTGATTTCCGCCGACGCGATATCGCCGTCGGTGGCCAAGGCGCGCCATTGGTTCCCGCATTTCACCGGACACTGGTCTCTCGGACTGAAACGGCTGCCTTCCTCAATGTGGGCGGCATTGCAAATGTCAGTGTCATTGCTCCCGACCGAGTTAGCGGTTTTGATACGGGTCCGGGGAATACCCTGTCCGATGCCTGGATTCGTAAGCACCAGCAACAAGCCTTCGACGCGAGTGGTGCATGGGCGAGTACTGGCACGGTGAATGAGTCATTGCTCGAGCGCATGCTTGCCGACCCCTACTTCAGCCGACCTGCGCCCAAAAGTACTGGGCAGGATTATTTCAACCTGACCTGGCTTGAAAGCCTGAAGGTCGACGAACTAGCGCCGGTTGATGTTCAACGAACACTCGTGGAGTTGACCGCTCGATCGGCCTCGGACGCCCTCAGAGCCTCAGGATGCGAGCAGGTGTATCTTTGTGGTGGGGGGCGTCATAACAACCTGCTGACCGAGCGAATAAGATCGCTCCTTGCACCCATCGAGGTCGCAGATACCTCTGCGCTGGGTATTGATGCCGATTTTATGGAAGCAGTGGCTTTTGCCTGGCTGGCTAAGCAGTGTCTAGACCGCGCCTCAGGCAATGTACCTGCAGTGACCGGGGCTCAGTCAGAACGGGTGCTGGGTGTAATTTATCCTCGAGCCGATTGAGGTCACGAGCAAAACCCCAATCGTCACTGTTCAGCGGTGAACTAGATAGAAAAAGACGCGCCGCAGCCGCAGGTTGTCGTTGCGTTCGGGTTGTTGACGACAAACTTAGAGCCTTCGAGCCCCTCGACATAATCTATCTCGGAACCCATCAGGTACTGGTAACTCATCGCGTCGATCAGTGCCGCCACACCCTCGCGCTCAATGACCCAGTCATCCTCCGCCATGTTTTCATCAAAGGTAAACCCGTATTGAAACCCTGAGCATCCGCCGCCTGTGATGTAAACGCGGAAGCGCAGGGACGGATTGTCCTCGTCCTCTATCAGATGCTGAAGTTTGCTGACCGCATTATCAGAGAGGCGTATTTCTGTGGGATCAAAACCGGCGACTACTGTCATCGAGAACTCCGGATCTAGGACTTGTCCGCTGAAACAACAGGACTGGCTGATGAAATCTGCTCCACCTTCGCCGACGCCGTTGAGTGCTTCAAATTGCCGTCAATTTTACTACCCATCGACATCTCGATCAGGTTGTAGAAAACATCGCCGGTGACCACAGCACCCTTGGTCAACTCCAGGTTATCGGCACTGTAAATGTTGCCTTTTACTGAGCCGCTTATCGACGCCGATGGTACGCGAATTTCACCTTCGACCGAGCCACCCGCTACCACTCTCAACAATGCCGAAGCGCCAGGCTCAGCACTAATCGACCCGACAACGCGGCCTTCAACATCTAAGTTACCCGTAAACGTAATATCGCCTGCCACAGTAGTGCCCGCTGAGATAAGCGTTGTTGCACCGTTTGCCGTTGTTGGCATTTGTGATTGTTTGTTTCTCATAACCCTAATCCTACTTTACTGGGTGCTGTAGACAATCGAATTACTCCAGTCGAAGGTCTGCTCATAGGTCCGCTTTCGCGGGGCTGACAATTCTATGTCAAACCGCACTGAAGCGGGAATAACTGTTTCAGCCAGCTCTATGGTGCCTGAAATTCGCTGAAAATACTTAAACGACAGGTCGTGGCTATTTTCGGAGGACGCGGCTGCAATGGCCTCGCCCTCAGAATCGACGATCTGAACTGTCAATCTACCCCGGTAAAATTGGGTACCGGGTGCGAGTCGCTGAACGACGCCACGATACTCAAGGCTCCGCTTCTCGGGGTCCCAACTGAGATCGGGTGGCCGAAGTTTTACGGCGCTCACATCCTCGGACGAGGACATAATGTCTCGATAGAACACGAGCTCTTTTTCCAGCTCATCCACTTGCTTTTCGGAGTCGGCTAGCTCCGTACGAAATCGATTGAGCGTCTCTGAATCTACGGCAAGTCGAGTTTCAAGCTTTGAAATTGTGTCTTTTAGGCCGGCTTCATCCAGAACTAAAGGCACTCGATCATCAAATCCCTGCTGATAGCCCAGCGCGTAAATACCTACCCCCAACATGGCAAGCAGCACCGCCAACCCCACACGAAGCCTTCGCTGCCTTACAACGTTGACACGCGTTACGACGGTCTTGAAGTCTTCGGAGGCCATCGTCGATTAGGGATTAACCGCCGGTGCCATCAGACCTGTTGTCTCATCCCAGCCCTGCATGAGATTCATAGCCTGCACTGCCTGACCCGATGCACCTTTAATGAGGTTATCGATGGCAACCGTGATCACAACGGTATCTCCCGGGGGGAGCGTGACGTCAATTTCACACACGTTGGTCCCTCTCACATGCCGTGTTTCGGGCTCGTAATGACCACCGGTGAGTCGAACAAACGGCTCATCGCCGAACCGTGACTCGAAAAGATCTCGGACATTGGTCGATGGCTCGGTCAAGGTAGCAAACAAGGTCGCATGAATACCCCGCGTCATGGGCGCCAGATGGGGCACGAAGGTCAACGAAACGTCGCCGCCTGCCGCTCGAGACAGTCCCTGTTCCATCTCGGGTAAATGCCGGTGGCCCTGCACGCCGTAAGACTTCATTGTCTCGGTCGACTCTGAGAGCAAAAGATTCACTTTGGCGCCACGGCCTGCACCGCTCGTGCCGGACGCGCAGGAGGCAATTAACCGACCGGGATCGATAACACCCGCTTCCAAGAGCGGCAGAAACCCCAACTGGACAGCCGTTGGATAACAGCCGGGGCACGCGACCAAACTCGCGTCGCGCAAGGCCGCACGGTTCACTTCAGGCAACCCATAGACAGCAGTCGAAATAAGATCTGGTGCCGCATGCGTCGTACCGTACCAGGACTCCCAGACACCGATGTCGCTTAACCGAAAATCTGCAGACAGATCGATAATTTTAATTCCTCGATCCAACAGTGCAGGTACTGTGTTCATCGAAACCGCATGCGGCGTCGCGAAAAATACGAGATCGCAGTCTGCAAAATCTACCGCGCCGGGATCCTCGAACGCCAAGTCGATGTGACCTCGAAGGCTTGGGAATAAGTGGTCGACGCGCACACCCGCCTCGGCCCGCGACGTTAGGCGCTGTATAGCGACATGAGGATGCCCTAGGAGCAAACGAATGAGTTCCACGCCGGCGTAACCGGTAGCGCCAACAATCCCAACTTTAATCATTTCAGGCCTAAGATCTGATATTGTGCGGCTAGTTTACTTGCTGTTCAGTTTGAAACCAGCATGGAGTAGTGAATGCTTTGGATTCAGGGTCTGCATGTCATCTTTGTCGTGACATGGTTTGCCGGTCTTTTTTACCTGCCGAGAATATTTGTTTACTACGCGCAGGCAGAAGACGACACAACGCGGACGACGCTGGCGATTATGGCGCGCAAGCTCTATAAATTTGTCACACCACTGATGATGCTGGCGGTAATTCTGGGGCTGTGGCGCCTGAGCTACGCGTTGGATTACTACCTGAGTAGCCTGTGGATGCAGCTTAAGCTGCTCGGGGTTGTTTGCCTTCTCGCCTACCACGTCCAATGCGGCCGCTACGTTGCTCGCATTAACGGTGGCGATGACAGCAAAAGCCATGTGTTTTATCGATTTTTTAACGAGGTACCCGTGTTATTTTTGTTCGCGATCGTACTGTTAGTTTATGTACGACCGGCCTAGCAACGCGGCAACAACACTATAAAAACGACGACAAGTCGGGGGAACATGGTCAATGACCAAATCTGAAGCGTTATTTGAGCGCGCACAAACTCGCATTCCGGGCGGCGTCAATTCGCCAGTCCGAGCCTTCAAAGCGGTTGGCGGAACACCACGATTCATGGAGCGATCCGACGGCGCCTATATCTTCGATGCCGATGGCAACAAGTACATCGACTATGTGCTTTCGTGGGGTCCTATGATCATGGGCCACAACCATCCCCGGGTTCGCGATGCCGTCGTTCAGACAGCGCAGGACGGTTTGAGCTTCGGTTGCCCGACCGAAATCGAAATTGAACTCGCCGAGCGTCTGTGCGACTTGGTACCCAGTCTTGAGCAAGTTCGAATGACAAGCTCGGGTACCGAAGCAACTATGAGCGCTATCCGCCTCGCGCGGGGCGCGACGGGACGGGACAAAATTATCAAGTTTGAGGGGTGCTACCACGGCCACTCCGACTCCCTTTTAATCAAAGCGGGGTCAGGTGCGCTCACCTTCGGTGTACCCAGCTCACCAGGCGTCCCCGATGTGCTTGCGCAGCACACCGTGACACTGCCCTTTAACGATCTGGACGCACTCAAAGAGGCGTTCGATCAGCTAGGCGATGAGATCGCTTGTGTTATCACCGAACCCGTCACAGGGAATATGAACTGCATTTTGCCAGAACCCGGTTATCTCGAGGGTATGCGTGAACTCTGCACCGAGCACGGCGCTATTCTGATTTTCGATGAAGTCATGACCGGGTTCCGGTTTGGCACACATTGCGCGCAGGGGCACCTCGGCATCGACCCAGATCTCACCTGCCTAGGCAAAGTGATCGGCGGCGGTATGCCAGTCGGTGCTTTTGGTGGCAAAAAAGAGATTATGGCGCACATATCGCCCTTGGGACCGGTCTATCAAGCCGGTACCCTGTCCGGTAATCCCGTGGCTATGGCCTCTGGCCTCGCAACCCTTGATATTATCTCGCAGCCGAACTTCTATGATGATCTGTTCCGTCACACCACAGAACTGTGCGAGGGGATGCAGCAGGTCGCGGACGAGGCGGGCATTCCCTTTACCACCAATCATATGGGTAGCATGTTCGGCTTCTTTTTCACGGAAGATAAGAAAGTTACCCAGTATCCGCAGGTCATTGGGGCGAACGTCGAGCGATTTAACAAGTTCTTCCACTTGATGCTCAACGAGGGTGTTTATCTAGCGCCCGCCTCTTTTGAAGCGGGCTTCATGTCATCGGCGCACACCGATGGCGACATTGCCGATACCATTGATGCGGCTCGACGTGCATTCAAAGCGCTGTAGACAGCAATAGACAACAGCAATTTGGATATCGCCGGCATCTAATAACAACAGGAATACACTGTCAGGGACACACGAGGGAAGTCGAATGAATACAGCCAGAGGCCCTTTCCCAAACACCCGAATGCGACGCTTACGGGCATCGGAGTTTGCACGCGCGTTGACGGCAGAGAATGCGCTCAGCCCTAGTGATTTTATCTACCCCATGTTTGTCCTTGAGGGGGAAAATCAGCGTGAAGCCGTACCCTCAATGCCAGGCGTGGAGCGCCTTAGCATCGACCTGCTAATAGAAAGAGCAACCGAAGCGCATGAACTGGGGATACCCGCCATCGCTTTGTTTCCTGTCGTTGGCGAAGCAAAGAAGTCACTCGATGCCAGCGAAGCATACTCTCCTGATGGTCTCGTACAGCGAACCGTCAAGGCGCTGAAGAAAGCGCTTCCAGGCCTAGGCATTATTACGGACGTCGCACTGGATCCCTACACGACGCACGGACAGGACGGCATCATTGATGATGATGGTTACGTATTGAATGACATCACCAAAGACACCCTCGTCAAGCAGGCGGTCAGCCACGCGCGTGCGGGTGCCGATGTGGTGGCGCCCTCTGACATGATGGACGGACGCATTGGTGCCATACGAGAAGCGCTGGAGGCCGATGGCCACGTCAATACGCTGATCCTGTCTTATGCTGCCAAATACGCCTCCGCCTACTACGGACCCTTCCGCGATGCCGTGGGCTCTGCGGGGAATCTCAAAGGCGGTGATAAAAAGACCTATCAAATGGATCCCGCTAACAGCGACGAGGCGATTCACGAGGTGGCGCTCGACCTCGGTGAAGGCGCGGATATGGTCATGATTAAACCCGGGATGCCCTATCTCGATGTCGTGCGTCGCGTGAAGACTGAGCTGCAAGTACCGACCTTCGCCTACCAGGTGTCTGGGGAATATGCGATGCATCAGGCCGCCTTCGACAATGGCTGGTTATCACGCGATGCCGTCATTCTGGAGAGTCTTCTGTCATTCAAACGCGCAGGTGCCGATGGGATTCTCACCTACTTCGCCATCGATGCTGCGAGGCTACTGACGAAGTAATGGCGAACGCTGGACTGCCAATGGCAGGTCATCACGTTGTAGGGCTGCTTGTCGCTGTCATCATTGGACTTTACGCACCCGCAAGCTCGGCCTGTGAGTGTTTGTGGGAAGGTAGCTTTGCTGAAGTGGCGCCCGAATCAGATCTCGTCGTACTTGGCAGCGTTAGCCGCAAAAAAGGTAACGCGATTGATATCGAGGTTGACGTCACCCTAGCTGGACCTGACTGGGAGTCCTTTCCTAGAGTCTGGCTCAAGACCGGGGACTACTGTCGACCCGACGCCGACCAGTTCAGCGAGGGTCAACGACTGATCCTGGCGCTCAAAAAGCTAACTCAACTGCCCGACGACGGTTTCAATCCGTCTACGCCCAACCTTAGCTACGGACGAGTTGGCGACTACGAGCTTTCGAGTTGTGGTGGCTATTGGTTGACGGTTGAGGGACTGCGGGCATCAGGAAATCTTGTCCCTGGTATGCCGCGGTACTCGCATGAGCCCAAGATGGCGCCCGTGTTAGTGGGTCACGTGATTGCTTACCTCAAAGGCGCAGCCAGCTTGGCGTCGCTGATAAAGGCGAGTAAGGAAGATCCAGAATTGGAAGCGCTGCGCCGAGACTCACGAGGGTTTTTAAGGGGCTTGCCGCCCATTGAAGCGGAATCAGAAGCTGACACTAGGCCCGAGTAACACGGGCACCTGTACTCTCCCTACCACCAATGATCTCCAGTAGCTCATCGATCATCATCAGCGAGAGACCCCAAATCAGGCGCCCATCATAGGTAAAGGCATCGGATTCAAGCACTTCGCCGCGCCAATCCCACTGGTGGCGACCACGGTTTGTATCGTCGAGTAAAAAATTCAGTGGAACCCACAAGGTATCGTCGACCTCATGGTTAAGCTCGAAGGACGGCGTACTGTCCACTCTAAAAATGAAAGGCGCCACCAACATCTCTGGACGATCGGCACGCCAGCCCGTATTCACATCAGATAACTGACAGACAAGCTCACCGTGGGTGTCGAGGTCAAAGCTTATCTCCTCCCGCGTTTCCCGCTTTGCGCAGGCTACATCGGTAACATCGGACGCGTCCTTCCGTCCCCCCGGAAAACCCATGTGACCCGACCAGGGGTCGCCCTCCCTGACTGCACGCTGAATCATGAGAATCTCAGGACCCGAGACACCCGATCGCAAACTAATCGCAACCGCTGCACGCTTGGACGGCAAGGGCTCCGCGGGCGCCTCAACGACGGATAAACGATCAATAACTTCTTGAAAAGTTGGATACACGGGTCACCTCTCTGATGCCACCAGTCTATCGAAAACTTGTCGCTCAGGCTTGATTACAATCAAGACAAGTAATGATCCTGATCACCCCACATGCGATAATCTCGACTTGGCTTAATTCATCCCTGAGGAAATGACTGTGTCTGAATACTTCGTCTACGCGATTGGCGCCGCTTTGGTCGATACTGAAATCGATGTATCCGACAATGATCTGGATCAACTATCCATTGAAAAAGGCATGATGACGCTGGTTGACGAAGCCCGTCAGGCCGAAATTAAAGATCATCTTTCCGATAAGCTCTCATCAGCTAATCACGCCTGCGGTGGCAGTGCGGGCAACAGCGTGATTGCCGCCTCGCAGTTTGGTGCACCGACCTACATGAGCTGTTTAGTCGCAAATGATGAGGATGGTGACATTTACATCACAGATCTCGAGGCCTGTGGTGTAGACCACGGCTTTAAAGGTGAGCGTAGCGCAGGTACAACGGGAAAGTGTTTGGTTCTGATTACGCCCGATGCCGAGCGGAGTATGAATACCTTCCTAGGTGTATCCGAGACGCTCTCGGTAACCGAGGTAAACGAGGCTGCCATTAGTGCATCAACGTGGGTTTATTTAGAAGGGTACTTGGTCACCTCCCCGACCGGTCACGCAGCGGCGCTTAAAACCAAGCAACTTGCCGAAGCAAACAACACAAAAGTTGCTGTCAGCTTCTCTGACCCCGGCATGGTCACATTTTTCCGCGACAACATGAATGCCATGCTCGAGGGCGGCGTGGACTTTGTGTTCTGTAACGAGATCGAAGCCCTGGAGTGGGCACAGACTGATAATTTGGACGAGGCGGCTGAGCGGCTGAAAGCGATTTGCCAAAGCTTCGTGATCACACGCGGCGCCGATGGTGCCATTCTGTATGATGGAACGAGCACGCATCAGGTGGCATCGGAGAAGGTAACTGCGGTGAATACCAATGGAGCGGGCGATATGTTCGCTGGAGCTTTTTTCTACGCACTCTGGCGAGGCGTGGCTATGCTGAGTGCTTGCGAATTTGCGGCCAAAGCCGCAGGCGCCGTTGTCTGCCAAGCGGGTCCGCGACTCAGCTTGGACGCGACCAGTGCCCTTCGCGATGCGTATTTTAGTAATTAGCACCGATAGTTAAGCGCCAAGCTCTGTAAAAAGTAGCAAGGCACGTCGAGGAGAAGTCGATGAGCGACAGAGAAATTAAACCCGAGGTCAAGGACGATCCGTTGTTTCAGATGCTGCGGCATGAGGACGTCGATAGCTTCAACAAGCATCGCGACACCATGGACTGCGGTCAGCTGTCAGGCGGCGATTACCGAGGGCGTGACCTACGCAAAATGAATGCAAGAGGTCTGGATTTCTCAAGCGCGTACTTCAGAAATTGCGACTTATCAGGTATCGATTTTCGCGAGACCAACCTTGAGGGCGCGAGCCTACTTGATGCGAAAGTATCAGGAGTCTACTTCCCTGACGAACTGAGTCCTGAAGAGATTCGTCTCTCTCTCGATCACGGCACACGTCTGCGCTACAACAAGTAGGGACACGTCATGAGTCTGGCGATTCGCCGAACACTAAAGCTTTGCCTACTGCTATCGCTGTGGTTACCGTTTAGTGGAGTGGCACAGAGTGCGCTCTCTTCATATACGCAGCAGCAAACCCAGTTCCTACCCGTCGATGAAGCCTACCAACTGACGCTCGTCGCCGACGGGGATCAGCGGCTGATGTTGCAGTGGGTGATCGCGCCGGAGTACTACCTCTATCGCCATGCATTCAAGGCGCAAGCCTCTGACTCGGAGGGCAGCATTGCCGCGAACTTAGTTGTGCCCGATGGCCTTGCCAAAACAGATGAGTTTTTCGGTGACGTCGAAGTCTACTACGACGCGCTAGAGGCCATGGTCGCCTTGGAGAGAACGACCGAGCTCGCACAAATTAAAGTGACCTACCAGGGCTGTGCCGATGCTGGGCTCTGCTACCCACCTGAGACCAAATCCTTCCTGTGGCACATGGCATCCGGTGAGATTCAGGCTGGCTCCCTCGCCCCAACATCAAGCGCGCTCGACTCCGGTGACGACACCTCAAGCAGTGCAGGTATAGGTCTGCTAGCAGCCATTGCTTTCGCGTTTCTCGGGGGCATTATCCTCAACATCATGCCCTGCGTCTTTCCCATTCTGTCGCTCAAAGCCTTGAGCTTTACGCACGGCAGTGCCGACCAGCATCGTCGAGCGAGCCTCGTCTACGCCGCGGGCGTCATCGTGAGCTTTATGGCCTTAGCAAGTGTGCTGGTAGCCATCCAGCAGACGGGCCAGCTCATCGGTTGGGGCTTTCAACTGCAAAATACTGGGTTCGTTATTGGGCTAGCCTATCTGTTCACCGTCATGGGCCTCAGCCTCAATGGACTGATTCATTTCGGAACGTCCATGATGAATGTTGGACAATCTTTGACCGAACAGGACGGCGACGCCGGTAACTTTTTTACCGGTGTACTCGCCGTTGTTGTTGCCAGCCCGTGTACGGCACCTTTCATGGGTACCGCGTTGGGATACGCGTTAACCCAACCTATTGTGGTAACGCTCATTGTATTCGCGGCGCTTGGCGCGGGTATGGCACTACCGATGGTCATCCTAAGCCACAGTAGTGCCGCCGTCCGTGCACTGCCAAAACCCGGACCGTGGATGGATACGGCAAAGAATGTGCTCGCGTTCCCACTCTATTTGACCTCGGTTTGGCTGCTCTGGGTCGCCGGTAATCAGGCTGGGGTTAACACCATGGCACTGGCGCTTTCTGGCTTGGTGTTACTCGCGCTGGCGGCCTACCTGTATGGTGATACCAAGTTGCGCAAGGGGCTCAGCATTATCCTTGCCGCTGGCGCTGTTTTCCTCGCAGTACCATCAGATAATAAGCCGGGGGGCAGTGATTCAAGCCGCGCGCTGAGCGAAGGCCAGATCGCTTGGTCTGCCTCCGTTTTAAATGACTACATTGAACGTGGCGATCCGATTTTCGTTGATGTCACAGCCGACTGGTGTATCACTTGCCTTGCGAACGAGGCTGCGGTGCTCTTCACACCAGAGATGGAGCAGGCCTTCATCGATGCAGATATTCCCTACATGATTGCAGACTGGACCGACTACGATGCAGACATTGGACGCTTCGTTCAGTCGCACGGTAGAAGTGGCATCCCACTTTACGTCATGTACCCACGAGGTGTCGGGAGCACGCCCGTGATACTTCCCCAACTACTGACACGCGATATCGTACTAACTGCCATTGAAAACGCACGTTGATACCCCCACATCAAAGGCATTACGCAAAGGAAATAATTCCATGACGCTGCGCGCCCTATTCGCTATTGCATTGACGCTGGTATCCAGCGCCTTGGGCGCCTCCGACACCCTAATCATCTCGGATGCATGGGTGCGCGCGACACCACCCGGTAAAATGATGACGGCGGGCTATGCATCCCTCGAAAACGTCAGCAAAGACGTCATCACTATTACGGGGGTGTCAGCAGAGGTTGCAGGTCACACCTCACTCCATGAGACCCGTATTGAGCGTGATCGATCGACCATGCGGCCCGTAGCAAAGTTGTCAATCAAGGCGGGAGAGCGCGTCAGTCTGAAGCCAGGCGGCCTTCACATCATGCTAATGAAGCTGAGCGAGCCCTTAACTGATGGACAAAGCATCGACATCTGCCTCGAGCTGGAGAACAATGACAGCCTATGCAGTGCGTTCTCTGTGACAAGGCACCGTAAAGCCCAGCACCACCACTGAGAATGGCATCACCGCGTAAGGAGCGGCATAGCAAATGACACTGAGCGAGCGGTTATCGCAAGCGTTGACAAAGATCCGGGGGGTTCTCCCGTCGGGCGACTCCCTCGACCTGCTTCAAAGTAAAGGCGGTAGACGTGCCGTCACTGCCGCCGTTGCCATCTACCTCATGCTCACGCTCGGACTTGGCTTTTATTGGAGCATGGCACCTGACTCTTTTGACGTGGTGGAAAACAGAGCCAAGTATCTGAAATCATCTGATCAATCAGTCACCGGTGCTGCAACCACCGCAGCACTTCTCGAAGTTACGCGTCTCTTATTAGAAAAAGACGGCGGCTACATCAGCAACGACATCACCCCTCCAGGCACCTTTCTGGATAACATGCCTAACTGGGAGTATGGCGCCTTAATCCAGTCTCGGGACTTAGCGAGAGCCTTGAGAGAAGTGCTCAGCCGGTCGCAATCGCAATCCCAAGAGGACGTTGATCTGACGCTCGCTGAGCCCCGCATCAACTTCCAAAACTCCAGCTGGGCCTTGCCCGCCACCGAATCCGAATATCGAGATGCGCGACGGTATTTACAGGCCTATCTCGATCGGCTTCCTCAGACTGGTGAAGACTCGGCACAGTTCTATGCAAGAGCAGATAACCTCAGCTTCTGGCTGGGTATGGTTGAAAAGCGTTTGGGTAGCTTATCTCAGCGCCTATCAGCCAGCGTGGGTCAGCGACGGATCAATACCGACCTAGCAGGTGACGCAGCAGCGACTCAGTCCACGCGAGAAAACCGGGAGCTTGTGGTGAAAACGCCCTGGAATGAAATTGATGATGTCTATTATGAATCACGTGGCGCCGCCTTTGCGTTGATCCATTTTCTAAAAGCCGCCGAGGTTGATTTTGCGGATGTGCTGGAAAAGAAAAATGCCACCGTTAGCCTCAGACAAATCATTCGCGAGCTTGAGGCGACGCAGCAGACCGTCTGGAGTCCGGTCATTCTCAATGGATCGGGGTTTGGCATCTGGGCGAACCACTCTCTGGTGATGGCCAGCTATCTGTCCCGGGCTAATGCCGCGCTTATCGACTTGAGAGAATTGCTCGCCCAGGGTTAGCTCGGTTTTTCACCTGCAAGCAATACCCATCCGTCACGCTGCTGACTCACTTCAAGATTGACATCGTGATAGCGCTCAATAAGTTGAGGCGCCTGCGCTTCCAAAACACCTGTTAGCAGTATTGCACCACCTGGCGCGGTCAGGCTAATCAGTTGATCAGCGAGCTCCACTAGCGGTCCTGCAAGAATATTAGCAACCATCAGATCGGCGCTACCATCCCACTGGGCGATAAGCCCGTCATCCGGCAATACCACCGCAAAATCCTCGGGCTCAATGCCATTACGCTGCGCATTCTCTCGACTTGCAAAGACCGCTTGCGGGTCGTTATCAACGCCCAGCGCGCAACCAGCTCCTAGCTTTAGCGCCGCAATAGCCAAAATACCGGATCCGCACCCAAAATCGACGATGCGCTCGTTACCCCTGATCAATACATCGAGTGCGTTGAGACACATGGCAGTCGTTGCATGTGTCCCCGTGCCAAACGCCAACCCCGGATCAAGTAAAACGGGTACCAGTGCCTCTTTCGGTGGGAGAGTCCAGCTGGGGCAAATCCAGAGCCGCGGTCCCATCTGAATGGGCGTGAAGTCCTCCATCCAAACCCGCTCCCAATCACGATCTTCGAGCGTTGAGATGTCGTTTCTGGAGTTACCCGCCAGTAGCGAGGTAGGCAGCGCCTGTTTGATGGGCAAGAGATTGATCGACCCTGTAAACAGGGCTGTGACCTTCACGTTTTGCCAGAGCGGCGTCTCGCCTGGACCAGGTTCGAGTAGAGGCTCATCAGCATTGTCCTCGAGGGACACTGCCAACGCGCCTTGCTCAAACAGCCATTCCTCGAGCGGTTCGACTAGGTGCGAGTAAGTCTCAACGACCCACTCTTGCCAGTCGCTGGAACTCAATGCTCGTGTTCCAGCTTGCTCTCGAGATAGTGAATGCTGACACCGCCAGCAACGAAAGACGAGTCGACAACCAACTCGCGGTGGAGTGCGGCGTTCGTCCGAATGCCCTCGACAATGAATTCATCGAGCGCCTGACGCATTTTTTTCAACGCGATATCGCGTGAATCGCCGTGGGTTATGAGCTTGCCGATCAAACTGTCGTAGTGTGGTGGCACCGCGTAACCGCTGTAGATGTGAGAGTCGACACGAACACCATGGCCGCCCGGCGCATGGAAGGTTTTGATGGTGCCGGGTGATGGCATAAATGTTCGGGGATCTTCGGCGTTGATCCGACACTCAATCGCATGCCCATTAAATTTGATATCGCTCTGCTTGATCGACAATGGTTGCCCACCTGCGATCAACAGCTGCTCCTTCACGATATCAACACCGGTGATCATTTCGGTCACTGGGTGCTCAACCTGTACGCGCGTATTCATCTCAATAAAGAAGAAGCGACCGTCCTCGTAGAGGAACTCGAAGGTCCCTGCACCGGTATAGCCCATATCGATACAGGCCTGAACACAAGCAGCGCCGACCTCTTCGCGAACGTCATCTGGAATACCCGGCGCGGGTGCTTCCTCAATGATCTTTTGGTGGCGACGCTGTAATGAACAATCACGATCGCCCAAATGCACCGCATTGCCCTGCCCGTCTGCTAATACCTGAATTTCCACGTGACGAGGCCGCTGCAAAAACTTTTCCATGTAGACCACAGGTGAACCAAACGCCGCCGCGGCTTCAGATTGGGTAACTTCTATAGATGACAGAAGTACTTCCTCGTTGTGCACCACGCGCATACCTCGGCCACCACCACCAGCTGCTGCTTTTACGATCACCGGGTATCCGATGTCGCGCGCGATTCGCAAAATCTCATCGGGATCATCAGGCAGGGCGCCGTCCGACCCGGGTACCGTGGGCACACCGGACTTACGCATCTGATGCTTGGCCGACACCTTGTCACCCATCAAACGAATGGTCTCTGACCGCGGACCGATAAATTTGAATCCGCTGCGCTCCACTTGCTCAGCAAAATCAGCATTCTCGGATAAGAAGCCATAGCCCGGGTGAATACCATCAGCTCCGGTAACCTCTGCGGCACTGAGAATCGCGTGCGCTTGCAAGTAGCTTTGTGTCGACGGAGCGGGTCCAATGCAGACCGCCTCATCGGCGAGTCGCACGTGCTTCAAACTGCTATCGGCCGTTGAGTGCACTGCAACCGTGGGAATATCCAACTCACGACAGGCTCGCAAGATTCGCAACGCGATCTCACCGCGGTTCGCAATGAGTACCTTTTCCAACATAGCGTTAATCCTTAAACGAGATGCGAGCGTTTATTCAACGGTAATGAGTGGCTGATCGAATTCTACAGGTTCACCGTTTTCAGCGTGGATAGCGGTGACGGTTCCCGCACGATCCGCCTCGATCTGATTCATCATCTTCATGGCCTCCACAATGCACAGAACGTCTCCGGCACGGACGCTTTGCCCTACCTCAACGAACGGTGCTGCATCAGGACTTGGCGAGCGGTAGAACGTACCTACCATTGGCGATTTCACAGCGTTGGCTGCGCTCGGGGCAGCCGCTTCGGGAGCCGCAGGCGCTGGTGCTGGTGCGGCAGGTACGGGCGCTAGAGGCGCGGGCATGGCAGGTGCCGCTACAGGCGCTGCCATTGCGATCGGGGCAGCCGTATTTCGGCTAATTCGGACCGACTCCTCACCTTCCTTGATCTCAATTTCGTCAACGCTGGATGCTTCCAGAAGTTCGATTAATTTTTTTACTTTGCGAATATCCATAGGGTCACCTCTACAATCTCTTGTTATTACTCATTTCAGTGATTTCGGTTCAATAAAAACTGCAATGCGTAGTCATAACCTGCACTTCCAAAACCAGAGATGACGCCTACGGCCAAATCTGAAAAGAAGCTGTGGTGTCTGAAGGGCTCACGCGCGTAGA
Organism: uncultured Halieaceae bacterium; assembly: GCA_913045375.1. GTDB lineage: Bacteria > Pseudomonadota > Gammaproteobacteria > Pseudomonadales > Halieaceae > Luminiphilus. The sequence goes on along the minus strand of CAJWQE010000002.1, from coordinate 20,754 downwards.
CATTGGACAAGTGAACCTCAACGAACGGGATGGCCACGCCTGCAATAGCATCACGCAGTGACACGCTGGTGTGCGTAAGCCCAGCGGGGTTGATGATGATGGCCTGTGTCTGCTCGGTTTTCGCCGCATGTACCTTTTCAATAAGCTCAGCTTCCGAATTGCTCTGAAAGCTGTCGAGCGATCGACCTGACGCCGCGGCCGCCTCTGCTAGGCGTGCATTAATCGAGGCTAAGTCCTCAGTGCCGTAAACATCGGGCTCTCGAGTACCCAAAAGGTTCAGGTTGGGGCCATGTAACACCAAAATGTCAGCCATGCGCAGACCATTCGAAAATAAAAGACAGACGGCGGAGTCTCCACGAGCACCCCTGCTCTGTCTACTGTTTTCGAAAAAAGCCGACTAATCTGTGCTGTTTTACCGAAGATAGCTACTTTTACACGTGATTCACGAAACATAGAGCGGTCGGTATAAAAGGCCATACAAAACGACCGCCAGCGGACTTCAACAGAGCGCAGGGCTTCTTTAAACTACGGGCTTTCTGTCAGACAGTGTCCCACGCATGCAGCTCGGCCCGTTCTCAACTGAGACTCCAGTATTCCTCGCACCCATGGCAGGAGTAACGGACTTACCAATGCGTCAGCTCGCGGTGAAGCACGGTGCCGATGTCGCCGTAGGCGAGATGATGGCCTCCGACTTGTCCCTCAGTGAGTCGCGTAAAAGCACTCTGCGTGCTCGGCACAGTACCGAGGCCGGACTGCGAACGATTCAGCTTGTCGGGAATGATCCCAGCGCGCTGGCAGCAGCGGCACGGTATAACGTAGAGCGTGGAGCTGAGGTCATCGATATCAACATGGGCTGTCCCGCCAAAAAAGTGTGCAAGAAAGCGGCGGGATCCGCGCTGCTGGCAGATCCACAGCTGGTAGAGACGTTGTTAACCGCTGTCACTAAGGCTGTCTCGGTACCAGTGACTCTGAAAATTCGGACGGGTGTAGCACCCGATCAACGAAACGGTGTCGAAATTGCGCGCATCGCTGAGGCAAGTGGCATTGCGATGCTGACCGTGCACGGACGCACGCGTGCCGATAAATTTAATGGATCGGCGGAATACGAAACGCTTCGCCAAATCGTCTCTGCAGTCAACATTCCCGTCATTGCTAACGGTGACATCACCTGCGCCGATAAGGCAAAACGGGTGCTGACCTACACGGGAGCTGAAGGGGTCATGATTGGCAGGGCTGCGCAGGGCCGACTATGGCTTCCCGGTGCAATAGCGAGGGCCTTACGCCACAGTGACGAGAGGGCGCCTTCTCGGGATGAGCGCTTTGCCATTATGCGCGAGCATATCCAGCAGGTGCAGGCATTTCACGGGACAGTCATGGGCCATAAAATCGCGCGCAAACACGCGGGCTGGTTTTTCGAGGCCGAGCTGGGCGAGGCCTACCTCCCAATCAAGCGAGCCTTTAATGCGCTCGAAAATGCCGATGCGCAGGAAGACTTTTTAGATGCTCAGCAAGGTGCCATCATCAATTTAATGAGCCGGTTTCACGAGACATCCGTGGGGAGATTGGCAGCGTGACAACGAACACAAAAGGCGCTCTGAAGACCGCCGCAGAAGACGCGATCAGGCAGTTTATTGAAACATTGGACGGCGAGGAGACTAGCGAATTCTATAATCTGGTCCTAGCGGAAGTCGAAGAGCCCCTTTTACGCGTAGTCATGGAATACACTGCCAATAACCAAAGTCGCGCAGCAGCCATGCTTGGACTCAATCGAGGTACGCTGAGAAAAAAACTGCGCCAATACAATCTTTTATGACCTAGCTTTTGTAATAGCTAGCTTAGACAACCGAGAGTTATCAGACCCCAGAGGTAATCCCATGACCGAGGCGAGAGTCGCCCCTATCAACAGTGCTTTAATTAGCGTTTCCGACAAATCAGGTGTTGTACCCTTTGCCCAAGCCCTCGCGGCACAGGGTGTAAAGATTCTCTCAACGGGAGGCACATGTCGCCTCCTACTATCCGAAGGCGTGCCAGTGACCGAGGTCTCTGATCACACGGGCTTTCCCGAGATGATGGACGGTCGAGTCAAAACGCTGCATCCAAAAATTCATGGTGGCATTTTAGGCCGCAGGGGAACCGATGATGCCGTGATGTCAGCGAATGCGATCGATAGCATCGATCTGGTTGTGGTCAATCTCTACCCGTTCGAATCCACCGTCGCCAATCCTGACTGCTCGCTCGAAGACGCCATCGAGAATATTGATATCGGCGGTCCAACCATGGTTCGCGCGGCAGCAAAAAACCATCGCGATGTCACCATCGTGGTCGATAACAACGATTTCGATCGTGTGCTTTCGGAAATTGCCTCGAGTGGCGGTACATCGGATACGCTTCGGTTCGATCTTGCCGTAAAAGCTTTTGAACATACCGCGGGCTACGATGGAGCAATTGCAAATTATCTGGGTCGCCGAGTAGATGCTGACGAGCCAGACGCATTTCCACGCACGGCCAATTTCCAATTCAATCGCAGCTCGGTCATGCGGTACGGCGAAAACCCACATCAGAGTGCAGCGTTCTACATCGATCGGAATGTCACTGAAGCCGGAGTTGGAACAGCGACGTTGCATCAAGGGAAGCCGCTAAGTTACAACAACGTCGCTGACGCCGATGCGGCCATCGAGTGTGTTAAATCATTTGATGAACCCGCGTGTGTCATTGTTAAACACGCGAACCCTTGCGGCGTTGCTGTCGCCCCGACCCTTCTTGAGGCCTATCGAAAGGCCTTCGAAACCGATACCGAGTCGGCTTTCGGTGGAATCATTGCGTTTAACAGAGAGCTAGATGAGGAAACATTAACCAACATCATTGACTCGCAGTTTGTTGAGGTCATTACCGCGCCAGCCATCGCGGAAAATGCATTGAGTGCAGCCGCCAGCAAGCCCAATGTCCGCGTCATGTCCACGGGATACTGGGGCGAGAGAACACCAACCTGGGACCTGAAGAGAGTTAACGGCGGATTGCTCATCCAAGATCGGGATGACCACGTCCTCGCCGCTAATGATCTCAGTGTTGTCTCGGAGCGTGCACCCACCGAGCAGGAGATGAAGGACCTTTTGTTTGCTTGGCGGGTCGCTAAGTTTGTGAAATCGAATGCCATCATCTACGCCTCAAGTCAGCGCACAATCGGTGTCGGTGCAGGTCAAATGTCGAGAGTAAATTCAGCGCGTATTGCGGCCATCAAAGCTGAGCATGCAGGACTTGAAGTTGCCGGTGCCGTTATGGCCTCAGACGCATTTTTCCCCTTCCGCGATGGTATTGATAATGCCGCTGAACGGGGTATCCGCGCTGTTATCCAACCGGGCGGATCAATTCGAGATGACGAGGTAATTGCCGCGGCAAATGAAGCCGGCATTGCCATGGTGTTTACTGGCGTTCGTCACTTTAGGCACTGATATGAACGTATTGATGATAGGCAGCGGCGGCCGGGAACACGCGCTCGCATGGAAGCTGGCACAGTCGACATCAGTAGAGACTGTGTTTGTGGCACCCGGTAATGCGGGAACAGCCAACGAGCCCAACTGTCACAATGTGGATATCAGCCCTTCTGACTTCGGCGCGCTCGCTCAGTTTGCGCGCGACAACGATTGCGGACTAACCGTGGTTGGTCCGGAAGCTCCGCTTGTCGATGGCATTGTTGATCATTTCTCATCAGAGGGATTGGCTTGTTTTGGTCCGACCGCGGCTGCAGCCCAACTTGAGGGCTCAAAAGCGTTCACTAAGGATTTCTTAGCGCGCCACCACATACCAACAGGTGCCTACGAGACGTTTACCGACGCCGAGGCGGCCTGCGCCTACATCCGCGCTCAAGGCGCTCCCATTGTAGTGAAGGCTGATGGCCTCGCTGCGGGTAAAGGCGTGATCGTCGCGTCCAGCGTTGATCAGGCAGAAGAAGCAGCTCGCGACATGCTGTCGGGGAACGCATTCGGTGATGCGGGTGCGAGAGTCGTTATCGAAGAATTTTTGGATGGCGAGGAAGCAAGTTTTATTGTCATGGTCGACGGCACTGACGTGCTTACGATGGCAACGTCGCAGGACCACAAACGCGTTGGTGAGGGCGACACCGGCCCCAACACCGGAGGCATGGGGGCTTATTCCCCAGCGCCCGTAGTAACCCCAGAGATCCACGACCGTGTGATGTCGGAGATCATTTACCCTACGGTCCAAGGCATGCTCGATGATGGCAATCGCTACCGCGGCTTTTTGTATGCGGGTCTAATGATCGACAACAGCGGCGCACCCAAAGTGATTGAGTTCAATTGCCGTTTTGGTGACCCCGAGACCCAGCCCATTATGATGCGCCTGGAGTCAGATCTTACTGAGCACTGCCTGGCCGCATGCGAAGGCCGACTCGCAAATGAAACAGCCATTTGGAGTGATGAGGCGACCATTGGTGTCGTTCTGGCCTCAGAGCACTACCCAAGCTCCAGCCCAACAGGGCTTCCCATCCATGGTTTAAGCAAATCGCGTCCCTCGACCAAGGTATTTCATGCCGGTACTCGTCAAGAAGGCGACGAAACAGTGACGGCCGGTGGTCGCGTGCTTTGCGTGACGGCCAAGGCTGAGACACTCGCTACTGCCGCACAGCGTGCCTACGAAGCTGCCTCTGATATCAGTTGGGATGGCATGAAATATCGGTCTGATATTGGATGGCGCGCGCTACAGCGTTAACCTGTGGTCCTGAATTTTACGGTTATGACCATGCAAAGACGACTCAGCAGCCTTGATCGCCTCATATCCACACTCGACACCGCGATGCGGGAGTTGAGTCATGGCACGAATGCCATGGCCGGTGAGCGACCTTCACCTGCAGCCGAGCATACAGAGGCCGAGCTTACCGAGGCGGAGCGCAAACATGCTGGTGGTTTAATGCGCATTAATCATACGGGTGAGGTATGCGCTCAAGCGCTCTACCGTGGTCAGGCGCTTGTTGCCAAGACAGAGGAAACACGTACTGCGCTACTTGAGGCCGCCCAAGAAGAAAAAGATCACCTCGATTGGTGTGAAGAACGAATCGACGAGTTGGGCACTCGCACCAGCCGACTTAATCCGCTTTTTTTTGCAACCTCCTACGCGCTAGGCGCACTCACCGGCGCTATTGGCGACAAGGTAAGCCTAGGCTTTGTTCACGCGACAGAGGAAGGTGTGGCAATGCACTTGAAGGAACACCTGCAGAAGCTCCCTTCGGATGATCGCAAGTCGCAACTGGTACTGCAGCAAATGCTCGCTGAGGAAGAGCGTCATGGCGCGCACGCCTTAGAGCAAGGTGGCAAGGAATTTTCAGATCCCGTGAAACGCATGATGCGCACTGCGAGCCAGGTGATGACCAAAACCACTTATTGGCTATAGCAATAAAATCGGTTTGTCGCGCGTCTGTCCCTCGCGTGCGACGCTATCCCTACCGAGTATGCGTCTCGTGAGAGTGAGTCACCTCGACACCGCCGGTCGCCAACATGATAGAAGCAGAACAGTATTTTTCCGCTGAAAGTTGTACAGCACGCGCTACCTGATTGTCCTTAAGACCATCGCCCTCGACAACAAAGTGTAAATTGATAGCGGTGAATACCGCTGGCACACCATCCGATCGTTCTGCCTGAAGTTCAACTCGACAGTTTGAAATCGCTTGCCGAGACTTTTTGAGCATAGTGATGACGTCGAAAAGTGCACAGCCGCCCGTTCCCAGCAGCAGCATCTCCATAGGACGCAACCCATGATTTTTGCCCCCCAGCTCCGGTGGGCCATCCATAACAACACTGTGTCCCGAGCCTGACTCGGCTAGTGTCATGACGCCATCTACCCATTTCACTGTCCCGTGCATACCAACCTTCTTGATCAAACCATTGGAAACTCTCGGTGCGGCGATGTGTGGCACCTCGCCGCGCGGCCCGCTATGCTACTGTAAGTGTGCGATAAATCACATAACGGCGGTCCCAATGAACTACCTAGTGAGTAAGCGTATTCCCAATGCCGAGGCTTTCCTCGTGCATTGCGCGCGACTCTCGATGAAATCGAAGTCGGTCGTATTCCGTCAAGGTGAACCGAGTGAGGACCTCTACCTCATTCTGGATGGTTCGGTGTCTGTGATCGTTGACGATATCGAAGACCCAGAGCAAGAAATGGTGGTGAGCTATCTCAATCCGGGTGAATTCTTTGGTGAGATGGGGCTATTCGGCGAAGAGCACCGCACGGCCAACCTTGTAACACGCACACCGTGCGAGTTTGGTCGCATCAGCTATCAAGACTTCCACGCAATTCGGCAGCAGTTCCCGGATGTGCTGTATGCGCTGACAACCCAAATTGGGCAGCGACTGAAGAATACGACGCGCAAGCTTGCCGACCTGACGTTTATCGATGTCTACGGACGCATTCACCGATCGCTCATTCAGCTCACCACATTGCCCGAGGCCATGACCCACCCTGATGGGATGCAAATTCGGGTGACTCGGCAAGAGCTGGGAAAACTGGTGGGCTGTTCTCGCGAGATGGCGGGAAGAGTACTGAAAATGCTCGAGGGCGACGGCTACATCACCGTGGCGGGAAAAACAATCGTCGTTCTTCGAGAGCCCGCCAACAGCACGGGCACCAAAATCAACCAGTAGCGTCACTCACCATCGCTGATAGTGCGTCTCCGGGTGACGGCTGACGCATAAACGATTCACCAATCAAAAACGTGGAAACACCGTGATCTAGCATCAGCTTCATATCGTCCGCTGTGTGCAACCCACTCTCGGTTACAACGGTAACGCCGGCAGGGACGTCTGATAACAGGTCGAGGGTGGTCTGAAGGCTGGTATCAAACGTGTGTAAATCGCGGTTGTTGATACCAACCAGATCAAGATCAAGCGCCAATGCCCTCTCCAGCTCCACACGATCGTGGACCTCCACTAACACGTCCAGTCGCGCCTCGCGCGCCTCGGCGTAGAGGTCCGCCAATTGAGCGTCGTCCAAGCAGGCAACTATCAGCAAAATAGCGTCCGCGCCCAGCGCACGGGACTCCCAAATCTGATAGGAGTCCAAAGTGAAATCTTTGCGGATCGCGGGCAGCTGGCAAGCCGCTCTCGCCGCCTTCAAATAGTCGTCAGCCCCTTGGAAAAAATCGATGTCAGTAAGTACTGACAAACATGCTGCCCCGCCATTTTCATAGCTTTTAGCGATCTCAGCTGGATCAAAATCCTCGCGGATCACACCCTTGCTTGGACTCGCTTTCTTAACCTCTGCGATAACTGCCGGATGACCCGCACTGGCTCGGGCTCGGAGTGCCTCGATAAACCCACGTGGCGTTGGCTGAGCGAGTGCCTGCTCTTTTAATGTGCCTAGCGTTCGGAGCGTCTTCCGCTCCCCAATTTCCTCGAGCTTGCGGTCGCAAATTCGGCGCAGAACCGTTGGCGTATCGCTTAACATTAGGCGCCTCCAGCGGCTTGGGTTAGCTCAGCAAAAGCCTCGAGGGTTTGCAGTGCCTTGCCCGAATGCATGGCGCCCATCGCCAACTCAATACCGGCCTCGAGAGAATGGGCTTGACCGCCAACGTAGAGGCCTGCACCAGCATTCATGGCAATGATGGAACGGGCTTTCGCTGATCGATCAGACGTATCACCACCCAACGCTGCGCGGATCAGGGCAGCTGATTCGTCGGCATCTTCAACACACAAGTCAGCCACTGAATCGTGCGCATGCCCGAAGGCTGCTGGGTCAATTTCGTAGTGTGTCAGCTCGCCATTAGCAAGCTCACAGACCGTAGTCTTTGCCGACACAGAAATCTCATCCAAGCCATCAAGCCCATGAACCACCATCACGTGTTCACTTCCCAAATCGCGCAGGGCAGAGGCCATAACATCACATAAGGCGGGCGAGAATACGCCGAGCACCTGTCGTCGTGCGCCGGCGGGATTAGTCAGCGGGCCCAGGACATTGAATATCGTTCGCATCGCCAGCTGTTGTCGCGGACCAATAGCGTGCTTCATTGCACTGTGATGCATGGGGGCAAACATAAAGCCAACGCCAATCGACGCAATAGAGTCCGCGATCGCGGCAGGACTCACAGACAGATCAACTCCCAGCGCGGAGAGCACATCAGAGGAGCCTGATGAACTCGAGACCGAACGGTTACCGTGCTTGGCGATTCGACCACCTGCGCCTGCCACAACAAAGGTAGCAGCCGTCGATACGTTAAATAGATTCGCACCATCGCCACCTGTGCCCGCGAGGTCAATCAATCCATCGGTGTCGATATCGACAGGCGTCGCAAGCGATCGCATCACGCTAGCAGCACCCACGATTTCATCAATGGTCTCGCCCTTCATACGTAGACCCACCAGCAGGCCTCCGATTTGGGCCTCCGTCGCTTCCCCCTGCATGACGGTGCGCATAACGGTTTCCATGTCAGCGCGCGACAGGGACTGTCCGGCTACAACCTGCGCGATGGCTGCTTGAATATTCATTGCATTACCTCAGCTGGCTTGCTTCAGGAAGTTTTGTAGCATGGCGTGACCATGCTCCGTCAGAATCGACTCGGGGTGAAACTGCACACCCTCAACGCTGAGCTCGCGGTGGCGAAGACCCATGATCACATCGAGTTCACCAGCGTCGTCTACTGTCCAGGCTGTTATCTCCAGGCAATCCGGCAACGTCGCAGGATCAACCACAAGCGAGTGATATCGCGTCGCCGTAAAGGGCGATGGCAGCCCCTCGAAAACACCCGTGCCGTTGTGGTGAACATCGCTTGTTTTTCCATGCATGACCTCGGGCGCCCTGACAATGTCGCCACCGAAGGCAGCGCCAATGCTTTGCATGCCCAAGCAGATACCAAAAATAGGGATCTCACCGGCGAATCGCTCGATCGACGTGATGGAAACGCCCGCCTCGGTTGGCGAGCAAGGTCCCGGAGAGACACAGAGCAGCGCAGGCGCTGCCGAGGCAATCTCATCCGTCGTAATTTCATCATTACGATGTACGGCAACATCTGCCCCGAGTTCCCACAGATATTGAACAACATTCCAAGTGAAGGAATCGTAGTTGTCGATCATTAAAACGTTAGGAGCAGTCATCTAATCAACTCGCCTCTACCATGGCTGCGGCTCGCAGGACCGCTCTGGCCTTGTTGAGCGTCTCTTCCCACTCAGATGCAGGTACCGAGTCGGCAACGACACCAGCGCCGGCTTGCACCACCAGAGTGTTGTCTTTCACCACGGCCGTTCGTATTGCGATCGCCGTGTCCATATCGCCAGACCAGGTCAGATAACCCACAGCACCGCCGTATACACCGCGCTTTACGGGCTCTAGTTCATCAATAATTTCCATGGCACGGATCTTGGGTGCCCCGCTCAGCGTTCCCGCAGGCAGGGTCGCTCTCAACGAGTCGATGGCTGTTACATCATCGCGAGACTCGCCGGTCACGTTCGATACGATGTGCATCACATGCGAATACTTCTCTATGACCATCTTATCGGTTAACTCGACGCTACCGGGTGTTGCAACGCGACCCACATCATTGCGCCCAAGATCGATCAACATCAGATGCTCAGCACGCTCTTTTTCATCACTGAGCAGCTTGTCCGCGAGCGCAGCATCCTCCGCTTCCGTCGCGCCGCGTCGAATCGTGCCTGCGATGGGGCGCACGGTAATTTGACCGCGTTCCGCGCGGACCAGAATCTCGGGGGAACTCCCAACGACATGAAAATCGTCAAGATCGAGGAAAAACAGATAAGGAGAAGGGTTTAAATGACGCAATGCGCGGTAAAGATTTAGCGGCTCTGCCTCAAAAGGTAAGGTCATTCGCTGCGAGATGACGACCTGCATGACGTCGCCATCCAAAATGTAGTCTTTTACTCGCGCAACCCAAGACTCAAAGGTCGCTTGATCTGTCTCAAACGTCACTCTTGATTCGATGTCCGCTGTGTCAGTGGCCCCTAATTCAAAACGTGCCAATGATGGCATCGGTTTGGAAAGACGCGCTTCAAGCTCTGACAAGCGATGGTTAGATCGCTCGAGGGCGTCTTCCTGCGACGTATCCGCGCTGACGATCAAGGTCAACGTGCCCCGCAAGTTGTCAAAAACAACCACTTCCTCAGCAAGCATCAGCAAAATATCAGGCGTATTAAGCGTGTCCCGATTTGCCGTCTGTGCCAACTTTGGCTCGACGTACCGAACCGTGTCATACGAAAAATAGCCAACCCATCCACCATGGAATACGGGTAGTGAATCGAGCGGTGCGCTGTTGGTCGACTCGTGAAGTCGTTCGACTTCAGCGAGCGGATCATCGACCTCGTAGCGCTCGACAAGTTGGTCTTTCGAATAGCGGGAGATCTGTTTGCCCGATACCACAAATCGTTCTAACGACGAGAGCCCGACAATGGAGTAGCGACTCCATTTCTCACCGCCCTCTACTGACTCGAAAAGAAAGGAATAAGGTTGATCACAGAGTTTGGTATACGTCGACAACGGCGTCTCGGTATCAGCCAGCAAGGTTCTCGTCACTGGAATGCGCGAGTAACCCTCCGCCACTAGGGCATCAAACGCTTCTTGACTCAGGGTTTGGGTCATTTGACCTTGGCCAACTCGTCGCGCATCGACTGGATAACCGCCGCATAATCGGGCTTACCGAAGATGGCTGAGCCTGCGACAAAGGTATCTGCGCCAGCTTGAGCAACCGCCGCGATATTAGCGGGACCGACACCACCATCGACCTCAAGGCGAATATCCAAACCTGACTCATCAATGAGCGCGCGCGCTTCACGCAACTTGTCGAGCGTCGATGGAATAAACGATTGACCACCGAACCCGGGATTAACTGACATCAACAAAATCATGTCGACCTTATCGAGTACATACTTGAGCGAATCGAGATTCGAGGCTGGATTAAATACCAAGCCCGACTTGCAACCCGCATTGCGAATAAGCTGCAAGGTCCTATCGACATGGGTCGACGCGTCGGGATGAAACGTAATGTAAGAAGCACCCGCATCGGCAAACATGCCTACCAGTGCGTCTACTGGCTGCACCATCAAATGAACGTCAATCGGCGCTGAAATACCATAATCTCGGAGCGCGCTACAAACCATGGGCCCAATGGTTAAATTGGGGACATAGTGATTGTCCATCACGTCAAAATGAACAATATCTGCGCCTGCATCCAAGACTGCTTCAACGTCTTGCCCCAGGCGCGCAAAATCTGCCGCAAGGATTGACGGAGCAATTAAGTAATCACGCATGAGAAGTTCCATCGGTATAAAAGTGCGTAGTGTAAAGCGGGACGGCCCGAGCCACCAGCCAAGTACCTTATCGAGCGTTACTACTCAGCCTAAACTCGAGCTCTGATAAACGCCGCGGTGTTCCCACATCTGACCAAACCCCCGACCACAACTCACCCGATACCTGCCCGGATGCAATCGCACGATCAAACAGCGGGCGAAGCGGCGCAAAGTCGTGCTCCAGACCATCAAAGAGCCGATGACTCATGACCGACAATCCAGAAAAGGTTGTCTTGTCTGACTCACCAGTAACGACACGCCCGTCACTGACAGCAAAGTCACCACTTGGATGATGTTCAGGATTGGGAACCATGACCAGATGCGCCACGTCGTCGCCCAATTCCACTTCTGTTAGGCGGGCAAGCGGGTAGTCGGTAAAGACATCGCCGTTCACAACCGCAAACGACTCTTCCTTAAGTAGCGGTAAGGCCTTTCGAATACCCCCTGCAGTTTCTAGGGGCGTCTCCTCAAGCGAGAGATGAACACGGCAGCCCCATTGCTGACCATCACCACAAAAAGCAACCACCTGATCGGAGAGGTATGAGGCGTTGATCACCAAGTCGGTAAACCCAGCACTCACCAAACCCTCGATGTGGCGCTCCAACAATGTTTTGCCCCCCACTTGAATAAGTGGTTTCGGCATGTTGTTGGTCAAAGGACGCATACGCCGCCCCTCGCCTGCCGCAAGAATCATCGCGAATTTCATGACGAGCTATACCAATCTTGGCGCTCTACTGTGGGCATGACCGAGTCTTCAAACCAGTCCCAGAAAACACCGATACCTGGGTGAGTGTCGCGATATAAATGACAGGCCTCTCGAATGTAGGCGATCACCACAGGGATATCCCTCATATAGCTGGGTTTGTCGTCCCTCAGCCAAAGGCGTGAAAAGACACCCAAGATTTTCACATGACGCTGCAAACCGATGAGGTCAAACCACACAATAAACTGTGGCCAGGAGCCCTCATCCAGCTGACCCTCGCGTACCAAGCGCTTCCAATAATACTCAAGCCAAACTAACTGTTTTTCACGTGGCCAAACCACATAGACATCTTTAAGCAACGATACGGCGTCATAAGCCACCGGGCCCATGATGGCATCCTGAAAATCAATGACGGCTAATGGCGCATCTCCGGCTGACACCATCAGGTTTCGACTGTGATAATCCCGGTGCACCAACCCTTGAGGCTGATGACGCGCAGCGTCGATGACGCAGGCACTCAGCTCCGCAAAAACCGAGAGCGCCTTGTTTTCTGACGGCAAGCTCAGCGCCTGGGAAAAGAACCACTCTGGGCAGACGTCCAGCTCGCGCTGAAGCTCCTTTTGATCGTAATGCGGGAGCTCTGACTCCACCGCGCGAATGGCACGAATCACCGCCAAGGTATCCAAGGCCTCTTTATAAAGCGCATCTACGTCGTGCTGCTCTAACGCAAGGGAAAAGGTGGTGTCACCCAAGTCCTCGAGTAAAAAGTAGCCTACGGCCAGATTAGCCCGCGGCATGGATGGGACCCGCACTCCAGCGCCCTCCAGGGTGCGCTGTATCAGAACAAATCGCTCATTATTCTCGGTCGGTGGCGACACCATTAGCACTCGGGAGTCAGAATCAGGGCCAGAGACCCGATAGAATTTTCGAGGGCTCGCATCGCCGGCAATAAGCTGCAATGCCACATCCTCTGCATCACACTTTAGTATCTCTGCCAGCCAACTGCGTTGTTCTTGCCCGTCTGACACCTCAGCTTCTCCTCGTGTAGGCTGATAAACCCGCAGCATTGCCAAAAAAACCCGAGAACAACCGAGCCTGTCGCGCGTTACACTGTCGGAGACCATAATAACCTGAACCTTGCGCTGAAACGCTTGTGTACGAGCTTTTGAACTCCAAAAATCTTTCCGGACTGATACAACGAAGTATCGGCGCAGCGCTTCTAGTTCTGTCAGTTTTGCCGCTGGCTTATGCTAACGATGCGATTGAGGAAGAACGGATTCAGGCCAGGCTCAACTGGGTACCGCTTGCCAAGGTAAAGCCAGAGGATCGCGATGAGCGCTGCTTGAAGTGCCGAGGCCAATACCAGGACCCGTTGGCCGACGTTGAGCGCTCAATGCTACCAAACGAATTAGATCTGGAGGTCAGTGCTGGCGACAGCGATATCACTGACGACACCCTGTATTTCTCGGATGACGTCACCGTGTCCCAGGGCTATCGAACCCTGAAGGCACAAGAGGTCATCATAGACCGAGTCGATCAAACAGTGTCTGCTCAAGGCCCCATCGAAGTTCGCGAGCCAGGGATTGTCATGTACGGCGATCAGATTACCTACGATAGCGTGAGCGAACGCGCATCGCTCAGCGACGCCGAATTTGTCATGTTCGAGCAGCAGCTCTACGGCATTGCTGAGAGCGTGACGCGCGATGCCAATGGGTCACTTGAAATTGAAGACGGTCAGCTCACTTTCTGTGCGCCCACAGATCCAAGCTGGCTAGTCACAGCCGAAACATTGAATGTCGACCCTAACACCAACACCGGTGAAGCCTGGGGTGCCCGTATCGATATCAAAGGCGTTCCCGTCGCCTATTTACCATGGGTGCAGTTTCCGCTGAACGATCGCCGCAAAACCGGCCTGCTCTTTCCTGATGTCAGCAGCGATACGCGGGGCGGCCTCGATGTCACGGTTCCGATATACATAAACCTGGCACCAAACTACGACGCCACCTACTCACCCCGCCTTATTCAGGACCGCGGCCTCGTGCATCAGCTCAATACGCGATTCTTGGGCAGACAAACCGGCTTCTGGGATGTCTCGGGTACTTATTTACGAGATGACGACCTCGATGTGTCGGGTAGGGACAACAACCGCTGGCTTATCAACGTGCTGCAATCAAGTGACCCTTCGGCTCGGCTGCGTACGTCCATCGACTTCTCAAAGGTGAGCGATAATGAATACCTTAGAGACCTTGAAAACAACACCCTCAGCGCGCAGCGACAGACGGCGCTTCTGCAGAGGGCAAGGGTGGACTGGCTCGCAGACAATTGGCTTTTTGGTTTGGAAGCTCAGCAATTCCAGAGTATCGCGGAAGATCTGACTGACAATTACAAGCGGCTACCCCAGGTCAGTGCGGTCTGGCGGGGCGACGCTAAATTGGGTCCGCTCGAACCACTTTTGAAACTGCAGGCGGCTAACTTCGATACCGATCTCGATAAGGTCAAGGGTCAACGGGTTTATCAGGAGGTGGGAGTTAATTTACCCATCACCCGCGACTACGGATTCTTAAATACCAGCTTGATGCACAGAAGCATCCAATATCGACTGAAAACGCCTGGCACCGGTGAGACGCGGAATGAATCAGTATCCTCATGGCTGGGCAGGATCGAGGGCGGGTTGGAGTTCGAGCGAGATACCGAGCTCTTTGGTTTGTCGTTCACACAAACACTCGAACCGCGTGTTCAATATCTTTATGCCGGGTACGATGATCATGCGGGCATTCCCGATTTTGATAGTGCAGAGCTGACCTTTAGCTACCGGCAACTGTTCCGAAATACGCGCTTCTCCGGCTACGACCGACTGGCGGATGGTAACCAGCTCTCGCTTGGCGTCACCTCACGGCTGATTGATACCGCGACGGGTAAAGAACGCGTGTCAGCAAGTTTTGGTCAGGTGATCAACTTTAAAGATCAACGCGTGCGGTTGAAGGAGAGCGACGCTGCCCTGACCGACGAAGGCTCAGCGCTCGCCTTTGCTCTCAACGTGCGAACCAGTGAGCGCTGGAGCATTCATAGCAACCTCCTATTCGACAGCTATGAGGACAAACTCGACGCAGCCAATGTCCGTGTTGGATTCAGGCCGAACAAGGATGCCATTGTGAATGTCGGCTACACATTGCGAGAGCCGCCGGCGTCGTTTGCTGCCAGACCTGTTACCGAACAAGTGAATACATCGGCCTATATCCCCATCAATGACAACTGGAGTGCTTTTGGCGCTCTGCGGTACTCGCTGGAGATTGGCAGCAGCGTGGAAGATATGATCGGTGTCGAGTACGATGGCTGCTGTTGGCGTGTGAGGTTGATTTATATGAGTTACCTCGACACGCTTCGGGACGTCGATGTGTTCATACCAGAACCGGAACTTACACGGGATCGAGCGTTCCAATTTCAGTTCGTTTTAAAGGGATTAGGCGGCTTCGGAAACCGAGTTGATAATCTCATGCAGGATATGATCAGAGGATTCAATGCTAAACGCTAAGCTCAAGGGGTGGCTTTTCGCTGCTCTTGCATCGTCAATATCTTCGGTAGCATGGTCGCAGGTCGTCCAGCTCGATAGTGTCGTGGCCATTGTCGATGAAGACATTATTCTTGCGAGTGAAGTGCGCGAGCGAGTCGAGCAGGTAAAGGCTACCGCTGCCCAACGCAACATGACACTTCCAGACGATGAAACCGTGGTGCAGGAAACGCTCGACCGATTAATCCTCGAGAGCATCCAACTGCAATTGGCCGATCGCTACGGTGTTCGCGTGCCCGACGCGCAGCTCGATCAATCGATGGCGAGAATTGCTGCCCAAAACGGCCTCACCCTCGAGCAATTCCGGGATGCCCTAATTCAAAACGGCCAAAATTACGTCGAGATGCGTGAAGGCCTCCGTGATGAACTCGCGATTCAGCGCGTGCAACAGGGCAGCGTGATGCGAGACATCAATATCACCGAGAAAGAAATTGATAACTTCATGGCGACGGAGGAAGGCATTGCGCTGACTGAACCGGAATATCGCGTGGTACAGGCATTGCTACCGATTCCACGGTCCGATAGCGCTGAGCAGCGAACTGCAAAAGAAGATTACGTCGATGGCGTGCTTGCCAACATTCTTGCCGGAGCTGACTTTTCCGAGGCGGTCAGTGTTCAAGAGCCCTACACCTTTCAAGGTGGTGACCTTGGTTGGCGAAAGCTAAGTGACATTCCCAGTATGTTTGCTGACATCCTCCCTAGCTTAAAGGCAGGCGACACAGGCAAGGTTCAGTCGAACTCAGGGCTGCACCTTGTCCACTTGGCCGAGGCGCGTGGCCTAGAGCGTCTCGTCGAGCAAACCAATGTCCGTCATATCCTCGTCACGCCCAATGAAGTATTGGATGACGAAGCGGCGCGTAATTTCGTCCTGGGTCTAAAAGAGCGAGTCAACAGCGGAGAAGACTTTGCCGATCTCGCTAAAGAGCACTCGGACGACATCGGATCGGCGCAGGAAGGCGGCGAACTTGGATGGACCAATCCAGGTCAGATGGTTCCCGAATTTGAGGCCGCCATGGCAAGCGCCGAAATCGGCGTGGTTACAGAGCCAGTCCGAAGTGAATTCGGATGGCATATCCTCGAGGTCACAGGACGTCGCACCGAGAATTTCGCTGAGCAAGTCAGGCGAAACCAAATAGCAAACTACCTTCGTGAAGCGAAATACGAGGAAGAGCTGGAAAACTGGCTCAGAGAAATTCGCGACGAGGCGTTTGTCGACATCAAATAACGA
The DNA here is from genome assembly GCA_913045375.1 of uncultured Halieaceae bacterium. Classification (GTDB taxonomy): domain Bacteria; phylum Pseudomonadota; class Gammaproteobacteria; order Pseudomonadales; family Halieaceae; genus Luminiphilus. The sequence goes on along the minus strand of CAJWQE010000002.1, from coordinate 3,955 downwards.
TGCAGTTGTTATGACGGAGCACGCCCGACTTGTCATTACTGCGGGTGAGCCCGCAGGTATTGGACCCGATGTTGTTCTCGGCGCCCTTCAATCACCCTTTGATGCGCAGATTGCTGTCGTTGGCGATGTGCAGGTATTGGAGCAGCGAGCCATAGCGCTCGGCATGGACTTGCAGTTCGCCCTGTTACAGCCTGACGCGGCACCACCGCCGCATATCCCCGGACAAGTGAGTGTGTACCACATACCCTGCGCTAGCCCGGTCGAACCTGGTCGGCTCGATGTGGCGAACGCCAGCCACGTCGTGGAGACCTTACGGACATCGGTTCACTTACTAAAAGACAAGCGGTTTGACTCGGTCGTCACGGCACCCGTGCAGAAGTCCGTGATAAACGACAGCGGACTGAGCTTCACAGGCCACACCGAATTCTTCTGCGAGCAGTTTGGCTGCGAGGACGTGGTCATGTTACTGGTGAATGATGGACTGCGCGTGGCGCTTGCGACGACACACCTACCCCTGCGAGAGGTCCCAGATGCGATCACTCAGGAATCCCTCCTTCGTAAGCTCGAGATCATCCACAATGACCTAACGCGCCTTTACGGCATTACGCAGCCTCGCATTGCAATGTTGGGGCTCAACCCTCACGCAGGTGAAGGAGGGCATTTAGGGCGCGAAGAGATAGAGACCATTATGCCGGCACGCGAAGAAGCGCTGCGCCGCGGCATCGATGTGACTGCACCTATCCCGGCAGATACGGCTTTTACGTCTAAACAGGTGCTCGATGCCGACATTGTGTTAGCTATGTTCCATGACCAAGGGTTGCCAGTGCTCAAAGCGCGAGGATTCGGCTCGTCCGTCAACATCACGTTGGGGTTGCCCACGATCCGCACATCCGTTGACCACGGCACTGCCTTGGAGCTTGCGGCCACCGGTGAGGCCTCATCTGGGAGTATGAAAGCAGCGATAACCGAAGCGATCGCCTGCGCTCTAAACCAGAGCTTATAAACTTAGCGACAGAATACGACTCAGCGTTGCCTCGTTTTCACGGATAAGTCGATCCGCAATTCGCTTAAGGTTTTCAATATTAGTCTCGGAAGCGTCATCCATGTCGTCGTTGGCTTCGTCGAGGGTCACCTGTAAACGGATATACCGATCACCCAAAAACATGCGCATTTGGTGATTGGCCGCTTTCGTTGCCCCGTCGAACATGCAGTCAAGCAGGGGCATCACCCAACCAGCCTGCCCCCAATCTTTTGCACTGTCATAAGGAATCGGTCTTACCAACTCGCCGGTCCCCAATGAAACAACCATCAGAGGCTCGTTAGGATATAGCTTCAATGCTTCTGCGTACGCCGATACAACGGGTGAGTTTACAAAAACCCCACCGTCTATCAGCGCTCGCTGATTTCCCTGAACATCGATAAGCGCGGGCTCAAAATAGGTAGGTGCTGCGCTGGTTGCCCGAGCGGCATCGCGACACCTGACCGTTTCATGGTCTGGATGCCAGCTCTTCAAAAAGAGCGTTCGTCTCTCCTCGATGTCGTAGGTGGCCACCATGGTCGAGCCGAGCGTCTCGCCCAGTCGCGCATTAGAGAAATATTTTCTCAGGGCTGCCTCGAGTGGTTTTGCTGAGTAAAGCTCATCGAGAACCCCCCCAGCGGAGCGAATATTTCGCCATATAGTCCGCTCAAATATTTTATTGCCACTATTTTCAAAAAAATCGGCAAGATCGTGCGCTGAATATTTTGGCGCTCCCGCTACACCCGCCTGAGCGAGACCAAGCGCGATAATGCCGCCTGAAGACGTACCAACACAAAGATCGAATAACTCGGAGATTGGCCTACCCGACTCTCGTTCCAAGTAATCCAATACGAGTGAGGGAATAATCCCTCGAATACCACCACCATCAATAGAAAGAACTTTTCGCATACTCAATTATTTAATTTATTCGCATTATGCAAACTGTGTCTTATATTTTAAATGCGAGTTTATTTTAAAGTCGGCTAATATTACACTATGACAAAAACGACAATTAAGGTTTCACTTTCATGAACGAAGCACTTGCTCTTCAATCCATTGCCAAATCAAAAGCTGCAGCAAACCGCGCAGTTAAATCGCTCGATATTCAACAAATTGAGCGGGCCCTCGCTAATTTATCGGCCGCTGCAGAAACAATTAAAGAGCGTGAATCAATACGTGCACAGCGAAAGAAAGAAGTGGCGGTAAAAAAACTAAAGTCAATGATGGACGAGTTGGGAATATCCGCTGAGGATATTACTGGGTCATCGAAACCAAAAACTAACGGTAAGCGCGCGACCGGCCCGAAGAAGGGCAACAAGGTTGCACCCAAATATCAGATCACGTTGGACGGCGTGACTCACCAATGGACAGGGCGGGGTCGCACACCTGTCGTCTTTAGGTCGCACGTTGAAAACGGTGGCTCGCTCGACGACTGTCTCATTTAAGACATAAACGTCCATGCCCAAGGCATCAAAACGCGGCGGCGCATCGCGGCCGAAAACGCATGCGCCCCGAAAGCGTTTTGGTCAGAACTTTTTAACCGATCAAAGTGTTATTTCTGCCATTGCTCGTGCAATCAATCCGCAGAAAGATGACAACGTCGTGGAAATTGGGCCCGGCCAGGGTGCATTGACTGATGTGCTTTTTGAAAGTGGTTGTGCCATCAAAGCCATTGAAATAGATCGTGACTTACAATCTCAGTTGCGAGTCATGTTTTTTAATCGAGATTTCACACTATTCAATTTCGATGCGCTTAAATTTGATTTCAACGAATTATCGGATGGTAATCACGATTTAAGAATTGTCGGAAACCTTCCTTATAATATTTCGACTCCGTTGATATTCAAACTGCTAACGCATTTGCCGATCGTTCGTGACATGCACTTCATGTTACAGAAAGAAGTGGTCGATAGATTAGCGGCACGCCCCGGTAATAAACACTGGGGAAGATTGAGCGTTATGACGCAGGTCGATTGCGATGTAGAGCATTTATTCGACGTGCCACCAGAGGCTTTTTATCCGCAACCTAAAGTGCAGTCGGCGATCGTTCGGCTAACGCCCAAGATGACCTCTCACCGTCCCGAGTGTTCTCGCGAGGAGCTTGGAAAACTCGTTCAATTGGCGTTTGCGCAACGAAGAAAAACACTACGGAATAATCTTCGGGGTGTTATTGACGATTCTGTCATGCAGAGGCTGGGGATTGATCCGGCCTGCCGTGCGGAGACGCTGACGCTAGATCAACTTATGGACTTGAGCCTGGAGCTTCCCCGAGCGGCTATCTGATTGTCCGCCGCCCAGTTACACTTTGGGCAAACCAAATCTAAATCAACAGGATTGAACATGGCGACCTACGTGGTGGGCGACATTCAAGGGTGCTTTGACCAGTTCCAGTGTCTGCTGGAAAAGGTCAGTTTTAATCCTGACAGGGACGTGATTTGGAGTGTGGGTGATTTAATCAACCGCGGATCCAACAACCTTGCAACACTGCGCTGGTTTCACGAACGGCGCGATAATGCTGTGGTTGTCCTAGGTAATCACGATCTACACCTGATGGCTGTTTCAGCAGGCGCACGAAAAATGAGTAAGTCAGATAATTTTGATGACATTCTCGATGCGCCAGACCGAGAAAAACTGATCGAATGGCTCCATCACCAGCCGCTGATGCACCACGAGCATGATGTGACCCTAGTACACGCAGGCATCCCCCCCATGTGGTCAGTTAGCGAAGCGCTTGATCGCGCGGCCGAAGTCGAGAAGGTCTTGCGAGGGCCTGATTGCATTCGATTCTTCAATGCCATGTATGGCAATGATCCCATTGTCTGGGACGATCAGCTCACGGGTATGACTCGGCTTCGAGTTATCACGAATTACCTCACCCGCATGCGCTATTGCACAAAGAAAGGAAAGTTGGACCTTATTAGTAAAGGGCCAACACCG
>CAJWQE010000001.1 GCA_913045375.1 uncultured Halieaceae bacterium | reverse complement strand
TGGGCCTCGTGAGGGTGGCACTCATGCCAGTCACGGCCTGGCGGCTCAGGCGCGCTAATAAACCGTTCACTACTGCCTCTCGTTCCGGTCGGTTACCGGCGCGGCTCGCCAGAAACTCGGGCGACTCAGGTAGCAACGCCCAGGTCACGATGCCAATCAATAAGGTAAGAATGCCGCCGGCCGTAAAAACCGCGGTCCAGCCATAATCAGGAATCAACGCATTGGCGATGGGGCCTGCCAGCACTGCTCCAACGGGATAACCCATGACCACCAGTGATACGGCCAGACTCCGATAACGACTCGGCATGAACTCGGAAGCAAGTGCAGGTGCACTGCCAAATATCACGCCGATACCAAGACCTGAAATGAAGCGAAGGATCGCAAAAACGGTGACGGAAGCCGTAGTCGCAATCCAACTGACGGCAAGCATGCTAAGGCCCACAAGGAACATCGCAGCAACTAACAAAAGACGGCGGCCTAGCTGGTCCGATAGTGGCGCCAAACCCGCCGCGCCAATGGCCATACCAAACAATGCTGCGCTAAATAACGGACCCAAAGCCGCCCGCTCAAGACCCCAGGAAGCCGCCACACTGGGCGCCGTTACCGACATGGCGACGACATCAATACCGTCAGCAAGGTTCAACAGAAACCCCAGCAGAACAACCAACCACATGAGTGGCACAACGGGCCCCTCATCGATGCGTGCTCGTACCAGATCAGCACTCATGGTCTTTCCTTTGCTCTGCCTACGGCTGCCGCTCGCGCCCGGAAAAATGAGGCTAAGCAAACAACCTATCGATAGGCTCGATGATAAAACGAAACAGTCGTGCCTGTCCGCCGGAAGTGCCCCCGCTCGAAAGCGTAAATGATCTTATGAATTAAATTCGACGGGCGATTTTGACGGCTTGCTCCGACCCAAAACCCACAACCCAGCACCACGCCTTGAGCAGGCTCGATTGACCGTCCGCCTCACCGCCAGCCTCGTCGCGATGGTTAGCTTCATCGTCGCAAAACTGATGTATCGCAGCGGTTAGTGTCGTGTCTCCGTAAGCCTCCAGCGCCGCGTACTGCGACTCGTAGTGCTGGACGACGAAGGTTTCAACAGCCTCGATTGAGGCATAGACCCAATTTCGTCCACCGAGCGCAGAGACTGCGCCCAAAACGAACCCTGACAGGCGCCAAAGGGGTAACAACAGGCTTTTCTGACGGGACGTTAGCCAGTCCTCAAAGAAAACGAGATGGGTCTCCTCAGTCGCCAGATGATGCTCTGCGAAGGCGCGTATTTCAGCGTCGCGCGAGATGGCCAGCACACCTTTGTAAATCCAAACCGCGCCGGTCTCGCCCGCATGATTCGAGCGCATCTCGCCCGCAAGGTGAGCAGGCAGGGTTGAAGCAGATTGTAAGGACGCTGTGTTCATAGTTGGCCGCTAGGTTGAAGCGGCTCAACTATAGCGAATTAGCTCAGGAAATCAGGGCTTCGGCGGGTGATATCGCATCCAAACTGAACGCTTCCCCGACACCGGCGTGTGTCAACTTACCCGCGTGCACGTTCAAGCCAAGCGCAAATCGCGGATCACCCCGGAGTGCATCCAGCCCTTGATCGGCCAAGCGCACCACGTAGGGCAACGTCGCGTTGGTGAGCGCTAAGGTTGCCGTTCTCGCGACTCCACCCGGCATATTTGCCACGCAATAATGAACAACACCATCCACCTCGTAGGTGGGATCTTGGTATGACGTTGCATGAGAGGTTTCAAAGCAGCCGCCCTGATCGATCGCAACGTCAACCATGACACTGCCCTTCTGAAGCTTGGAGACCAAATCGCGGCTCACTAACTTTGGCGCAGCCGCACCGGGAATGAGCACCGCACCAATGATCAAATCCGCATCCATGACCTGTTCTTCGAGTGCCGCCGCACTCGACCAGACGGTCTCGATGCGTCCCATGAAGATGTCGTCGAGGTAGCGAAGCCGATCGAGCGAACGATCAAGGACTACCACACGTGCGCCCATACCTTGCGCGACACGCGCCGCATTGGTACCCACAACACCTCCACCGATGACCACAACTTTGGCAGGTGCAACGCCGGGTACTCCACCCAGTAGCACACCGCGGCCCCCGCTGGATTTCTTGAGAAAGTCACCGCCCGCCTGAGCCGCCAAACGACCGGCGATCTCTGACATAGGGGCCAAGAGAGGCAAACCGCCGTTCGCACCCTCTACCGTTTCATAGGCGATGCAGGTTGCTCCGCTCTCCATGAGCAAATCGGTTTGCTGACGGTCTGCGGCCAAATGAAGGTACGTGAATAGCAATTGGCCCGGGCGCAGTTGCCGACACTCGTCAGGCTGCGGCTCTTTCACCTTAACAATCATGTCGCACTCGGCAAAAATCGTCGCCGGCGCGTCGACAATGGTGGCTCCGGCCGCGACATAATCGTCATTTGAGAAGCCTGCGCCCTCACCGGCGTGTGTCTCAATCATGACCTCATGACCATGGTTGACCAGCTCAACAACACCCGCGGGAGGGAGACCCACACGGTACTCGTGGTTTTTGATTTCCTTTGGAACGCCAATACGCATTACGGTTGACCTTTTTACTCGATGAGGCCTCTAATACGAGCAGGCGATATCGCTATATTAAGATCAATTTTTTATTTTATTTGTTTTAAATAAGCGTTTTTATCGGTGGAATCCTTTGTATAAAGGCACTATTTTTTAATAAACCACTGTATGAGATTTTGTGATGGAAACCCTGTCAAAAACCGATAGAAAGATTCTGTCGTTGCTTCAGAAAGACGGCAGAATGAGTGTGGCTGAAATTGGTCGTCGCGTTGGACTCACCGCTTCACCCTGCGCCGATCGTATTAAGCGCCTGGAAAGCCAGGGTGTGATTACGGGCTACTACGCGCGCTTGTCCCCCACCAAATTGGATGCGGGGTTGGTGGTGTTCGTTCAAGTGACCTTGCAACGGACTGCAGGCGATGCCTTTAAAACGTTTACCGACGCGATCGAACTCATCCCAGAGGTCGAAGAGTGCCACCTTGTCTCTGGCGAGTTCGACTTTCTGGTCAAAGCGCGGGTAAAGGACATGACCCACTACAAGGACCTTCTGGCTGGCTCGCTACTGCAGCTTCCCAATGTACAAGAGTCCAAAAGTTACCCTGTGATGGAATCTGTTGTGCAGCGGTCGGGGATCAGGCTGTAGTCATTGAATTAGGCAAGGATTCGCATCGCTCCTGGCGTTTTTAACGCATCATGTGACCTGAGATTTGTAGCGGTTTTGCTGGGCACATGATTGGGTACTCGCGCCTAAATCGTTGAGACACGTTCTATTTGCATGGTCAAATCGGAAATACTGTCATAAGCTGTGACACAAAAATTGGCGGTGTATATGAAAATCTTAAGAACCCCAGATAGCTGCTTCGAGGGACTGACGGACTATCCGTTCGAGCCTCACTACACGACCATAAAGACGCATGACGGTCAGGATTTGAGAATCCATCACATCGATGAAGGCCCAAGAGACGGTGCCTTAGTGCTGTGCATACACGGCCAGCCTGTATGGAGTTATCTCTACCGAAAAATGATTCCCTATCTCACAGCGGCCGGTCTTCGCGTTATCTGCCCGGACTTGGTCGGCTACGGTAAAAGCGACAAACCATCAGCCCGCGAGGACTACAGCTACGAGCGCCAAGTCGAATGGATGGGTGCTTGGTTAGAGCAAAATGATTTCTCGGGGGTCACATTCTTTGGTCAGGACTGGGGTGGACTCATTGGACTGAGACTGGTTGCCGCACACTCAGAGCGCTTTGCTAACGTGGTTATTGGCAATACGGGCCTGCCATATAACCCAGACGTTCCGCAGGCAATGGTTGACGAAGTTGAGGACTACCGTGCTAATGCGCCGACACCGACGCTATTCAGTATGACCAAGGAGCTGCGATCGCTGTCATGGGATGGCAAGGCAGCAAACCCCGCGCGCATCTTCGCCGTCTGGCAAAAGTTCTGTTGGGAAACCACGCACCTGCCGATTGGGCTGATGCTATCAATGATGACCGAGAAGCAACCAACGTTCATGAAGGTCGCGAAGGCACTGCTGCACAAATTAGGCATGCGAGCGCCGCTCCCATCATCCGTTGCAAAAGCATACGACGCGCCCTTCCCAAGCGCCGAATACACGATGGGGCCGCGCGCTATGCCAAGCCAGGTGCCGTCGTTACCAACATCACCGTCCCTCGAGCAGCAACGACTGGCTTGGGAGTTTTTCGATAACTTTGAAAAGCCTTTTGTCTGTGCGTTTGCCGACGATGACCCTGTAACCAAGGGTGGTGATGCCATCTTCTTACAGCGGGTGCCAGGTACCAAAGGTCAGCCACATACCACGATCAAAGGTGCCGGGCACTTCCTGCAGGAAACGCGCCCAAAAGAGGTATCTCAGGTCATCATTGACGCCGTAGCACGATCAGCTGCCTAGAGCGATCCACTCTCGGACTGGTACCTGAGCCGAACATTCTGCGCGCCCGACCCTTGAGGTGAGCGCGCCTAACCACCTAATGGCTTTAGCCCTCGTTCATCTCCCGAACAGTCATCTTGCCAAGCTGTGACATGTGCACCTCATCGGGGCCATCGGCAATTCGGCAGAATCTCGCCAGCATGAAGACTTCAGGAATCATCGTGTCCTGACAGACACCCATCCCACCAAAGACCTGCATGGCGCGATCCGCTACCTGCTGCGCCATTTGTGGCGCAACGATCTTAACCATGCTGATAAGCGGTCGTGCAGCCGTCATACCTTGCGTATCCATGACATGCGCCGCATGAAGGGTTAACAGGCGCGCTTGCTCGATATCGCAGCGGCAGCGGGCAATCTCATGCTGCACGCTCGTTTTCTTGATCAACGGCTCACCAAAGGCTACGCGCTCCTCCACTCGCGAGCACATGAGCTCGAGGCAGCGCTGTGCCATACCCACGAAGCCCATCGCGTACTGGAACCGGCCCGGGCCCAAGCGACCTTGCGCGATTTCAAAGCCACAGCCTTCGCCCTTAATCATATTGGTCACTGGCACACGCACGTCCTCAAACAGCAGCTCGGCCTCGCCGGCAGGCGAGTGAAGTGAGTCGAAGACGCGTAGCTCGCGAACCAATTTAATCCCAGGGGTGTCTCGGGGAACCAAAATCGTTGAGTGCTGACGATGTCGTGGGTTCTCTGGATTTGACTTACCCATGACCAGCATGACTTTACAACGCGGATTCACGGCACCTGTCGTCCACCATTTGCGCCCGTTAAGCACGTACTCGTCGCCGTCACGCTTTATTTCCAACTCCATATTGGTCGCGTCGCTCGAGGCAACCTGTGGCTCCGTCATGGCGTACGCACTCCGAATTTCGCCAGCCAGCAAGGGCTCGAGCCATTCTTTTTGCTGTGCCTCGGTACCGTATTTAGCCAGTACTTCCATGTTGCCCCGGTCAGGGGCATTACAATTGAAGACCGACTGCGCCCATGACACCTTGCTCATGGTTTCAAACAACGGCGCAATTTCGACATTGGTGAGACCGGGACTCCACGGCTGATACTCGTGGGGAAGGAACAGGTTCCATAAACCCTCTTCCTTTGCCAACGCTCGCAGCTCGTCGTACCAAGGTGGCGTGGTCCACAGCTTGTCTTGATCCAGACACCACTCGTGCCAATCGTGTTCTCGTGGGTATATGTGCTTGTCCATAAAGGACTGTAACTGCACGTTGAGCGCCATCACCCGATCATTTAATTCAAAACCCATGAACCTATTTCCTCTTCAAAAACACGGGAACAACGCTTAAAAAGCGCGTCCCTGAGTGTCATTAACCACTCTAACCAAATGTCACGATGCGAAAAGCATCGCTTCGATGCCCGTACCCTCGAGTACCGCGTCTACTAGAGCGCGATCAGACGCCGACAGCGCCTGATACTGCTCGTTGGTCCAACGGAGACACTTCGCCTGATACGGGAAGGTTTGCTGCACCCACGGCGCGCCATCAATTTCGCACTCCCAGGTTTTCTCGCCCTGCTCAACGGCCCGTGCGTTGGCCAATTGCGCGGGCGCATAAACGCGACCAATCTCAGACAGGAGCTCGCGCAAGCTCTCTGGTTGCTCCTCAAGATCCGTCCAGTCCTGTCGTTTAGGCTCCAGCCCACTCTGATCTTCAATTTGATCAACCCAGGCCACTGTTCGCGGCGATACCTCATGCGCTATTGCACGGGAGGTTGGATCGAACCCAACTAGCTGCGTTAGCTGCCCGTGCAAGCCGAAATCACCTGCACCGGGGCGATTGCCGAGCATGAACTTCTGGTTCGACAGGTGGGATTCCATTGCTGCAAGAAAACGTCGATAACTCGCATCAATGACGGGTGCGGTGGTGTCATTTGAGCCAACAACATAGAGGCGCCCAATCTGACGCTCCGAAATATGCTGCTTGAATTGCTGAAAAAACGCAGTGGGCATACTGACATCCATGCCCAGGGGTAGGAGTGTCCCTGCATTATCCGCATCGTCACTAAAGTGCCAGCGGTAGTGGAACATGTATTTGGTACACCACTCGTCAGCAAAATCCTCAATCAGGTAATCGATAAACGCGAGCGCCGGATCCTCTGGTAACACCGATCGACCCGAGTACATCGCTTCAAGTCGTCGAATAATCGGGGTCGAGTCGCACTCGGCAGCTATTCCGTCATCGCCGTCGAAAAAAAACGTCGGCATAAAGATTGGACGTGGCTTTTCGATACCCATCGCATCGCAAGCTGCCTCGGGTTGTCCCCATTGAATACTGTAGGGAATGCGGCGGTAGCGAAGCAGCGCTACCATCTTCTGCGTGTAGGGTGATCCTGTGCCGCCAACTAATTTAAGTGGTGTCTCTGACCTCATATGCAGCCTCATTTTTATTCGCGTTGACGCTTCAACTTACGACAGAAATAGTGACATAATTAATGTCACTATGTAAGCCTTTGAAAGTAGTAACCAGCGTAAAGCGTTCGAGGGCATTGATAAAAAGGCGACGGCTTCAACACCAACGAATAAAAGGCTGTAGTGTTGGCGATCTGTAACAAACGCTAAATACCCGATCAAGGTGGAAACTGATTATGTCCGCTCGAATGAAAATTTGGCTCCTACCTGCGCTCTTCTATGGCGCTTTCGTATTTTGGTACACACCAACGGGAGGCCCTCTATCTGACGCCGAAGTTGACAACTTCATGGCGAAAATGGAGCAAAACGGTAGCGCGCAAGAAGCGATTGCAATGATCAGGCAATTTGGTGAAGAGGATACTGGCAAGCACTTCATCATGATCAACAACATCGATTACAACGAGTCGCCCGGGGACGTCGCCGGTGCAGCGCCCGGGGAAACTGCACAGCAACTCATGGACCGTTATATGGGACATATGATCCCGGCAATGCTCTCGCGAGGCTCCCACCCTGTCATGATGGGGCCAGCGGCCTACCGCAGCATGGATGTGATTGGTGTCGAAGGTGTCGACGTGTGGGACATGGGCGGGTTAGTGCGCTACCGAAGTCGACGCGATTTCCTTGAGATTGTCACGGATCCGGTGTTTAGCGGGAAACATCATTTCAAGGCAGCGGCACTCGAGAAAACCATCGCCTTCCCCGTCGAGCCCGACTTCAATTTGGGAGATCCACGGCTATTGATTGGACTATTGATCCTCTCCTTGACGGCGCTCGTTGATGCACGGCGCTCATCACAACGGGGTTGAGACAGGCAACTGCACTGCCCACTTAGAGGAGTTCCTACCTCCCCTTGGCGTCTCAGCGCAGTGAATTTGAGGATTAAGCCCAGACCTCGAGATTGTCTGCGCGTTCGAGGCGTCGGCTCAAAGATGCCTTAACAATGGCGGCCATACCCGACTCGAGAAGCACCGCATCGACGCCGACCTTCTCCATCTCAGACAGACTCGCGTAGTCATCCTGAACACGTTGCAGGAGATAAAAGCGATGCGGTTGAGCTAAGGCTTCGATGGTCTCGCCCCGTAAAGCGAAAGTTGCCGCCCCAGGTGCTTGCGCTAACCGTCCCACTGCCGGCGCACCCACTTCTGGTTTATTTTCAGCCAACCAGCCATTAATCGCGTCTGCCGCAGCGAGAGTTTCAGGCACAAAGTCTTCGGCCAAGACTCGCAAGACAGCAAGCAAAGAATCAGGCACCTGATCATCTTCGACAAAGTCGGTACCTGCGTTGAAAAACTCCGGCACGTCCTGATCGTAACGATTCATTCGCTCGACCCATCTATGCACCGATACCGCTCGCTGTTGCATGAGCTTTGCAGGATGCGGGTCACGCCCCAAATGGGCGTACATCGGCGCAATGAGACCAAAGTCGCCAATACTGGGGCGTCCTCCAAGTAAGTACGGATAGTGCTCGAAATGCGTATTCAAGGCATCGAGGTAGTCGAGATAGAGCGACTCGACCACGGCCTGGGTTTGGTCGGTAACGCCAAAAATCATCGCAGCATGGCGCATGCGATTCATCATGGCTTCGGTCTTATCACTCCGCTCGGGTGTATCTCGCTGTGAGTGAAGGAAGTGGTAACGAACGAAGGCCAAATTGTCCTCGGGAAAATTCCAGCGATAGTGCATGGCTGGACGCAACAAACCATCCGTTCCAATGACGTCAAAAAGTGCGCTGATGATGCGCTGCTTAGGGCCCGCAGGACGACTCGGTCGACCGTTTGTCGCCTCAAAGTATTCAATGATGGCGGCGCCATCACGAATCACTTCACCCTCGGGCGTTACCAGTGTTGGAATAGTGGGTAATTTACCTTTGGGTAAGACGTCTGCCTTGAAACTCTCGTGACCTGTCGAGAGCTCCTGAAAGGGAATCTGGTGTTTGATGAGGTAACTGCGCGCACGACCCGAGTAAAGCGAGTGTGTCATCGCATACAAAATATAGGGATTAGCCATTTATGCCCTAACCATGTTGCTGTCGTTGGTTTGAGTAAGCGTCTCTATGCAGATCAGAAGATCACGGCATTTGCAGTTTCAATATTCAGCTGCCCCGCAAGGCCCGCCGACCGGTGCACCGAGATCTCCTGATACTCCGGCAGCTGCATCATCTCCAACATGGCGGCCCGCGACGGGTACTGAGCAATGGCTACGGAATCCCAGAGTTCCTCAACCTCGCCCAACATTAGACGGCTGACCTCACCGGAAAAGACCAGCTTCCCGCCGACTTTAGCAAGGGTCTTCATCACGCCTCTCGAATAAACAGCGTAGGCTTCTGCGCCCGTCAGTTCAGTATCACGACCGTCTTCGTAGCTCGCTTTATCCTTAAACTTCAACAGATTGACCATGCTGATCGGGCCATCGGGACCAGGAGCCAGAAACCCTGCCATCTGCTCCTGCGTTGGAATTACACTGTTCTCTACTTTCATCCTGTTTGTACCTGTTGATGCGTCATTTGCAGTTTTAAAAATAAGTCCTCGGGTCGGCCAATACTAATTCGGCCAGTAAATATACTCGTCACCGTCCTCGAAACGATCCACTAATGTCTTATCGATGCTAATCGCACTTTCCATCACTGCGGGATACAGCGGCGCTCTCGCACTTGCGGCGTGCCCATCAAGCAGAGCCATCAACTCAGCAACTTTGTCGGGGTCGCTTATCGCTAAGTTGTTTTGCTCGTTAGGGTCGTCGGCGAGATTGAATAGCCACTGCTTGTCCGGGTTCGCCGTGACCTGAAGCTTCCAGTCTTTGTGGCGCACGACTCGGTAATGTCCGCTCTGCCAGAATAAAGTGTCACGGCTCCAAGCTTCTTTGCCTTTCCCTGTCGCCAAAGGCAGCAGGTTCTTACCATCGATGATCACGTTTTGGGGCTCATCGGCACCGGCAGCCGCAGTGAGTGTTGGCATAACGTCAATATGCGCGACTGGCTCCTCTGCGACAGTGCCCGCTGTAATCTTGGCTGGCCACTTCATCATGAGGGGCACCCGGATGCCACCCTCAAACTGGCTGATCTTCCAGCCACGAAACGGCTTATTGATGTCAGGCAAGCCAATGTAACCGGGACCCCCATTGTCGTTTGTGAAGATAACCAGGGTGTTATCGGCCAAACCCGCCTCTTCCAGCGCAGCGTTGATACGACCCACACTTCGGTCAAGCGAACGGATCATGGCAGCGTAAACCCGTGCGCGGTGCGGCGTGATGTCGCCCACTGCCTCGTAATCCTCACGCGTTGCTTGCAAGGGCGTATGTACGCCCCAATGACCTAAATACAAGAAAAAAGGCTGATGCTTGTTGGCGTTAATGATGTTGATGGACTCATCTGTCCAGTAATCAGTCAAGTAACCTCGTGGCTCAAATCGATCCTCGTCACCTGAGTTGAAGCTATTGGCGAATACCATGCGCGCCCACAGAAATTGATCAATAGGGTCAAAATCGAGCTTTGCGTTTACGACATTCGGATCGTCCTCTGGAAGGTAGAGCGCGCTGGCCATGAGCAAGCTCTGGTCAAAGCCCTGTTCATGTGGCGCCATGCCGTTTTTACGTCCCAGATGCCACTTCCCAATGTGAAAGGTGGCATACCCCTTGTCTTTGAGAACCTCGGCAATCGTCACTTCCTCAGGTGGGAGACCTTGCTCCTCATAGGGCGGCTTAGTTTCATCGAGCGCAGCGTCATAGAGCATGGGCGGTGCGCCCCGGTTCATCTCGTCTGAAATTCTGGAAATCATTGGCGCCATACCAGACGGCGTTGGTGTGAACTCGAATCCCGTTCGTGTGGGATAACGACCGGTCATCAACATGGCACGCGACGGGGCGCAGGTGCCGGCGCCAGAGTAGGACTGGGTAAAGACCACTCCATCCGCCGCTAACTGATCAATGTGAGGCGTCTTGACGCGGCCATCAGCTAGGCCACCGCCAAAGGTAGAGATGTCGTTGTAGCCCAGATCATCAGCGACGATGAGAATAATATTGGGTGGACGCTCAGCGAGAGAGGTAACGGCTTCATCGGGCCCTGTATTCCAAGGAATATCGCGTGGTGGACCGACCTCGTATTCATTCGCCGACTGATACTTCACCAGAGCTAATAAGATCTGCGTTTGATTTTGGTAAGCACCCAGCGCCGCGATCGTCAGGAATGCTGCAACGGACAGTAGAACTTTTCTCATCGTTTCCATTACCTCCGCGTCGACCTATCGTTGACTTTCTAGCAATCCACCGCCATCGGGCGAATGGCGCTACAGAGTCGAGTTATGTTGCCAGCACCACTTCAACATCAGGGATAACCGCTGCTCTGATGACATCTGTTTCTTATTAGAACGGTCTGTAAAGACACACGCCACTTATTTAGTCATAGATTATGTCAATTAAAGTCCGGAGCGCAACGGAGTAGTTGATTGAGGCGTCAGTCGTCGGTTTACGCGCGGGCGATAAGCCCCAGGAGCAATGACTGAATGATGGCGGCACTATCAGCTCTGGTGAGCCCCTGCTCCGCTCTCAATCGATGCCACATTTCGAAAGACGCAATCGCATCGATCGATTCACGGCTTGATTCAGGAAGATTGCTGATCTCAGGAAGCCATTGCTCGAGATCTTTGCGAAGTCCGCGCTGGCTGCGTGCGTAGTTTGATCGAAGCATCTCATACCGCCAGAGTTGCGCCTTGGTCCCTAGCATAAGATTTTTCAAACGCTCAAATGCATCACTGCGCCGCTCAATAGCTCGGCTTACCCTCTCCTCCATCGATCCTTCACGATCACCACCCAAAAATAGGGCTTCGTAGGAATCACGGAGATGGTCGTCTACCGCTTTAAACAGCGTCTCCATGTCTTCGAAGTGTCGAAAAAAGGAACGAATTAACACACCAGCACGATCAGATATTTGCTGAGCAGTCGGCACCAGCACACCCTCTTCCTGAAGTGAGAGTGCGGCCTCAATAATGGCCAGACGTGTGCGCTCGCCACGCTGTCGCCGACCGTCTACCGAGACCACTGCATTGTTGTTTGCCATTATGCCTTCCAGGCCACAAGGGTTTGGAATCGGAAAGTGTACACCGACACGTCTTGCCACTGCACACCTGTCACTATCGCGTCTTTTGGGCTCACTCTACTGCGCGAGGAAACATGCTTTGGCAAAGTTACCGTCATCGGAGGGTTATCGGATAATTCATTCTGAGGCCCGATCGACTTAAATGAGCGGTTCGTTTACATCTAATTCAGGTGCCGTGCTTCGATTAAATCCCTCACCGCTTTGCTACTATGGTCCTGAGATTTACGTTTATTGGAAACTCACCGTACTCAAGAGCTACCACAATGCCTTCAAAACTAATTCGATCCACCCTCGCCCCCGCACTCCTCACACTCTGGTCACTCACCTCACAGGCTAATGAGGGTGTCATCAGCAGTATTGAAACCCGATCACAGCAGCTTACAGATCTCAGCGACCTCATCTGGGATCTCGCTGAGGTGGGATATCAGGAAACGCGCTCAAGCGAAGCATTAAAAGCTGCCTTGTCAGCTGAAGGCTTCAGCATTGAAAGCGGTGTAGCTGATATCCCAACGGCGTTTGTTGCCAGTTACGGCTCCGGCGAGCCAGTCATTGCTGTCATGGGCGAATTCGATGCACTGCCAGGTATTAGCCAAGCAGCGGTGCCTTTCGAGCAAAAAATTGAGGGCAAGAATTCGGCTCAGGCCTGCGGCCATCACCTGTTTGGTGCGGGCTCAGCGGGCGCGGCGATAGCGGTTAAAGAATGGCTGGAGCGCACGGGCACTCCGGGCACAATTCAGTTTTTCGGCACGCCGGCTGAGGAAGGCGGCTCTGGAAAGGTCTACATGGTGCGGGCGGGCCTCTTTGATGATGTGGATACCGTAATCCACTGGCACCCCTCCTCGGTCAACGCCGCTGATTCGGCGAGCACCTTGGCCAATCGCTCCGCCAAGTTCACCTTCTCAGGCGTCTCATCACACGCGGCTTCGGCACCTGACCGCGGGCGATCGGCGCTTGACGCCGTTGAGGCCATGAACTTCATGGTGAATTTGCTGCGAGAGCATGTACCCACCTCGACCCGTCTTCACTATGTCATTACGAACGGCGGTTCAGCGCCGAATGTAGTGCCGAATACCGCTCAATCTTTCTACTACGTCCGACACCCCAACGAGACGACCCTGCGGGAGATTTGGGATCGTGTCATGGCCACTGCAGAGGCTGCGGCAGTAGGGACAGGCACCTCGATGAGCTATGAGATCATCCACGGCAACTACAGCGTGCTTCCCAACGACACTCTGGCAAAAGTCATGCACGCCAAGTTGTCGTCGGTTGGTGGTGTTGAATATAGCGAGGCCGATGAAGTCTTTGCTGCCGAGATTTCAAAAACATTGCCCACTGGCGCCTACACCCAGGGACGTGCGGCCGAGATAAAGCCCTTCGAAACAGGTCAACGGGGTAATGGATCGACGGATGTCGGTGACGTCAGCTGGACAGTCCCCACGGTCGGCATGAGTACGGCTACCTGGGTTCCCGGCACCGGTGCCCACACATGGCAAGCGGTTGCGGCGGGCGGCACGCCAATTGGGCACAAAGGGATGATCGTCGCTGCCAAGTCGATGGCGCTCACAGCCGTGGAGCTGTTTGAAAATCCGGGTATTTTGATGGAAGCCAAAGCCGAGTTTGACCTTCGACGTGGGGCTAACTTCCAGTACGAAGCGCTCTTAGGAGATAGAGAGCCGCCGCTCGACTACCGCCGCTAACAATCCGACGCCGTTATCGCCAGCGAGACGCAATGAGTGTTTGAGTGACCGCTTGAGCGCAGAGGCCAGCACGCGCTGCTGATACGGAAGACTTTCCACATAGTCAGGCAGTAACTCGTCAAAGCTTTGCGACCGGGCGGCCTGCTCTTGGAATCCTTCAAGGAACATAACCAGCGCATCTCTCACCGACTGGCTGAGATCAGAATCAAACCGAAGCTTCCAGGTCATATCCTGGCTGAGCTGGCACTCGGCCACATAATCACCGGGCAACCGTCTTCCCCACTCCTCGGGTGAGATGAGCGATAACTGCCACTCGCCTTCCGCACGATATAGGTAATACGTGTTATCAGGCGCTACGCGAAACTTAAACGCTGCCGATAGGACAAGACTCGAGCACCAGTAGTCCAGCAGCGCCTCATCTGCAGATTTTGGACGAATCTCCGCGGGCGCGGCAGCAGCCATCTGCTGAAGCACCATGACAAGCCCTTTGCCTTGGGGATTGCCGTGTGGATTTACCGTCTCGTTCATGCGTTTCTATCAGCCAGCTAATTCAGGTTGTGCTGCAATGATGGAATCTCTGACCTGCTGAGGGATGGGTCGGCTTTTACGCGTCTCCTTATCAACGAAGACGTAGACAAAACTGCCGCGAGTGGCTATTTCATTGGTCGTCGTGTTCAGCATTTCAAACTCCAACGTACAGCTGGAATTCCCCAGTCTAGTGAAACTGCACGACACATCCAAAATGTCCCACGCCAGGCACTCACCGACGAAATCGATGTTGGCATTAGCAGTAAATGTTAGGAAGTCACCGTCAGGGCCCGCATCCCAGCCAACCTGCTCGAGGTACTCAGACACCACCTCATCCGCGAGAACAAGATAGCTCCCGAAGTAAGTGTGTCCATTGGCATCTGTATCGGCGAAACGGACTTTTATTTGTCCGGTATAAGCAGCTTTCACGACTGTAGTTCCTCTTTAAGAGTCTGGACCAAGGCTAGTTTTCGAAGGTGACGCAGTATGGGCGTAATCGTTTTCACTTACCATGTTCAAGCATCGCCATACATCCATTTACCTCTGGTCACATCACGAACATGCATCCATCCGTGCGGCCAATAACCTTAATTAAGGTGAAATTTCCAGCTTGATGCTGATCGTACTTACATCAGCTGGATAAAGGCCTTATCATTCGCGCCGACCGAAGAGTCAGCGTTTTTACCCGGGGGAAATCAATGAATACGAATGTCATCGTCGCAGCTTTCACGATCGCTGTTACCGTCATGATCTGGTTCGGCACGGCAAACAATGACGAGTCTTGGACTGGTAACCGCAACGTCTGTGTTGGCGAGTGCTATGAAGCATGGAAGGCAGAAAATGGCGGAAGCATTGCTGATATTGAGCGCGTAAAGCAGGAGGCGCTCGCCGCAGCTTCACCCGAAGCACTTGGTGAGACTTATTATGGCCAGTGCATCGCCTGTCACGGCGGTAACGGTGAAGGTGGTATCGGCCCCAAACTCGCAGGGCAAGCTGTTAGCGATATCGCGGACAAGCTGACCGGCTATCGTGCAGGTGAGCCACGTGGCGCTCAGTCAGCGATGATGTGGCCTGTTGCCAAGCCAATGAGTGACGCCGACATCGGCAATATCGCAGCGTATATCGGTACTCTTTAAGAAGTTTCCACAGAGGTGGCGCTCGCCACCTCTGCTTCCCTTTCAAACCACGGCCAGACCGTTGCCATCAGGGCTAACGGGATGACGACCAGTGCCGTTGCTTCCGATAGCTGTACGGCCAGCGTACAAAGAACCAGCAGCTTCAATACGTCCTGCACTCTGAACCAAGCAGAGTCATGATTACTCAGTAACGCCGCGTTCGAGACCCCTAGCCACAGCATCATTCCCCAGGCATAGGCTTCGTAGCCTTGCAGAACTTGGCTTCGCTGTGCCGTCACCAAAAGCAGCGTTATCAAGATTAAATTGATGGTTCCGCTCACCTTTCGAGCTCGGGACACCTGCGGGTCGTACTTTTCAAAAGGTTCGCCTGTGACCGGTTCCGCGGCTGCTACCAGATCCGAGGGCTGCCAAGCGGGGTGCGAGAAAGGCACCCTCAAACGATCAGACCAACTACGGGTTCGCCACATATCATTGGCCATATCTCTGTAGACGTGAAGCCACGCTTCCAGAGGAGACCAAGATCGAATGGGCTTGGTTATGCCATACACGCAAGGCTCAGACGGTAACTCGCGTTGATAGGAACCAAACAATCGATCCCAAACGATGAATACGCCGCCGTAATTGCGGTCTAGGTAGCACGCGTTCCTCGCGTGATGCACGCGGTGATTTGATGGAGAGACAAACACGTATTCAAACCAACCAAGCTCGCCAACATGCTCGGTATGCACCCAAAACTGGTAAATCAGATTGAGTGCGCCCACCGTCACCATCATCTCCGCCGGGACGCCGATAAAGAATAAAGGCGCGTAAAAAATCCAACCGAAGAGAAACCCGGAGCTTGTCTGACGCAGTGCGGTCGAAAGGTTGTAGTCCTCACTTTGGTGGTGAACCACGTGCGCGGCCCAAAAAACCTTCACCTCGTGCCCCGCTCGATGCGAGCAGTAGTAGCAAAAGTCGTAGAGCACAAAAGCGATCAACCACGCTTGCCAACCCTCAGTCGTCCATGTCGTGAATGGTGTTACGGACGCTAACCAAGCGTAGACAGCACCACCCACGCCCAACGCCACAAATCTGCGCGCTTGGGACAGACCGCCCAACGTCAAACTACTCACTGCATCCGTCAGCCGGTACGTGTCTCGCCCGCACCAACGCCCCCATGACCACTCGATGGCAATAGAAAGCAGGAAAAACGGTACGGCTAAAGCAATAAGATCCATGCCACGAGTATAACCCTGTCCGTGTGCAATCCCCACGTCACAACCTCGACAAAGCCGTTTGGTGCGAGCAAATGAGGAATACTTGTCGCCAGTACACACCGCCACCAAATTGTGGGATAACACGTGGCGCGGCCCGCTGCAGTCCAATCCTAAATACGGCACGGAACAATAACGATGCATATACGCACCCTTACAGCACGCTCTACTTCGCTTCGCGCTAACTTCACTGCCTTCTCGTTCCTAATCTGCTTCCTGATATTGGGACAATATGCCGTCGGCGCGACTCACGAAGCCAGCATTGAGCGAGATCAGTACGGCGTTCCACACATTTACGGCGAGACAGATGCCGATGCAGCATTCGGTCTCGCGTATGCCCAGGCAGAGGATTCATGGCCGATTATGGAAGGCAGTCTGCCCTTTTTCCGAGGCACGGCAGGGCTCTACGAGGGTCAGGAAGGCGCACAGTCTGACTATCTGGTGAAATGGCTAGACCTGTGGGGAACGCTTGATCGCGACTACGAGCGAGTCCTGTCGCCCGAGATTCGCCGTTATGTCGAGGCGTTCGCTGAAGGCTTCAATGCTTTTACTCGAGACAACCCCTCCGAAGTGAAGCATCCTGAGCTGTTGCCGATAACGGGCAAGGACATTATTGCGGGGCACATGCTGAGACACCCGCTGTTTTATGGTTTTGATGGCCCCGTGCTCGAACTCTTCGGGGACGAACGCCCTAACACGGTCAGCAAAGCGCCCTACAACCCCAAGCCTAAAGACCCGATTGGCTCCAATGCGACGGCGATTGCACCTTCACGAACCGAGGACGGATCAACCTACCTCATTATTAATTCCCACCAGCCGCTGACAGGACCGGTCGCCTGGTATGAAGCACATATCGAGTCAGGCGAAGGGCTCAATGTAATGGGCGGCCTATTTCCCGGCGCGCCGACCATGGGCGTCGGTTTTACGGAAGAACACGGATGGGGCGCGACGGTAAACAAGCCTGATCTCGTGGACATTTATGTGCTCGAGATGAACCCCGACAACCCCAACCAATACCGTCTCGACGGTGAGTGGCGTGATCTCGAAGTTGGCGAGGTAAAGCTTAAATTAAAACTCTGGGGCTTTATTCCATGGTCAGTCAAACGGGAAGTGCTCCGATCAGCGCATGGCCCTGCCTTGAGGACCGAGCACGGTGTGTATGCCGTTCGTTACGCTGGTATCGATGAGATGAAGCAAGTTGAGCAATGGTTGGCTATGAACAAGGCCAAGAACTTCGAGGAATGGAGAGCGGCGGTCGCTCTCAATCACATACAGAGCTTCAATTTCGTTTATGCCAATCGGCATGGCGACATTCACTTCATCCACAACGCACAGCTACCGGTGAGAGCCCCAGGCTGGAATTGGCAGCAGTACCTGCCAGGCAATCGCTCAGATCTCATCTGGCAGCGTTACCACCCCACCTCAGCGCTTCCTCAGGTGACCAACCCTGCGTCTGGCTTTGTGCACAGTGCCAACCAGACGCCTTTCAACATCACCGAGCCAGAGGACAACCCACAGCCGAACGCAGTACCTGCCGACGGTGGATGGCAGACACGGATGACCAACCGCGCAACCCGCGGACTGGAACTGTTTTCTGACTTTGAACAAATTTCTTTTGATGAGGCTTGGGAGTTAAAGCACGACAACAGCTATTCGGTGAACTACAGAGGCATCGCGTTTTTAAGTGAAGTGATCGCACTCCCAAGGGCGAGCGACACAGTGAGCCGTGCAATCGAGATTCTCGAGACCTGGGATCTTGGGACTGACAAAGAAAATCGTGGCGCTGCACTCGGTGTCTGCGTACTTGCCGCCGAATGGCAAGCTGAGAGCGGCGGCACCAGTAACCCCGACGCACAAGCAATTCTTGACGATTGTATTGATCAAACCTTGGAGATTGGTGGTCGTCTTGATCCGCGCTGGGGTGATGTCAATCGACATGGTAGAGATGGGACACACTGGCCAGTTGCCGGAGGCCCTGACACGTTGCGCGCGATCTATTCTCGACGGCTTGATGGAGACGACCATCTGACGGCAGTTGCTGGGGATGGACTCTACTACTTCATCCGATGGATGCCCGATGGCGAGCAAAAATTACTCGGCACGCATCAATACGGAAATGACATGACCGATCCAGCGTCACCGCACTATCTAGACCAAGCCGAGGACTACGCCAACGAGATCCTCCACGAGCCATTATTCACCGCGGACAGTCGCCGCGGACGGATAACAAAGCAATACACCGTTCGCTCCGATTGAGTCAAAAACGTTTGCTGCAAGAGCATTCATATCGCTCTCAGAACTCAACGCGTAGCCATACCTAAAGGCTAAGTTCTTGGCTCACTATTTGGGGCTGCCTACAACAGTCGCCACATTGTGCTGGCGGCTTCCCCATTAGTCTCATCTCAGTCCCATTTGGCCTGCTTTGGTCTACCGGCTTTTCTACCGGTTGATATCCTGAAATTCGTAAAAAATCTCAATAAAAGTGTTACATACGATCGACCATGGCAAAGGTACAACTCCTCGGCGATAAGGCGGAAGGTTATCAACTAACCGTTGACGGAGAGCCCTTCTTTATCAAAGGAGCCGGGCTGGAGTTCGGGCACCTGAAATCATTGGCAGAGGCCGGTGGAAACGCCTTTCGAACCTGGCGGGTAGCCAATGGCGAGCGCGATGCGATCGATATTCTGGATGAAGCAGAGGCGCTGGGTTTAAAGGTATGCATGGGACTCGACATTGCGCGCGAGCGGCATGGATTCGATTACTCAGACCAGGTCGCAGTCATCGCTCAAAACGAGGCGATGATGCGCGATGTGATTCGGCTGAAAGATCACCCGGCGCTACTCATGTGGGGACTGGGCAACGAGCTGAATTTGCGCGCCAAAAATGAAAGCGTCTGGGATGCAATGGAGGATCTGGCTGTTCGCATCAAACAGGTCGACCCTGATCATCCTGTCACCACCATGCTTGCAGGAATCGATAAGCCCACCGTGACAGCTATTGCCAAGCGGGCGCCCTCGCTCGACTTTTTATCGTTCCAAATCTATGGCGAGATAGACCACCTGCCAGAAATTCTGGAGAAGGTAGGATACGACGGCCCCTACCAAATAACGGAGTGGGGCCCGACAGGACATTGGGAAAGTCCGGAGACCGACTGGGGTCGGCCTTTTGAGCCCTCAAGCACACAGAAGGCAAACGACATCGCCCGTCGCTATGACGAGATTATTTTGGCCGACAGCAAGCGCTGCCTAGGTGCCTACATCTTCTTATGGGGCCAAAAACAGGAGCGAACACCCACCTGGTACGGCATGTTTTTGGAGACAGGTGAACGCACGGCGGCTGTGGATGTTATGCAAAAGGCGTGGACCGGCGACTGGCCGTCACATCAAGCTCCAAAGATTCACTCGCTGCGCCTCAATGCTGAAGAGTCACCAAAGAGCACTGAAGGGGCTGTCAATCAAGTATTCCACGCCGAGGTCCATGCGACTGAGAGTGATGATCACCTCATCTCGTGGCGTGTGCGTGAGGAAGTCCCAACCGCGCTTCAAAGCGATGGTGGCGATTTTGAGCCCACCCCGCCAACGATTGAAGCGGTCATCGGAACGCAGAATCGACAATTTAATTTTCAACTATCCGAGCCTGGCGAGTACCGCCTGTTCTGTCAGATTGACACACCTCATGACAGCAGCGCCGTTGCCAATATTCCCTTTCTTATTAAACCCGAGCCTCAAAAACGCACGAGGTTCTTCAATTTGTTCAGAAGAAGCGCAGCATGACAACTAGCACTCTCAGCCAATCATCCGACCTGAGTTCAGACACGCCACGGACATCGAAAATTCCAATGTCTCAAAAAGTGGCATTTGGTATCGGAATGCTGGCCAACCAAATGTTCCCTGCTGCCCTCGGCATCTTCATGGTGATCCTAGTAGAAAGCTTGGGCATGAGTCCTTTGATGTGGGGTCTCATCTTCTTCCTGCCCAAGCTGGTGGATGCGCTAACGGATCCGCTCATGGGGTACATCTCGGATCGAACGGAGTCTCGGTGGGGTAAACGCCGCCCCTTTGTTTTCATAGGGGCAGTAGTCGCAGGCCTGTCCTACATCGCCATGTGGCAGCTCTCTGAAGATAACAGCATCACCTACAATTTTTGGTACTTCTTAGGGTGGTCAATTGTATTTTTCCTGGGGATGACCATCTTTAGCGTTCCCTACGTCGCCATGGGCTATGAAATGAGCGACGACTACCATGAGCGCACGCGCTTAATGGCCGTGGCGCAGTGGATAGGTCAATGGGCCTGGGTCATTGCACCCTGGGGCTGGGTTGTCCTTTATGACCCCGAGTGGTTTGCGTCCGCGACCGAGGGCGCTCGAACCGTATCAATCTATGTGGGGCTCATCTGCATGTTACTGGCAATGGTTCCGGCCATTTTCTGTGACTCTGAAGATACTAGTAGTGCTGAGCCAACGTCAGACGGTAAAACGTTGGCGCAAACCTTCACAGAGCTTTTCAAAGGTATTGGTATTACCTTAAAGAACAAACCATTTCAGCGTATCTGCGCGGCGACTTTCTTTATCTTCAATGCCTACAACTGCGTCGCCGGTTTCGCGTTTTTCATCATCGTCTACTACATGAATAACGGCGATCCAGTTGCGGCCGGCAACTGGCCAGCACTGTTTGGCAGTATTTCTGCGCTCTTCACCTGTTTCCTGGTCATACCGGTCGTCAACTACATGGCGCAGACACTTGGAAAGCACCGCACCTTCTTGATTACTCAGAGCATGTCGCTGGCAGGCTACGCCATGTTCTGGTGGAGCTTCTCTCCCGAGAACCCCTGGCTGATGTTCCTTCCAATCCCACTATTTGTGTTTGGTATCGGCGGCTTGTTTACCATCATGATGTCCATGACCGCTGATATCTGTGATTTGGACGAGCTCGAAACCCACGAGCGGCGCGAGGGACTCTTTGGTGCTATTTACTGGTGGATGGTGAAGTTCGGCGCTGCTTTTGCCGGGCTGTTAAGCGGTCTCATTTTGGCATTCGTCGGGTTTGATCAGAATGTTACCGTACAAACCGAGGAAGCACTCAACGGTCTCCGAGCAGCCTTTATTCTGGTACCAGCAACCGGAACCTTGATAGGCATTTGGGCGATGTGGAACTACGACCTCAACGAGGAGGCAGTCACTGCCATCCGCAATGAGCTTGATGCCCGACGGGCATCATAATGCCGTCTGACCGCTACTAGGGTCACCCGAGCTTTTGTCGCCGAAAACCGACAAGAAGGCTCATAGACCGCCAAGACCCAAGCGGCGAACCGCTGCATTGCTCCGCTTGTGCAGCAGACACAATAAATTAATCCATCACCTGTGTAACACGCACATCGAGGCGCACATAGTGTCCCGTCTTTTTAAACAGTGCTTCTGATTGCTCGGCAGTCAACACGCTCCCTGCAACAGACTCCGTCGCACCGTCAGCGGTGTGTAAGGTGATTGATGGCGAATCAGCAAGCGCCATAACCACCGGCACCTGACAGTAGGTAAAGCCCAGCTCGCCCGCCTCCAATGCAACCGCTTGCGAAGCACCCGCTGTATCGAAGTAGCGCAGCGTTGCCGGCGATCCCAAGAACTCTGATCGGCGGAGCACTGATGGCTTGAAGCTCACGCGGGCGTCTGAAACCTCTACGCCCAACTCGAGGAGACGTGTCAGCACTTCCTCTTTCACCTGCCCCGTCATACCCGGCTGACGCGCACCAGCGAAGCCAGGCGTATGGGAATACGGATCGGTTGGGAAGGCACCATAGACGTCTGGCGTCTTGTTAAATCCAATACCCTCTCGCACATCGTAGTAAGCAGCCTGTAGGCCTGCTAATACATCCGCAGATGCACCCGCCTCCTCTGCTTGCTTGACCGTTTCCATCACGGCGAGCAGCAGTTTGGAGACCATATGCCAGTAAATAGAGCCCAGTCCCTCGTAGGCGTACATACCACCTGAGCGGCCCGTGAAGTTTGCGCAATCAAACAGATCAGAGAACAAGGTCTCGATGGCAGCTCTCTCTGCCGAAACGTCCTCTGCAAAACCAACCTCTGCGAGACTCGTCAAAGCTGCTGCCACGGAAGCTGTGTTATTGAATTTACCGGCAAAAAACGCCTGGCCCGATCCATCAACTTCAATCAGATCCGTGTTTCCAGCGGCAACCAGTTTGGTCATTAACGTCGAGGACTTCACGAACTCGCCGGGCACCAGGTTGCGCGCCATAAAGCTCGGTAGCTGACGGTTGGGGTACAGCAGGTAGGAGTGCTGTCGCGCAGTGTAAAGAGAAGATGCACGGAGCGTTTTGAGTAACGCGAGTGACTCATTGGCTTCCAAAAGCTCTGAACTCAACACCGCAACCTGACCCTCGAGCATTTCGTAGAGATACTTGATCTCTACACCTTCATCGCGCACTGCAATGCGATTGTAGGCGTGGTAGAGGCCATCCTTCCGACGGTTAGATCGAATACTTACGGCACTGATGTCACGCGCACGGGATAGACAATCGACTACGCTGGCAAGGCTTACCGACTTTTTCGACGCAGAGAAACCGCGATCATAGATACCTTGACGGTACCGCTCCGCCGCTGTTCCAAGGGCTTCCATCACCTCTTTTCTGACGGCATCAGAGACCGGCCCTTTGCCGATTGACCCCTGGTGCGCCTCGAGTACGGAAGCTACGTCAGACATAAACGCTGCAACCTCTGCAGATAGCTGCACCGAGTCCTGCTCGAGTTCTGAGAACAGCGGAACTGCCTTATTTAAGAAACGATGGAGGTAACACAAGGTCACAACGGAAACACCGGTTCCTACAAGTGCATTGTTCGCATCATTCCACTCGGGTCGCTGGGTGTTCATCCAGATACCCGTATCGGGGATGAAGTTGGCTATCTTGGAGAGCAGCGTGACCAAGATCTTTTCGGCGAGGTTGACTTGGTAGACCTCACCGCTCGGCGCGGGCATCAAACGACCATCTGCCCCCATCGCCTCAACACGGCCATCGATGACTCGATCCAGAGCCTCGTCAAACTCGATAGTATCGTAGGGGTCACTCAGAATACTGGCGTATGACTTAATGCGGTACGGGACATTAGCGTAGGCAAAGGCCTCACTGAACATCATAGACTTCAGCGCCACGGGGTTGTGCGCAACAGACTGTTCAATCAACTTGAGCAGATAAATGAGCTGGTGATCACCCCAGTAACCAATATTCGCCCAGGGGTTTTCAGGCTCGGGGCGCTCCCAGTCGATTCCTTGCCGGGTAATTCGGTAAGGATTGTAGCCATCCGCTGTCGTCGCATTGACGAACTTTGAAATCATGTTCGCGCCAAAGCACGGAATGGAGGAACTCAGCGCTTCCCAGTTTTGGAAAATATCGCGCCAGTTGCCCTCATAGTTAAGAAGCTTGTTGCCTTTCTCATCTTTCACTTTGATGGCAAATCGATTCCACGGCCTCGATGGGTCCCCGTGACGACGACTGAAGCTCAGCGGTAAATATTCTCTGCACAGACGCTCGAGCTGCAGGTCCCTATTAATTGCAAGCGCCGCGTCAAGATCGTGATAGGTCATGCGCGCTGGTAACGCATCAAAGAAAGGCGTGTTGGCGTCAAGGACCGCACGATTCCATTCGGTACAAAAAGCCATGAGATCAGACTTTTCAATGGCGTAGTTATCAATGAACAAACCGCCGCGCATGATATTAAACAGTACGTTAGACGCATGGTGATTGGCGCTCAGCGTGTCACCCGTCATCTGTATGCCATCGGCCGTGCTAATGAGGCGCTCCAGGTTTCGGGAGCCGAGCTTGATATCGTCTGCAATCAAGGCGGACACATCGGCGTCGCTTTGAATCAGCGACACAGTGTCTCTGACGGCTGCCGGACCTTGATTGACGTCGGCCACAATTCCCCAGCTACGCTCAGCACCTGCGGCGAGCGCAAATGTCTGGTGAACGAAATATGCGCCTCGTCGCCCCAAGACTTCCTGCTCTTCGCTGATAGCGGCGCCAGATCTAAATTGGCTCAGCTGATTTGAACTGATGAGATAGCTGGCGTCCTGTACCCCATACGACCAAACGGTTGTTGCTGACAGTGCCTCACTGGGTTCAGCTTTGTCCGATAGGATCGAACTCATTGCATAAACAGCGAGGCCTGAGTTAGGTACCAACTCATTTTTCTTGTAGGCATCGACCAGGCAACTCAGCTCGTTTTGCGTGCCAGCCAAGACGCCATAAGGCAGCAGATTCTCAATGCCATCGAGGATCTCGACTGCAGACTCGGCATTACCAGTAGCCGCAATCGTGGACTGCTTTACAAAACCAAACCGATCTGAGGTCGACCATGAATAACTAAACTGGAGACCAAGATCGTGATTGGTCTCTTCAAAAATGAGTTTGTCACCGAGCACATTCTTGTAGAGGTTTCTCGTGATGCGGTAGATGCCAGTGTGAGAGCGAGAGAAGGGCTCCCATAGCATCCGTTTACCACCCTGATCGGCAATGACGATCGTTCGACTACCCGTGTTATCCGAGTTGTCGCGAATTTTATCTTCGGTGTAATACGGGAATAGCGCACTGTCACAATCCGTGCGGCCGGCAGACAGCCCGCCGCGTGTAGAAATAAACATCCAATGATTGGAATCGCTAACGACACTGATGAAGAAATCATTCATGCCGTCGACGTTGGCAATACGATAAAAAGATTCGCCATCACGCGTGACGTAGTCACCCTCAACGGCAGTGGCAGAGGCATTAAGCGGATTGGCACCCAAATACAGCGTTTCGTTAGTCATATCTCTCAATCATTAATTTCGTGATATTCGAACTGTTAAGCGACAAAGTCGACGCGCAGTCGACTGCCCTACTTTCATGGCGCCGCTTATCCTAATTGTCGGCGTATCAGTTCTACTGACAGACGGAGGACCGTAATCGTGTTCGGTCACATGCCTCTCAAGTCCGGACGATATGCTAAAACACCGTCCAGCCCAGCGATACCAAGGTTCATCCAACTTAACCAGTGAATGCGCCGTCTCGTCGTATTGAAGATGTCTGAAACGGCATCCTTGCTTAGCATCGCGTCTCCATCACCACGCACACGTTAAAACATACGAGGAGACACATGGGCAAACGGACAGGGAAACACCATTATTTAATCGGGCAAGATAATCGCAGCGCGAGCGAGCTCGATTTAGATACCCGTCTCGAGCTTTTGCTCGAAGAAAAGATGCATGGCATTTCCTTCAGCGCCTACACCAAGGGTCAAAAACCCGGCGATGAACTCACGCGCGAGCAGATCGAGCATCGAATGGCGATTCTGGCGCCTCGTTTCAACTGGATTCGTTCTTTTTCTACCACTCAAGGCAATGAGCACATCCCGCAAGTAGCCAAAGCCATAGGCTTAAAGACCTTAGTTGGTGCCTGGCTTGGCGAAGATGCGGATAAGAACCGGAATGAAGTTGATAAATTGATCGAACTCGCGCAGGCGGGCGCCGTTGACGTCGCCGCAGTGGGTAACGAGGTTCTTTATCGCGGCGACTTGGAAGAGACCGAGCTCCTCGACTTCATGGCCGAGGTCAGGGAGCGACTCCCCTCGAATGTTCCCATGGGTTATGTCGATGCCTATTATGAGTTCGAGGACCGGCCGCAAGTGACTGAAGCCTGCGACGTCCTCCTCACTAACTGCTATCCGTTTTGGGAAGGCTGTGCTCTGCCCTACGCAACGCTTTATATGCAGGACATGTATCGTCGGGTGCAAAAAGTTGCGAACGGAAAGCGCGTCATCATTTCAGAGACTGGCTGGCCAAGTTCTGGTGGAAACTTTTACGGCGCTGAGTCATCGTTGCAGGGTGCCTACCTTTACTTTCTTAAAGCGATGGAATGGGCGGCAGAAGACGACGTAGAGATGTTTTATTTTGCGTCGTTTGATGAAGAATGGAAGGTGTCCGGCGAAGCTGGTGAAGGTGACGTGGGTGCCCACTGGGGATTGTGGGATGAAAACGAAAAGTTTAAGTACTCAAATCTGTTATGAATAAGACGAAACGCCTGCCCTACAAACGCGCCATTTGCTACTCGGGATTCCGAGATGGGCAAAGCCCTGATGCGGGCGTCTTCCCCTCGGAGTCAGAAATTTTGGAGGATTTGCGGCTTCTCGAGGGACATTGGGACGCCCTACGGGTCTACGCCTGTGATCTGCATGCCGAGCGAGTACTCAAGGTTATCGAGCGCGAGAATCTCCCCTTCACAGTAATGCTCGGTGCGTATATCGGCGCAGAGGTGAACAACCCTAACTGCCCATGGGGCGGTGTTTACAGTGAAGAGACACTAAAAAAGAATCGCATCAACAACCAGCAGGAGTTGGATCGTGCCGTGGCGTGGGCTAATCGCTATGACGCGATTGTCGACATCGTATCCGTGGGCAACGAGGCGACCGTTGACTGGACTGACCATCTTATCGAGCCCGAGGCTGTGACAGCGTATGCGGCCTTTTTGCGTGCACGCATCTCTCAACCCGTGACTTTCTGCGAAAACTACGTTCCTTGGCTAGATAAGCTCACCGGGCTTGCTGAAGAACTGGATGTCATTGCGATTCATACCTACCCGGTGTGGGAATACAAAACGGTAGCCGAGGCAATGGCGTACACCCGTGAGAACTTCAATGCGGTTCAGAGCGCCTACCCAAATAAGCAGGTCATCATCACCGAGGCTGGCTGGGCCACAGCGTCGAACGGGCGCGGAATCCCAGCAGAGAACGTAGGTGAGCTATTTCAAGAGACTTATCTGCGGGAGTTGCTCGAGTGGGCAGAGGAAGAAGAGATACTGGTTTATATCTTCGAAGCCTTTGACGAAAACTGGAAAGGGTCAGACCATCCCTTGGAACCGGAGAAACACTGGGGTATTTATCGAGCGGATCGTTCCGGCAAGCCGGCACTATCGCTCCAGCTGTAAGACTAGGTCACGACTTGTAGTGAGTGGGTCCTGCCTAATGTGGCATAGCGCGATCTCATCGGTAGGATGTCGTAGAAAGATAGCTCCGAGGATAAACAGTGCCCATCTACGCCTGTGTTGATGCGTATACTGGGATTTAATAAAAAACACATTAGGGGTTGAGCGGTAATGAATGGCGCAGATTTACTCATAAAGAAACTCGCAGACGCTGGTGTCAGCGCTTGCTTCGCCAATCCTGGCACCTCAGAGATGCAGCTCGTCGCCGCGCTGGATAAAGAACCCCGAATTCGAGCTGTGCTTGGTCTTTTTGAGGGCGTTGTTACAGGTGCTGCAGATGGGTTTGCGCGCATGACCGACACGCCAGCCCTGACGCTACTTCACCTTGGACCGGGCTATGCCAACGGCATCGCCAATCTTCACAATGCATCGCGAGCCCGAGTGCCCGTGTTGAACATGATTGGCGATCACGCTACCCACCACTTGGAGTTGGATGCACCGCTGACATCCGATATCGACGGACTCACCTCGGCTGTCTGCGCTTGGACGGGGGTATCAACCAGTCCGGACGACTTGCCCGAAGTTGGACTGAAGGCTTGGCAAGCCAGCATGGAATATCCCGGTAACGTCACCGCCTTTGTAGCGCCCGCGAATCATGCCTGGGATCCCGCAGGTGGTGACGTGGATATCCCTGATATTCCAGCGCCTAAAACCCTGAGTGAAGATGAGATCATGGAGGCAGCTGAAGCGCTTCGGAATAGTGATTCCGCGGCCTTATTCATGGGCGGTCATGCGCTCCGCGAGTCAGGTCTACTTCAAGCAGGACGTATTGCTGAAGCAACCGGCGCGCGGCTGATCACCGAAACCTTCTTCACGCGTCAACAGCGAGGCGTCGGGCGCGTTGAGACCGAGCGCCTGCCCTACTTCGGTGAAATGGCCGCGGAGCACCTACAAGGACTCGATACCCTCGTCGTTGTCGGCAGCAAGCCACCAGTATCCTTCTTTGCCTACCCCGGGAAACCAGGATGGCTATCACCTGAAGGCGCGAGCCTACTTCAAATGGGCGACCACGGTGTCGATGCGATTGATACCCTGACGCGCATTGCCAATGCCCTTGGCGCGCCGAACGAAGTGACGAACGTAGCGCAACGCGTTGAACATGCCCTGGAGACCGGCCCTATCAACGCAGTAGAGCTCGGTAAGGTGATTGCCAATCGACTTCCGGAAAATGCGATTGTTTCTGACGAAGGCGCAACCAATGGTTTGGGTGCCTTCCTCATGACTGGAAACGCCGCACCTCACGACTGGCTCACGCTCACTGGTGGCGCAATTGGGCAAGGCCTACCTCTTGCATTGGGTGCCGCGGTCGCCTGTCCTGACCGAAAAGTGCTTGCATTGGAGGCTGATGGATCAGCGATGTATACGGTCCAAGCATTATGGACGATGGTACGCGAGGATCTCGACGTAACTGTATTGATTCTTAACAACGGATCGTACGCCATACTAAATATTGAGCTTGCGCGCGTGGGTGTGGAAAAACCGGGACCCACGGCCTTGTCATTGCTCGATCTAACCAACCCGGCCATTCAGTGGACCGATATCGCCAAAGGTATGGGGATGGCAGCAGAGCGCGTCGATACAGTTGAAGCGCTGGATCGCGCGATGGCCGAGGCAATGGCAGAAAAAGGCCCTCGTCTTATTGAGGTCATCCTGTAAGCAACAGTCGTGTCTTTGTCGACGTCGGCATTGCCTCAAACTGAAAATAAAAAGCTTGCGAATCTGAAATCTCGGATATACTCGCGCCATGCTCAAATTTCGCGCGGTTATGCGGTTCTCAGGTATGTCGGCTCTGCTGGCATGCGCGGCCCTGCTCGGCTGCTCAGATACCCCTGATGAGGAAATACGCGAATCACGCGGTTCATGGGGTGCGCGCGAGCTGCCCGTCGTAACCGCACCTGTCGAGCGCGCACCGCTCATCGATTCAATAAAATCCGTAGGTACTGCGCGGGCTCGCCAAAGCGTGACGCTGTACCCAGAGAGCTCGGGGGTAGTCACGTTTGCAAAGCTCGCACCCGACACACCAGTAACGAAGGGCGAGACACTCCTTAAGTTGGATGATCGTGATCAGGCACTTGCGGTTCGTCAGGCTGAGGTGGAACTTGCAGAAGCGAAACGAACACTGAAGCGCTATCTTTCTCTCAACGCGACTGAGGCGAATATCCCGCAGAGCACTATCGATACGGCGCAAAGTGACGTTGATTTGGCCGAGATTCGTTTGGCGCAAGCCGAAGTAGAGCTCTCTCGTCGCCAGGTAACAGCACCATTCTCAGGGCGCATTGGCATCACCGATGTGGAAATTGGTGATCGGGTAGACACTTCAACCGTCATTACTACGCTGGATGATCGGAGTGTGTTGCTCGTTGATTTTACGGTGCCCGAGAGCTTTATTGGCCGCATCGTGACGGACCTTGAAGTGCAAGCGCGCCAATGGGAGTCACCAGACGACAATACCTCTGGGCGAATTGTCGCGGTTGATTCTCGCGTGGACTCAGCGACGCGCGCTTTCAGAGCCCGAGCGGCGATCGACAACAGCGGTGACAACCTTCGGCCGGGCATGGCGTTCGAAATTGATGCTTCGATCGAAAAAGGTGAGTACTTGAGCGTCCCAGAGTTATCCGTCCAATGGGGCGCCGACGGCCCCTATGTATGGTCTACCCAAGGCGATCGAGCGATGCGCTCGCCCGTTGAAATGGTGCGACGCGTCGAGGGGCGAATGCTGATTCGCAGTGAATTAGCCGAGGGCCAGCGGGTTATTCTCGAGGGAATTCAGAGTGTTCGGCCCGGCATGAAGATTAAAGACATCAATGCAGCGACAGCAACTGCTCGATCACCCAAAACCGAACAGGCTGATCGCAGCTAAAATGCGCAGCAAAGACCAATGAAAGCCACACTTAACGCCCTGGCCGGTGCCGGCCTTCCCGCTCTTGGCGTAAAGCGCCCATGGCTTGTCACTGTCATGAACCTGTTGATCGCTATTGCGGGTTTGGTTGCCATTTTTGCCATTGAAGTTAGAGAATTACCGGACGTCGATGAACCGGTCGTCAACGTCCGTGCCAATCTACCAGGGGCGTCCCCAGAGACCATGGACGCGGAGGTCACCCGTATTCTCGAGGGTGCGGTCGCTCGTGTTAGTGGCGTTAAAGAAGTGAACTCCAACAGCGAGGAGGGAAACACCCGTATTCGCGCCGTGTTCAATCCTAGCTCCGATGTTGATCGTGCGGCCGCCGATGTTCGGGAGGCCGTCAGCCGAGTTCAGCGCCAGCTACCGGATAACGTCGAACAGTTAGCCGTCTTCAAGGCAGACGAAGACGCCGAGGAAATCATGCGCATCGCCGTACTCGCGGATGGCATGTCAGAGCAGGACCTAGCTACTATCGTCGAGCGCGATGTCGTTCCTGCCTTTATCTCTTTGCCTGGCGTTGCCGATGTGCCGCTCTTCGGCTCGCGTCGGCAGATTCTCAGAGTTGAACTTGACCCCGGTCGCATGAGCACCTACGGACTCACCGTAACGGACGTTCGCTCAGTGCTGACACAGGCACCGCTCGATGTACCCGCTGGAAGTTTTAGAACCAGCGATCAGACGCTCTTGGTGCGCGCAGATGCGGCTGTGGACTCGGAAGCCGACATTGGTAATCTTCTTATCACCGATAAGGTGCGGTTACGCGATGTGGCTCGCATTGCCTACACGCCTGACGACGCGACCTCGGTGGTTCGACTGAATGGTCAGCGAGTGCTGGGCGTGGGTGTGGTTCGACAAGCCGGCTCAAATACGATTCAAATTTCGGAAGGGGCTCATGAAGCGGTTGCGCGTTTCAATGCCCAACGAGATGACATCAAGCTAGAGGTCATCTCTGATGAGGCCATCTTCATTAATGGCGCGGTATCGGAAGTGTTGCGGACACTCGCGTTCTCGGTACTCATCGTTATTCTGACAATTCGTCTGTTTTCCGGCAGCTGGCGCTTTACTCTCGTGCCTGCGGTTGCGATTCCCATCTCTCTTCTCGGCACGCTTGCTGCGAGTTGGGTGCTTGGCTTTTCTATCAACATCTTGACGTTGCTGGCGCTTGTCCTGGCAACAGGACTCATTGTCGACGATGCCATTGTGGTACTTGAGAGTATTCAGCGCCGACAAAAACGTGGTGAAGGTACCAGCGCTTCGTCTGTCCTCGGCACGCAATCCGTCTTCTTCGCGGTTATCGCGACGACCATGGTGCTGGTTGCCGTCTTTGTTCCCATTGCGTTTTTACCGGGAACGTCGGGGCGCCTGTTCCGAGAGTTTGGTCTGGTTCTCACAGTGGCAGTTGGCATTTCATCGTTTGTGGCATTGTCTCTGGTACCTGCGCTCATGGCGCGGTTAGGCAAATCCGAGTCCCCAGTCCCTGGCCGATCAGAAACCCCCAACATCTTTCAGCGCATCTATAGTGGTAGTTTGCGATCGGTTCTAACTTACCCGGTGACATCGGTCCTTGTATCAATGGGTATTGCTGCCGCAGCCGCCAGTGTTTACACATCGTTGGATAGCGAATTACTGCCCACCGAGGATCGCGGCAAACTGAATATGTTTGCGCGTGGCCCTGCTGGCGTCGGCCTACCCTATACCGAGCGTCAGTCCGACCAAATTGAGGCCATTTTCCAACCTTATCTCGACTCGGGCGTCATAGAGCGGCTGTATAGCGTTGCTGGTCGCTGGGACCCAAACATCATTTACGTCGTGGGAACACTCAAGCCGTGGGAAGACAGAGAGATATCTCAGCAAGAGCTAGCAGCAGAGATTCAGCCACAGCTGAGCCAGTTGCCGGGCGTGACTGCTCGCGTGTACGGAAGCAACAGCCTGAATATGCGTGGGGGCTGGCGCGGAGGCATCCAGTTTGTCCTACTGGGTAGCGAATACGAGGAAATATACGCGGCAGCCCGCGTCTACGCTGATGCGATACGAGAGCGACTCGACAGTGTCGAGAATCCACGCATCGACTACACCCCATCGCAAGCCCAGGTAGCTATCAAAATTGACAGAGAGCGACTCGCGGATCTCAACGTATCCATCGACGAACTGGCTCAGACACTGCGCGTCATGGTTGACGGCGTTCGGGTCGTCGATTTAAACGGGCGTGATCAATCGATCCCCATTGTATTGAAGGCGGGTAAGAACCGGATTCAGGGCCCAAATGATCTGGTGAACCTGTTCGTTCGCTCGCAAACCGGTCAACTTATCCCCTTGGCATCGCTCGTGACTGTCGTGGAGGAAGGTGTTCCCGATGAGTTGCGGCGGCTCTATCAGCGGCGCTCTATCAGTATCGATATGCAAACCGTTGAAGGGGTGGCCTTGCAAACCGCCGTGGACGATCTCATGGCATTAGCCAAAGAGGTTGTCCCCAGCTCCATTACGGTTGTTCCCGAGGGCGAGGCCGCACGCTTGGGAGAATCTCAGCGAGACTCGCTCTACGCCTATGGTCTCGCACTCTTGATTGTGTTCTTGGTGCTCGTTGCGCAGTTTGAAAGCCTGACCTCAGCGCTCGTCATCATGACTATTGTGCCATTCGGTCTTGCGGCGGCTATCTTCGCCCTGTTCATCACCGGCACGTCACTCAATGTGTATTCACAAGTCGGACTCGTCATGCTCATTGGGTTAATCGCTAAGAACGGCATTCTATTGGTCGAATTCGCCGATCAACGGCGTGATGCGGGTGCCAGTGTGCGAGATGCCATTGAGGATGCTGCAAACATTCGACTCCGACCGATTGCAATGACACTGATCTCAACGGTGCTCGGCGCACTCCCACTTATCTTATCCTCGGGCCCCGGGTCTGAAGCACGCGAGGCTGTGGGCTGGGTCGTCTTTGGTGGTCTGGGTCTCACGGCATTCTTCACACTGTTTCTGACACCGGTCATTTACCTTGCCGTCGCACGCTTCTCCAAGCCTCGAGCAAATGCACGGCTGAAACTCGAGCGGGAACTGGAAGCCGCCACCGAGCTTTGATGCCCCTCCCTCGTTAGTTGGGCTCCGGACAGGCCATGGAGTAATCCCCAGCAAGCAGCACCTGACATCGTTCTAAAATTCACACCAAGCTGCGTCAATTGGGACGTCATTACCTTTTATTTAAGGCGATTTGTGCCACTATTGAATCAAACAAAAACTATTGAGGCGGACTCACGTGACCACTATCACCATCAACGGGAAAGACCATTCGTTTAACGGTATTGATCCCGCAATGCCCTTGCTTTGGGCCCTGCGCGATCATGCGGAAATTCAGGGCGTCAAATACGGCTGTGGCGTGGGCCAATGTGGTGCCTGCACTGTATGGCTTGACGGTTACGCCGTTCGTTCATGTCAGCTGACAGTCGGCGCACTTGAAGGCCGCGCCGTTACTACGGTTGAAGGATTGGCAACGGCGACACTACACCCCGTTCAACAGGCATGGATTGACCATGATGTCGCACAGTGTGGTTATTGTCAGGCCGGCCAAATCATGTCAGCAGCCGCACTCCTTGAGCGCAATCCGAGCCCTACCGATGATGAGATCGATGCAGCTATGGCGGGCAACCTTTGCCGCTGCGGTACCTATGTGCGCATTAAGTCGGCGATTAAAGCGGCCAGCGGTGCGATGACCGCCTCTGCCCTGTTCTACAACGCAATGGAAGCAGAGGAGGTGTCAGCATGAATCAGCCGTCCAATCAGATCGCCAACACCGAGCGACGCGACTTCCTTAAAATTTCACTGGGTCTAGCCCTATCGTCTACAGGCAGTATTTCGATGATGTCTCTGGCATCAGCTGAGGCGTCGGGAACCCTGAACGCTTACGTGAACATCAACGCGGATGGCAGCGTCACCATCTACGGTCCTAACCCAGAAGTAGGCCAAGGCGTTAATACGTCTTTACCCATGATTGTGGCAGAGGAACTCGACGCTAAGTGGGAAGATGTCCAATGCGAGGCGGCGCCTGTTCAGCAGCAATACGGTATGCAATTCGCCGGGGGTTCTCTGTCTATCCCCATGCGCTGGGATGAAATGAGAAAAATGGGCGCAACGGCGAGGGAAATGTTGTGCCGTGCGGCGGCAAGCCAATGGAATGTGCCGCGCGACGAACTCATAACGGCTGACTCGTTGGTCCGGCATGGTCCCTCGGGCAAGTCGGCTCACTACAAAGATCTGGTGGCGGCAGCGTCACTTATAGCCGTACCTGATGAGGCGGACGTGCGACTCAAAGCGCCCGCAGACTATCGTTTGCTGGGCAAACGTATTTCGAACGCGTCAGCAGAAGGCATTGCCACGGGCAAACCGATATTTGGTATCGATGCCAAGGTCGACGGTATGGTTTACGCGAGCTTCGTTAAGTGTCCGTCAATTGGTGGCGTCGCAAAATCGGCCAATCTGGAAGCTGTGAGAGCGCTACCGGGAGTTATTGATGCCTTCATTCTCGATGGAACGCCCGGACCCTACAACTTTGACATTAGAGAGTCCCACACAATTCAAAGCGGGGTCGCTATTGTGGGTAAGGACACATGGTCGACCTTCAAAGCACGCGAAGCTTTAAAAGTAGATTGGGACCTATCAGCCGCGTCGCAAGATGACTCGGATGTAATTGAGGCAGAGGCGCTTGCCGCCCTCGCTGCCGGGAAAGTCGAGGCTGAAATCGAGCGTACAGGTGATGTCGAAGCCGCCTTCGCAAACGCGGCAATGACTGCCGATGCAACCTATTCAACCGATTTTGTATCGCACGCACAGTTAGAACCTCAAGGCGTACTTGTGTCCGCGGCAACCAGTGCCGTTGAGGTTTGGACCAGTAGTCAAACACCAGTCTTCATCACCTCAAATCTCGCAAAATTACTCGACGTAACCCCGGGCAATATTACCGTGCACCAACTCCGTGGCGGTGGCGGTTTTGGGCGTCGATTATCCAACGAGTACATCTTCGAAGCTGCGCTCATTTCACGGCGTGTTGGCGCACCGGTCAAACTCCAGTGGAAACGTGAAGATGACATGGCTTTTGATTACTTCAGAGCACCCACCTATTACCGACTCCAAGGAGCCGTCGCCGCTGATGGGCAATTAGTCGGCTGGAAAAACCTGGTGGCTGCCGCGTCAGCGGATGGGGAAAATGCCAACTACGGTGCCAGTTACCGACCCTACGATTTCCCCGGCAAGGTCATACCCAACGTAGCTGTAGAGCAAAGCTTCGTGAAGTCTCAAACACCAACCGGCGCTTGGCGAGCACCGATCTCCAATGTCTATGCCTTTGCCGAGCAATCCTTTATCGCTGAACTAGCGCACAAGGCGGGACAGGATCACCGCGATTTCTTGCTCAATGCGATTGGTGACAAAGGATGGATAAAAGAGGGTGACATGGCCAGCCTCAATACGGCCAGAGCACGCGCGACTATTGAAGCGGTGACTAAAGCGGCTGGATGGGGACGCAAGTTACCCGAGGGTCATGGCTTAGGGCTTGCCTTCTTCTTGAGCCACTCTGGTCACATCGCTGAGGTGGCTGAAGTCAGCGTCGACGGTAAAAATATTACCGTGCACGACGTCTGGGTTGCCGCCGATGTCGGTCAGGTGGTCAACCTCTCGGGACTCGAGAACCAGTTGCAGGGGTCAGTCGTCGATGGCTTGAGCACCATGGCTGCACAAAGCATCAGTATCAAGAACGGAGCTGTTGTACAGAGCAACTACGACAGCTACCCCCTATTGCGTATGCCGCAAAGTCCGCGGGTCCATGTTGACGTTTTGAACTCAGGCTACCGCCCTACCGGTGCGGGAGAGCCGGCACTGCCACCTCTTGCACCTGCAGTCTGTAATGCGGTCTTTAATGCCTGCGGCGAACGCATCAGAGCACTACCTATAAGCAAGGCAGGCTTTACGATCGTCTAACCGCGGTCTGCAGACCAGCTCTTAAGACAAGGCCTGGCACGCCATCGGTATGAAAGCTGCCCGTATAAAAAAGCCCCCAAAATGGGGGCTTTTTCTTTTGGAACCTAGGTTAGGTCTCAGGCACCCAGTGCCGCTACGGCAGGCGACGCCTCAGCATCACTTCGCAGATCGGCCTTAATGACGGGTAACGTGCGAACTCGCTTACCGGTGGCATCAAAAATGGCATTTGCCAAAGCCGGAGCCACCCCGGGCGTACCGGGTTCACCTGCGCCACCCATTTCGGCACCACTGTTGATGATGTGGGTCTCTATTACCGGAGAATCATGCATACGAATAGCGTCGTAGTCAGCAAAACTACTCTGCGCCACGGCGCCCTCTTCGATAGTAATCTCGCCGTACATCGCTGCACTTAGACCATAAATAATGCCTGATTCGATTTGCGCCTTTGTACCATCGGGGGACACCGCATAACCCGCGTCGATCACAGCGACGACCCGATCAACCCAGGTCTTTCCGCCCGATACGGTCACTTCTACGACCTGACCCACAATAGAACCAAATGACTCTTGCAATGAGATCCCACGCCCGCGTCCTTCTTCCATCGGTCGGCCCCAATCGGCCTCCTTAGCGACCCGATTGAGCACCGCTAATAGACGCGGCTTGTCCTTTAGCATCTCTGCTCGGAATTCATAAGGATCTCTGCCTGCAGCGTGTGCTGCCTCATCAACAAATGACTCCGTGAAGAAGCCGTGCTGGGAGTGATCAACACTTCGCCACGCACCAAACGGCACATGAGTGGGGCTGGCAACGTGTCCGATATCCTGAGCCGCCACAGCGTAGGGAATGAGCGGCGCCTCCACAGGCTCGTGTTTATCAACGTAGGTATTTTGCCAAGCAACCAACTTGCCATCAGCATCGAGACCCGCCTTGAATCGGCTTTGAACGGCTGGCCGATAAAAGTCCTGCTTGATGTCCTCCGCACGGGAGTACACCATCTGAACGGGCCTACCCACTTGGCGAGCAATCATAGCGGCCTGCAACGCATAGTCCGCATTGCTCTTTCGACCGAAGCCTCCGCCCATAAAATAGTTGTGCAGCGTCACTTGCTCAATATCCAGACCGAGGTTGGCGGCTAGGTGCTGCCGGAATCCCAAGGGATTCTGACAACCGACCCAAATCTCCGCCCGGTCTGCCGAGACCTCCGCTGTTGCGTTTGGCGGTTCCATGCAGGTGTGCGCCAGATATGGCACGCGATAGTCAGCGGTCAGTACGGTCGCCGCACTGTCAAACGCAGTAGTGGCATCGCCTAGGGCAACATCATTGGCTCGGTCTACACCTGCCGTAATATCCCGGTCGAACTGCTCAAAAATGGATTCGCTTGAGACGCGTTCCTTGCCCCCGGTATTCCACTCGAGCTTGAGCGCTGCAAGCGCCTTCTCCGCCCTCCAATAGCTATCAGCGACCACCGCGATGGTGTCGCCCGCAGAATACGTCCCCACGAGACCTGCAGCACTCGACGAGCCCACTTTGACCACATCGATAACGCCTTTCATTGCGCGCGCTGCGCTGTCATCCACGCGTCGAAGCGTGCCACCTGCAACGGGGGTACGCTTTACGGCGGCATACACCATACCGGGACGCTTAACGTCCATGGCGAACATCGCCGTACCATCTACCTTTGATGGGATATCGTGTCGAGGCTTGCTCTGCCCTATGACAGAAAAATCGCTCGTTTTCTTAAGCTTGGGTGTCGATGACGGCGTCATCTCAGCAGCTGCGGCCGCAAACTCCGAATAAGGAGCCGATCGGCCACTGCTGTCGTGATGCAACATGCTCTTAGCCGTTCGAATCTCACTCTCAGGGACACCCCAAGCCTTTGACGCGGTTTTTACCAGCATCTCGCGAACAGAGGCACCAGCTGCGCGAAGGAAATACTGGCCGGTGGTACGAATACTCATGCTACCGCCCGTAATCTGCATACCCAGTGCGTCCGCGAGATTCAACATCAGACCATCAACCGTAGGCACTACGGCATCAGGAAAATCGACGCCCTTAAATAGGTAGCCCCGCCCTACTGCCATGTTGGCGTATTCGGCATTGGCTGGCGCCTCTTCAAAGCGCATGAGATCCCAGTCTGCATCCATCTCTTCCGCAAG
Organism: uncultured Halieaceae bacterium; assembly: GCA_913045375.1. Taxonomy (GTDB): domain Bacteria; phylum Pseudomonadota; class Gammaproteobacteria; order Pseudomonadales; family Halieaceae; genus Luminiphilus. The sequence goes on along the minus strand of CAJWQE010000001.1, from coordinate 48,818 downwards.
CATTTGCGTCAGAGCAGTTTGTGCGCCCTGCCCCATTTCAGAGTGAGGCAAAATCGCTGTTGCACGATTGTCGCCGTCGATCTTCAAATAAATATGCAGGAGGTTCTCGCCCTCACCCGCCACCAGGTGTCCCGCCGTCTCTGTCGGGTTGCCGGGACGAACGGCGATGCCAATAACCAGCCCCGTTCCACCTAAAACACCTGCGGAAAGAACACCACGTCTGGTCCACTTACCCATTCTGACTACCCTCCATCGCATCGTAGAAGGACGCGCCCGCTACCTGCTTGATCGCTGATCGTATCCGTCCATACATACCGCAACGACAGACATTGCCTCGCATGGCAGTATCGATATCGGCATCCGATGGATTGGGGTTATCAGCAAGCAATGCCGCCGCCGACATCAGCTGACCCGACTGACAATAGCCGCACTGAGGAACCTGATGATCAATCCAAGCCTGTTGCAGCGCATGAAACGATCCATCATCACCCTTCAAACCTTCAATGGTGGTGATGCTGGCACCCTCCAACGAGGCGATAGGTGTGATGCAGGCACGTTGCGCACGCCCATTCACATGAATAGTGCAGGCACCGCATTGCGCCATCCCGCAGCCAAATTTGGTTCCGGTTAAGTCGAGCTGCTCTCGGATGACCCAGAGCACGGGTGTTTCCGGATCAGTATCAACCGTCCGTATTTCTCCATTAAGCGTAAAGGTTGTCATTCACTCGTTCCTCAGTATCTGGGCGTCTGCAAGTGCCTTAGTGGTGCCGACAGTATGATCAAATTGTTCGCAAGTTGCTGTTACGTACAATTTCATACGGTCATAATTGGACTTGGGTTAACATTGTTGACCCTTAGTCAGTTAATTTAATGACTGGCGGTCATTTGTCAACAAAGTTACTATCCGGAAATGGCATCAACTATCAGTCACATCAAGCGTGCGCGAACGCCCGAGCAAAAAAGCGATCGGCGGGAGACGATTCTCTCTACTGCCAAGGTCCTATTCATGGAAGCGGGCTATGAAGGATTTTCCATGGGACTACTGTCGAAGCGCGCAGGCGTTGCTAAGGGCACGCTGTATCTGTATTTCGGCACCAAGGAAGAAGTGCTGTTGTCACTGTACAGCCAGGAGTTTGAGCGTTTCTGTAACAATATTGTCGTGGGCATCTCTCCGGGCATCTCAGATGCTGACTTTGTATCCTATCTTTATGAGACCAGCCTATCGGACCCGATTTTCCTAGCACTGCACGCCAGACTGGGTACCGTAATCGAGCAGAATATTTCAGTCGACGCGTTGATAACCTCTAAACGAAACATGGCTACTCACTTTCACACTGTGGTCACACAACTCTCTCAACCCCTTGGTCTGAGCTGTGAGCAAACGCTCGAGGCGTTAAGTGGCATATCCGCACTGTTGACAGGTTCTTATGACGGCTCCTCAGATTCAGTCATCGAGAATGAGGTGATTCCCGAGGACGTGGCAACCTTCATGGGATACTTCGATATGAAAGTGCGCTTTGAAAAAAATGCGGGCTACATCCTCCAGGGTATCCGCGCCTCATCACGCTAATGCGCCCATGAAGCATCGTCACCACCTTACTTACCGAGTCGTCCATAGTCAGATCAACCCATCGCTTCAGGGGGTCTGGTCATGACCATGCAGCTAGCGGCGATGCTCTCGCGCTGGGAACCTCAACGCGACGCGGACGAGTGGATTTTAGGCACCGTTTACAAAACCGAAGGCTCGAGTTATCGAAAACCCGGTGCAATGAGTCTGATCAGCTCGGGGGGTGAGCAACTGGGGCTATTAAGTGGCGGCTGTCTCGAAGCGGACATAAGGCTTAACGCGCGCAAAGTCATGGCATCGGGTATCCCCATGTGCATTCGCTATGACGGCGATGATGAAGATGATCTGTCATATCGACTCGGTATCGGTTGCGGTGGTGTCGTTCACGTCCTACTAGAACCGGTTAATGCCGAGAACAATTATCAGGGCCTGCTCGACATTCAACGCTCATTGGCTAATCGCCAAAGCGGATTCTTGAAGCAACACATTCCTGCACCGGGAGCCGTGAGTCTTCCTAGCCAATACGCCGTCGAATCAGTTCTAACGCGCAAGCGTGAGAAAAGCCGAGTGGACGCAGTAGATAGTGAAAACTGGCTGATTTCGCATATTACGCCAGCCCCTCATTTACTCATCGCGGGCGGTGGCATCGATGCACAACCAGTGGTTGCGCTAGCCAATCAACTCGGTTGGGAAACGACTGTTTGGGATCCGCGACCCGCCAATGCGCGAGATGAGTTTTTCCATATGGCAGACCATCGACTGCGATGTCCGGTCGAGGAACTTTCGCAATGGATACGGGATGCCGCGGTCAATGCCGCCATGCTGATGACTCATAGCGTACCCATGGATGCCCAGAGTCTAAGTGCTGTCGCGGGTTGCGGTCTTGATTACGTAGGCCTTCTCGGTCCTACCCACCGTAGAGAGGAAGTATTCGTCGAAGCTGGTCTCAGTGATGAAGAATACCAGCCTCGTGTCGATGGTCCTGCCGGATTTGATATCGGCGGCGAGCTGCCCGAGAGCATAGCGCTCTCCGTCATCGCCAAGTGTCATGATGCGATCTTTGGCCCTGTTTCCGTTGGCGTGACAGCTAAGCAGGAATGACTGAGCCTCGGCTAGGCATCGTTATTCTCGCTGCGGGTGAAGCGCGTCGATTTGGCGCGTGCAAGCAGCTCGCCTTACTCCACACGAAACCGCTATTGCAACATGTGATCGATGCTGCGCTCCCTCTCCGACCTACGAGGCTTGTCGTCATGACCGGCAAGTATCACGAGGACATCGCATCAGCTAAAGATCAGGGGGTCGTGACCGGCGCTGAGCTCATTCACAACCCCGACTGGTCATCAGGAATGAGTAGCTCCATCAGGCTCGGTTGCGAGCTACTGGCTGACGACTGTGATCAGTTGTTAGTGCTGTTGGCCGATCAGGTGCTGGTCTCGACCAGCGAACTCGAGACCCTCACCGCACAAGCTGTGGACGGTGGGAGCGCCTGCGCGGGCTTCAGCGAGACTGTAGGCCCACCTGCCGTATTTTCTCGCGCCTGCTATCCCGATCTGCTGACACTGAATGCTGAAAACGGAGCTAAGAAGCTTCTGACCGATCCAGCAAAACAGGTGACGATTGTTCCCATGAAATCTGCAGGGTGGGATATTGATTCGAAGGATGATTTAGAGCGACTCAGTGACGTCAGTCGCTATATTTTTGGAAATTGAGGTGTCTTCTCTGCAACACTCTCTGTAACACTCACATGTCGAAACATCGTCGACAGTCATCATGAGGCTTAGGGATAACCCCATGGATAATCAATTACAAAAAGACATGTGGAACGGCCGCGCCGGAGCCAGCTGGGTTAGACATAACTCGTTGCTGGAAGAGCTGCTTTCAGAGCCGGGCCGTCAGTGTATGGCGTTATTTGACTTACCGGCGAGTGCGCAAGTGCTTGATGTCGGCTGTGGCTGCGGCAATCAGACGCTCGACTGGGCCTCTCGGCTCGACCCATCCTGCACCATTACAGGGATTGATATTTCGCAGCCCATGTTGGCGCTGGCTGAGGATTTAAAGTCTGCCAATCAATCATCGCTACAAGCCAATGTGTCGTTCGTACTGGGCGATGCCAGTGAATCGATGTTTCCCGAAGCGTCATTCGACGCGATCTATTCCAGGTTTGGGGTCATGTTCTTCGCGGACCCAACGGCAGCCTTTGCCCAACTACGTTCCAACTTAAAACCCAACGGTCAGCTAGGATTTGTATGCTGGCAAAGCCCCGCGCTAAATCCTTTCTTTACCGCGCCCATGCAGGCGGCGCTTACCGTTCTGCCACCGCCACCGCCAGCGAAGCCCGGAGCGCCCGGCCCCTTTGGGTTATCGGACAGGGAGCGCACCTATAGTGTCCTGAGTGAGGCGGGGTTTACCGAGGTCACTGTTGAGCCGCTAAAGCTAGAGCTGTCAGCGGGCGCCGATCGCTCATTCGACGACCTGTTTCAGGAGCTGATACAGATTGGCCCCGCCGCCGCATTAATCGCCGAAAGCGACCCCGCTCTCGGGGAGCAAGCTAAGACAGCGGTCTATGAGACTCTCGGGGACTTCTACGCAGTCGGTAAAGGGGTCCGTTTCGAGGCCAACTTCTGGCTTGTCAGCGCCCGACGTTAGCCCACTAACATGCCAGTGAGACCCGCACCCTGATCGCTGCCCTCAAAATTGGCCCAATTGGGTAGGACCGACTCCAACGACTCAGGGGCCACCCCCATCCACCTAGAAACCTCCGCATACATGGCATCAGTTGCTGTCGTGGGCAGGAAACGGCCTCGATTCAAATCGAGTGGATTGTCTTCGACTTGCTCGGGGAAGTGTCCGTATAGCTGACCACCCTGCACGGCACCACCCATTACCATGGCATTACCGCCCCAGCCATGATCCGACCCTCTGCCATTGGACGTCAGTGTTCGGCCAAAGTCGGAAATTGTGAAGGTGGTGACTTGGTTTGACAGTCCTAGCTCCTCCAATGCCAGTTGAAACTGACCAAGACCCGCGTCCAACGCGGGCAGCATTGTCGCTTGTTGGCCAAGGGTGTCTTCATGGTGGTCCCAGCCGCCAAAGGTCACAAAAAAGGTCTGGCGGCTTACACCAAGCTGCTCATGCACGCTGACAAGTTCGGCAATACGCTTCATAGCGGACGAAAAAGAGTCCTCGCCGAAGGGTGTGCTTAACGTTGTCGCCTGAGAGAGTGCCGAAGAAAAAACATCACCAGCGTCAATCGCCGACTGCAATTTGTTTCGGTAAACCGTTTGCAAGGTCGACGCACTGCTATCAGCCATGAGGCTCTCAAATGAGCGCTTGAAGAGATCGTTGTCAAAGCCGGTGATTGACTGCACACCTCGGTTTGCACTGATCGCATAGGAACCTGTGGCGGCACCCGCTTGAAACGAGTTATTTCCGGACAACGAGATATTGCCCGCGAGCGCCAGACCTGTGTTGGCTCCGGGGAGCGCATCGATTAATCGACCGCCGAATCCCGTACCCGCGCGGTTGGCGGGTGTGGCCGTTTGCCAGCTGAGAATCTGATCAGAGTGGGAAAACAATCCAAGCGGTAACGTCACAGTTTCCGCATCTATAGCAGCTCGTGTCGTAGGTTCAACCAGAGGCCCAACGTTGGTCACCATGGTGGCCTGACCCGCATTAAACCGTTGTTGCAAACTGCTCATCGCTGGGTGCAAGCCAAACTGAACCCCCTCGTGCTCGCCATCCAACGGCAAGAGATCATTTTGACTCAATGCTAAATCCGACCGTCTTGCCTGATAGCGGTTATAAGCGAGCTCCGACCGCGGCACCAGAATATTAAAGCTGTCAGCTCCGCCAGCTAGCAACACACAGACAACGGCACGGTACTCTTCCGAGGCAACTGCTCGGGCCGACCCCAACAATGAAAACGGCACGGTTGTCGCCATGGTCATGCTGACCGCACTGCCTAAACCATTTCGCAGAAAACGTCGTCGATTCATCATAGTGCATTCCTCTCTGCTACCGCCTGATCAGGCGCGCTGAGCGCGAGATGCAAGGCCAGTTTTACCCGATCTGTGGCACTAGAACCTGCAGCTTCATCCCAAGCGCCTGAGATAACAGAGCGCGTGTGCTCACTCATGGTCCCGGCAAAAAACAACCGCTCGACGCGTGTCAGGAACGCTTCCTTGTCATCAGCAAGGTTCACCATTGACGTCAGGTCCAGTCGCATCTCGGGCAATTGTGGATGATTGTGCATTGGCCGATTGCCGTAGAGGATTTGAGCCATCAAATTGGTCACTCCAACGATCGTGTCCTCGGTCGTAATCTGCATTTCAGGAGCTATCAAACCCTGCCCGCCCTGTGGTCGATAAAATGGCGAGTAAAAATTGAAGACACTGGGGGCGGTTAACACCATCTGGCCCGTTGCGTTCTGAACAAAAAACCCGGTTACACCAATGTCACTCCCTTCCGAGGGCGCGGTGTTGAGCGCTCGGTTGGCTGCAAGGAACCGACGAAACGGCTCCCTGACACGCGAAGCTTCAGCTACCTCGACGTCGGTAAGAATGGCTCGGATGAGAGCTTTCATATCACCCCTAACGCCATCGCCGTTATCAGCAAAGACAGCGGAAATCCTGCTCACATAATCTGAAGACGGGTTTGAGGTCACTAGCCTTTGAATCAATTGCTTGCTGACAAATGGCGCCACATTAGGGTGGTTGAATAAGTTATCGACCGCATCATCGATGTCCTGAATACCAGTCTGTCCATCCGGCACCGTAAATCCATTAAGCAAGTACTTTTCGCCGGGCTCGTGGTAGTTGTCGAACATCACCATCGGCAGATGAAGTACCGGTCTGTTGCGGCCAAATTGAGGCTCCTGGCCAGCATCGCCCGCATAGGCAAGACCGGTGAATATCCTCGAGAATTCCCTAATATCCGTGTTGTCATAGGTGGGAATGGGCTGACCCTCTGCATCCAACTTCCGCGTACCGTCAGAGTTCAGCTCATACAATCCGATGGTGAAGAGCTGCATGACCTCACGTGCATAGTTCTCGTCGGGGAAGGTATTGGCGTCCTCGTCGGTCTTCGCGTTATTGACGTGACTTAGATAAAAGCCCATCGCCGGGTGGAGCGTAACGGCGCGCAAGAGGTCGCGGTAATTGCCAAAACTGTGAGTGAGTAGCGTGTCGTAGTAATTGGACAGACCCAGCGGGTTGTTACCCAAAACACCGGTCTGCGACACGACAAATAGCTGAGTTAGCGCATAGGCCGTGACTTGTCTCAGTTGGTCGGGAGCGGTTAGCGCGTTCTCGAAAAAAGCAAAGCGCCGGAATTGCGCTATGGGAATCGGACTGTCTTGATTGTTAAAGCCGTACTGTGCGCCATAGCGGCGAACAATGGGTTCGTGCAGGCTGATGGGCATGGTGAACTGCTCATCAAGCCAGGCATCAACGCCACTCTCTGCCACGGATTCAACATCGCTGTAGCGGGCGCCAAAGGTGCCAATATCGAGTATGAGTGCTGCGTCACGGTATTCCTCAGCCGTGGGCTCGGTTGGTCCTGTCGACCCACCGCCGCCACCACCTCCACCGGACCCTGAGCCGCCACCGCCCGATCCTGGGGGATCCGCCGGTGTGCTTCCGCCGCCTCCACCACCGCAGGCTGATAAGAACGACACCAACACCAATGCAATAAGGGAATGTTTCATAGGAGCATGCCTCTCCGAATAACCCGTTATGTTCATCCTACGACCGATCACACGATACCCGTCGTTAGAATTCGTACCCTTTGACCCTAACAAGAAGTTTTGTTCCTGCACCATTTTTTTTGCAAAATGTTTTGCAAAATGCGAATAAAGTCTCATTTTACGACACTGAATCAGCGTTTTTGCAACTCTGGTGGTCACCACCTTCACAAAGAATACGTGTTTTTTGAGTTTGAGGTTATTTAGCTGCAGGCCCCGTATACTCGTGACCCATAGCGACTTGAAGCCTCATCGGTCGTGTTTTGGCTATTCATTCAAACAACAACTAATAAAGCAATGGGATCAGGTATGAGCAGAGAATTTGACGTCATTATCTACGGAGCCAGTGGCTTTACTGGCCGCCTCGTGGCCGAGTACATGGCAAAGACCCATGGCGACAGCGCCAACTGGGCCATGGCAGGCAGAAATGAAGCAAAGCTGGCCGAAGTAAGAGACTTGGTAGGTGCACCCAGCACAACTCCACTTGTGACTGCCGATGCCAGCGACTCTGACTCACTGCGCGCAATGGTTAAGCGAGCGCGGTGTGTCTGCACAACCGTTGGCCCCTACCAACTTTACGGATCCGAACTCGTTAAGCTCTGTGCTGAAGAGGGGACGCACTACGTCGACCTTTCAGGAGAGCCAGGCTGGATGCACGAGATGATTACATCGCATCAGGCAGCTGCCGAGGCCTCTGGCGCACGCATTGTTCACAGCTGCGGATTTGATTCCATTCCCTTTGACCTAGGCGTGTACTTTCTCCAAAAAGCAGCCATAGCCCAAACGGGAAAGCCCATGCCTCGTGTACGCGGTCGGGTTCGCGCGATGAACGGTGAGTTCTCTGGTGGCACCGCAGCGTCATTAGGCGCGACAATGGCTGCACTGAAAACAAATCCAGGCCTTATCAAAATTCTGGCTAATCCCTTTTCACTGGCTAATGGCTTCCAGGGTCCTGAGCAGCCATCCGATGCCAAACCGTATGAAGATGAGGTCGTCGGCTCGTGGGTCGCCCCTTTCATCATGGCACCCATTAACACCAAAAACGTACATCGATCTAATGCCATGCTGGATCACCTCTATGGTGAAGATTTTCAGTACGACGAAATGATGGTGACGGGACCGGGCGAACAGGGAGCAGCGATGGCCAAGATGGTAGCGAGCAGCAACCCTTTGGAAGGCGATGATGTTCCCAAGCCAGGCGAAGGCCCCTCCAAAGAGAGCCGCGAAGCAGGTCACTACGACGTGCTATTCGTCGGCACAAACGACGAGGGAGGTCGCATCGAGGCAACCGTCACCGGCGATATGGACCCAGGCTACGGCTCAACATCTAAAATGATTGCCGAGAGTGCGCTATGTATCGTTCACGACTGCCCGGATCTACCCGGGGGTGTTTACACCCCTGCACCCGCCATGGGTGAGAAGCTGATCGAGCGACTCGTCGCGAACGCCGGCCTAACCTTCGATCTAGGCAGCTAGTAGCCTTATCTAACGATCGCCGAATAAGCGGTGCTGAGGTAGGTCCTCGGCACCGCTCAACACCAATAAACCAGCGAAAATAGCCAGATTTTTAACGAAGTTCTGCGTCTCGTGTGCCCGGCTGACGCCTTCGTATACGTTCCAAAAATCGTGCATCCCAATATTAATAATCAATGTGAGTGCGGCTAGTACGAGAGCAACCTGCCCGACGCGAAGACCCAGCATTAACATCAGACCTCCCACCACTTGTAGGACGATGGTAACCGGCAGCAAGACCTCTGGGAGCGGTATGTTATGAAGCGACATGTAACTGAGCGTGTCAGCATAGCCCGTGATTTTCGAAATCCCGGGCAAAAAGAAATACAGCCCAAGTAGAAAGCGACCCACTGTTACTGCAAATGTCATTGTGATCTCCAAAACCAATAATACATTGGCCCCATTAAACACCGCCTTACTCACCGAAGGCACCAAACATCAGATCACAAAAGGTCTAGCCAAAAAAAAGGCCGCAGCGCGGCCTTCCGATCAAACCAACACCAATTACACGAATGTTTCTCCCGCGGCGAGCTTCTCAGCAACGATTGCGGGTGCAGCGAAGCGGTCGCCGTACGCATCGCTGAGCTCACCACAGCGGTCAATAAAGTTCTGCAAGCCATAGGTGTTCACAAACTGCAGTAGGCCACCGGTCCAAGCAGGCGCACCGATACCCATGATCGAACCGATATTGCCATCGGCCACGCTGCGAAGAACACCAGTCTCAAGACATTTCAGTGCCTCGATAACCTGACGGAAGAGCAAGCGCTCCTTGATGTCCCGATCCGATATATCGACGCCGTCACGACCGTAAAGATCGGATAGACCAGACCAAACTTCCTTGGAACCGTCCGAACCATATTCGTAGAAACCACCACCGTGGTATCGACCACCACGACCGTGCTCACCGATCATCGTCTCGACAACCTCAGCGGTAATCGATCGATCATCACCGTCAATAGCAAGTCCCATTTCCTTCCAGGTCTCTTGCGCCTTGCGTGACAACTCCAGACTCACTTCGTCGTAAACGGTGAGCGGACCAACCGGCATCCCTACGGCCTTGCCAAGATTATCGATACGCACGGGCTTCACACCCTCGACGAGCATACGCACGCCCTCATCGAGGTAGGTACCGAAGGTTCGTGATGTGAAGAAACCCAGTGAATCATTAACAACAATGGGGGTTTTCTTAATTTGCTTCGTATAGTCAAACGCCTTGGCGAGTGCGACATCACCCGTCTTCTCGCCCATAATAATTTCAACAAGCGGCATCTTGTCGACTGGAGAGAAGAAGTGAATGCCAATGAAGTTTTCAGCGTTCTGACTCGCTTCAGCCAGCTGCGTAATGGGCAAGGTAGAGGTGTTTGAACCCCAAATGCCACCCTCGGCCATTCGTGGCTCGAGATCACGCGTCATTTGATGCTTCAGGTTCATGTTCTCGAACACAGCCTCGATGATGAGATCACAGCCATCGAGATCTTCGTCTGATGCTGTTGGATGAATGAGTGAGAGCACCTCGGCCATCTTCTCAGCTGTCATTCGCCCCTTATCAACACGCTTTTGCAATAAGGTTTCGGTGTAGGCCTTACCCTTCTCGGCGGCTTCCAGGCTGATGTCTTTCAATACAACCTGGATACCGACCATGGCCGATGAGTAGGCAATCCCCTGCCCCATCATTCCAGCACCCAGCACACCCACCTTTTCCGTTTTCTGCGGCGGTACGTCTTTGGGTCGAGAGGCGCCACCGTTGATCTTGTTCATCTGGAAAAAGAAGGTATTGATCATGTTTTTGGCTTGGGGTGTCAGTGCCAGTTCGGCCAGACCACGGCTTTCGATACGCATCGCCGTCTCGAAATCAACCGTGAGCGCCTGCACTGCCACGTCAAAAATCTTCTCAGGGGCAGGTAGCAGTCCTCGCGTATTTTTGCGAATCATGGGCGCACCCATGGTGACCATCTGCGCCACCTGTGGGTTCCGAATATTACCGCCCGGGATCTTGTACCCCTTGGTGTCCCACGGCTGAGTGCGTGCAACCTCGTCATCCTTGTTGTCCAAGACCCACTGCTTGGCTGCAGAAACTAGCTCGTCCTTGTCATCGACAACGGCATCAATCAACCCCGAGCCCAAGGCCTTTTCGGGGGCCACGCGCTTACCCTCAACAATGTACTCGTTGGCAGCCATAAGCCCCATGAGATACACCGCTTTCACGTTACCGCCGCCTCCAGGCAGCAAACCCAATGTCACCTCGGGAAAGCCGAGCTGGACACTGCGATGGTTCCAGGCAATGCGGTGGTGACATGACAAGGCGAGTTCGAGGCCGCCGCCAAGTGCCGCACCATTGATGGCAGCGCACACCGGCGCCTGAAGCTTTTCGAGACGACGCATCGCCGCTTTTGTCGCGCACATTCCCTGAAAGAAATCTTCAACCGTGTCCTCGGTCACCTGACACAGCATGTTCAAGTCACCACCTGCAAAGAACGTGGACTTGCCTGATGTCAGCACAACGCCAGCGAGGTCTGTCTCTGCCTCGAGCTTATCGAGGGTCGATTCAAACAAGGGCAGGAACGCGTCGCTCATGGAGTTGACGGGGCCATCCATATCCATGGTAACGGTGACAATCTGATTCGCGTCTTTTTCGTAATGAAAACTCATTGTTTCTAACTCCTAATACCGCTTACACGCGCTCGATAATGGTGGAAATACCCATGCCACCGCCCACACACAACGACAGCATGGCGCGCTTGAGATCGCGGCGCTCGAGCTCATCGACCATGGCGCTGACCAAGCAGCCACCAGTCGCACCCAGAGGGTGGCCCATGGCGATCGCACCACCCACGACATTGGTAATCTCGTGGCTGATATCAAGATCTTTCATATAACGGAGTGCAACTGAAGCGAAGGCTTCGTTGATCTCCCAAAGATCGATGTCGTCGGGCGTCAGCCCCGCCTTTTTGAGACATTTCTTCGCCGCGGGGCCAGGCCCTGTCAGCATGATAATCGGGTCAGTGGACAAGACGGTCGTTGCAACAACGCGCGCTCGAGGCGTCAGTCCGAGATCGTTCCCGGCCTTCTCGCTACCAATAAGCACAGCACTAGACCCGTCGACGATGCCGGAAGAGTTCCCGGGAGTATGGACATGCTCTACCTTGCTGTACTCGTTGTACTTGGCCAGGATCACATCATCAAAACCCATTTGACCCGGCATTTCGAACGAAGGCTTCAAACGGGCGAGACCTTCCATTGTGGTGTCGCCTTTGATGAAGTCATCGCACTCCAAAATGGTGATACCTGAGGCATCCTTCACTGGAATCACCGACCCATCGAACCAGCCGCTGTCACGCGCATGTGCCGCTCGACGTTGCGATTCCATGGCATAGGCGTCGACATCTTCACGGGTATAGCCATCAATGGTGGCTATCATATCGGCACCAATACCCTGAGGCACAAAGCCTGTCTTGAGCGCGAATGCTGGGTCACTCGCCAAGGCACCACCGTTCGAGCCCATGGGCACACGCGACATACACTCAATGCCCCCAGCGACGACCAGGTCATCCCATCCCGATGCCACTTTTTGCGCGGCGGTGTTCACAGCCTCAAGCCCCGATGCACAGAAACGATCGAGCTGCACACCTGGCACTGACTCATCCCAGTCAGCGTTTTGAACAATCATCTTGGTGATATCAGAACCCTGCTCGCCGACAGGTGTGACACAACCCATCACAACATCGTCAACATAGCTAGTATCCAGATCGTGCCGTGCCTGCAAGGCACGCAACAATCCCGCACCCAAATCAACAGGTTTGACTTCGTGAAGGGTTCCATCTTTCTTACCCTTACTGCGTGGAGTCCTAATGGCGTCGTATATGTAAGCGGCGTGAGGCATGAGCAATCTCCGTGGTCCGGTCCATCCGGCTTGTGTTTGTTAAGCGGTCGATACATTGCCAAATAAGTGGCTAAAAATCGATGCAATCCGACTAAAAAATTGAACTTTGAGTATGTTTTTTTATCTGTGGGGATGTTCGCTTGAGTGAATGGCATCGGCTCGGATTGGTATCGCGCTTTTGCCCATAGGAATGTGCGCTAGATAGGCCAGAAAAGACTTGTGCCAACGCGCCACATGCGCCGTAATGGTGCGTTATGGATCAGCGCACCCAATACCTCCTCACTGCACCTGCACTCCCCCTGCTGACGCAACTGTCGGTACCCAGCAGTGTGGCATTTATCGTGCAGTCGACTGTCAGCCTGACCGAGGTCTGGTACGTCGGTCAGCTGGGAAGCACTCCGTTGGCTGCGATGGCCCTTGTCTTCCCTATGCTGATGCTGATGCAAATGTTATCGGTTGGCGCTTTAGGGAACGCCGTGTCGTCAGCTATTGCGCGTGCCTTGGGGGCAGGTGATCAAGCGCGCGCGGAAGAGTTGATGTGGCACGGTCTTATCCTGGCTGTTCTTGGACCCGTCGTCTTACTCATCGCATTTTTAATTTCTGGGCGGTTTTTCCTGTCCCTCTTGGGCGGGACCGGTGAGATTCTTGAGCTGGCATTCGCCTACAGCGCCATGCTGTTTGGTGGCGGTGTCACTATTTGGGTCATGGGGGTTGCGAGCTCCATTTTCCGAGGCTTGGGCGACATGCGCTACCCCGCCCGGATGATGATTGTCGGCTCACTCATACAGGTTCCGCTGTCGGGCGCCCTAGTGCTGGGATATTTCGGCGCTCCGAAACTCGGTTTATTTGGTGCGGCGGTATCCGTCATTGTAACCAGCGCCGTCATGGCAGTGATAATCCTCCAACGCCTGGTGAGGGCTAAACTACCGGCTAATTTGCGGCTTTCGCGCCTCGGGCTACGACAGCACCACTTTCAAGATATTGGCCGCGTTGCGCTTCCAGCCTCGCTATCGCCTATCTCAACCGTCACTACTATTTTGGTACTGACCGGCTTGGTGGGCCAGTTCGGTGAAGAGGCTCTAGCTGGCTACGGGATTGGCTCGCGTATCGAATTTTTAATGTCTTCGCTCATCTTCGGCATCGGCGCGACGATGACATCGTTGGTCGGCATGAGCATAGGTGCTCGCAATGCAGATCGCGCTGAAGAAATTGGCTGGACTGGAGCAGGCATGTCGTTTGTTCTCGGGGGCGTCATAGGCACCCTGCTCGCTATCTTCCCTCACGTCTGGATACCCGTCTTTACTGATGACCCAATGGTCTATGAGACCGCCAAGGGGTTCATCCAAATTGTCGGTCCGTGCCTTGCCATACACGGGGTCGGCTGGGCGCTTTACTTCGCCTCTCAGGGCGCGGGTGCCATGCGTGGTCCGGTGGCAGCACTCATTGCACGTCCGATTGTTGCGATAGGCACTGCATTCCTTCTGTTAGGTCCCATGGATATGGGTATGACAGGCGTGTTCATTGGTGCCGTCGGTGGGATGTTTGCCTATACCGTCATTGTCACGGCGTCCATGAAGGGTGGTGCTTGGCGTCGACAGATACCCGCGAGCCCCGCTCAAACCTAATCGCTATCCAACTGCTGCTTTGACTGATTGGCGGCCGAGCCGAAGATACCCTTGGCCATAAGTGACGTCTCGCCCTCGCGACGCCGTTGATAAACCTCGGCTCGTAGCGCATGGATCGCCTTGTTGTCGGGCTCTGCCTGCATTGCAAATTCGGCGAGGTGACACGCCAGTCGCGCATCGGTCTCGGCCAATTCACGAGCCCGTTCTGCCAGCTTCAACGCGCCACCTGAAAGACTGGCCAATTCGCTCGCCACTAGCGCATCGGGGGCAGGCTTCAGCTGTGCCGGATTACCGTCATACCACCCTCCATAAAGACGCCAGATATTCCTCACAACGAACTCTGGCTCGTCATAAGTGGGACCCAAGTAAGGTTTCTCAAGAAGCTCCGATCTCACGGACACCGAGTGGATAATATCGTTGAGGGACGCGCCCTGATTCATGAGATCAATGGTTTGCTCAACCATTGTTTCCAGTACCTCAGCCACCTCATTGAGCACACGCCGGATTCGGTCCTTGCCGCAAATGGGCAACCCGTGGGCTGGTAGGAAAAGCTCGGCACTGCGCGACGCCATATCCCGCAATGCAGCCGCCCACTCTCTGGGATAGCGCTGCGCTTTTTGGGGGTTTCCAGCATTGGGAAATGCCCAGATGAAGAAATCTCCAGCACAAATCGCCTTGTGTTTAGGGATCCATGCCCAGGTGTGATCGTCGGTCTCTCCCCGCGCATGATTCAATTCAATCTCCAGCCCCCCCACAGAAAGCCTTAAGTTTTTACTGTAGGTCACGTCGGGGTTGGGCGTTGCTAAGGGAAGAAAGTGCGATGCTCCCGCCAGGTCGTATCCCCGCCGTTTGAACTGTCCAAACTGGCGCTCGTTAATGACATGGTTATAGCCGTTCGTCATTCGATAACGATCGAAACGCGCGGCGACGTTCTCGTGACCCACAATCGTCGGCTTACGACCTTCGTAAGCCTCGCAAAACGCGCCACAGCCACCCACGTGGTCAATGTGTCCATGCGTAAAGACAACGGTATTGAAAGGGTCATGTGTCCACGACTGAATTGCGCTGACACACTTTTTCCCGCCGTGCTCATTTGAGGTGTCAAAGGTCACCAGACCATCATCGGTCTTGAAGACAATACAGTGCGAAAATGCCTCTACCACAGCCAGGTCGTTGGCCAGTTCGGATAGTTGGTGGTTAATGCGGTTTAAGGGGCCCAATTCGTTGGGTGCAACACGCCCATCGATAATGTCTGCGGACATAGCGAGTAGGTCTGCCATGATGGTCTCCTCCTTAACGTTGTTATTTTAGGGACGGCCAGTCATTAACGGCCGCTTGTTAACCACCTTGACTGTAATAATTCGGCTACACTCTATGCAATCGCAAACGCCTTATAAAACAAACACACGGGCACTCTGGGAGCACAGATCATGAATGATGTGTTAGCGGTAATGCAGGATGACTGGGTCATGATGGCCCTGCCCTTTTTCTTTGGGGCACTGTTTATCGAGGTCATTTGGGCCTACCGAAGCCATACCCAACACTACGAGTCAGTCGACTTCTGGACCAGCATGCGAGTCATGCTGTTGACCGTTTTCGTCGATCTCATCCCCAAGTTTCTTGGGATTTCACTCATGTTTGTCGCCTACTCTGTCTCCCCTCTTAAAGGTGTCATTGATACCAGTTGGTATTGGTGGGTTCTGTTGTTTTTCCTTGACGACCTCACCTATTACAGCTTTCACAGAGGCAATCATGAAATTCGGCTCCTCTGGGCAGGGCACGTATCGCATCACAGCTCCCAGTATTACAACCTTGGAACAGCATTACGCCAGGGCGTCGGCGAGCGCATCCTCAAATACCCGTTCTGGGTGCCGTTGGCGCTACTTGGCTACCACCCAGCCATGATCGTCACCATGCTAAGCGTCAGTCTCATTTATCAGTACTGGCTACATACCGAAGCCTTTTACAAATTCCCGCGATGGATTGAATTTATCTTCAACACCCCGTCGCATCATCGGGTCCACCACGGGTCTAATGTGCGCTATCTGGACCGAAATCATGGTGCCACGCTCATCATTTGGGATCGCCTATTTGGCACATTTTCGGAGGAGATTCCTGAGGAGCCAGTCAAATACGGCCTCACCAAAAATATTGAAACTCACAAAGTGCTGAAGGTGGCCTTTGGGGAATACGGATCGATGTGGCGGGACGTGCGACGCGCAGAGCGCTGGCGAGATAAGCTCAACTACATAGTAAAGGCTCCTGGGTGGAGCCATGACGGCCCAGACCTGCGATCTGACACATTAAGGCGCGCGTAACGTCTTCATGCATGGACGAATTCTGGCGATTTACGATGCTGATCTCTCGGTCATCGGCGAACTGGCTTACGCCGTCGGCAAGCTGACGGGCACACGAAGCTGTGCTCTTTGCGACATCACACACGGTTTAAGCCCGTTCGGCAAACGGGCATGGCGCAGCTATTGTGAGGATCGACCCGAAGTGGAGTGGCTTCACCGTAACGAAGTCTCCGATGAGATGCTCGCTCAACTCCCTACCCCGCTACCCTGTGTCATCAAGCAAGATGACAATGGATACCTTTGCACGTTGCTTGACACATCAGCATTGATGGCCTGCGAGGGCCAAGTGGAGCAGTTTGACGAGAAGCTCACCCGAGCCCTAAGTGAGTCACAGCTTACGCGCGATGCCGCACTCGCATCATGACCTGTTCCGCAGGCCTCGTCGTCAAACGCGCCGCGGGCACAACGGTCTGATCGGGAAGTAGTTCGAAGTCAAAGCGGCTGATCAGCTGGGACATAATGAGCAAACTCTCTACCTGAGCAAAACCGGCACCCACACAAATGTGCGGCCCTTGCCCAAACGGGATATACGCGCCTGTATTCAGCGTTTTTTCATTCTCAGGTAAGAATCGTTCGGGAATAAACGCATGAGGTTCATCCCAGTATTTGCTGTGCCGCTGCAGCGTCCAGGGAGCAATCATGACTAAGGCCCCACGCGGCAACTTCTTACCTTCGATTTCCACTTTTTCCAAAGCCACTCTCGGCACGAAAGTAATCGGGGGATACAGGCGCAAGGCTTCTTTAAAAAATGCACGCGTCAAAGGCAGTTTTTTTGTGTCTTCGAACGTGAGCTGCCCATCGCCCATCACGGGATCGATTTCTTCCCGCAGCCGCGCAAGCCACTCGGGACGCTCCGCCAAAATATAGAACACCCATGTCAACGCACTCGCAGTGGTCTCATGGCCAGCAAGGAAGAACACACCCAACTGATCAATGAGCTCGTCGCGGGTAAATGGCAAACCTGTGTCTTTGTCTTTCGCCTCAATGACTGCCGATGCAATGTCGTTATATTCACCGGCCTCGGCTTCCAAATGGGTATCGATGAGCGCACCAATGTGATGACGAATACGCTCACAGGCAGCAAGGACCTCTGGCGTTTGCTTTGTTTCAGACCATGCGGGCTTAAGGATCATCCCTAAAATATCGACCTGAGCCACAGACTTCTCAAAGAGCGTGAAATCGTCAAATACCTCTTTAGCAACGTCGGATGCTAGCGGTGTAGAGAAGACAGTCCGGCAGATTACATCGGCTGTGAGATGGCTCATAGCCAGGTCAAGGGAAAATGGCGTATCGTCCGTAGCTAGCTGATCTATAGCGGCGACATGATCATCGGTCGCGGCGCACATGGCACCATAAGCCACATTCAGCCGCATCAGACTGAAAGCAGGATCAATCATTGCGCGTTGCCGACGCCATTTCGGTCCATCGGTGACAAACATGCTTTCACCAATGAGTGGATCAAGGGCACCGACCATAAGGTCACTCTTGGGAAATACGCCTTGGGCGTCGCGCATGATTTCCTTCACTGCTGAGGGCCGGTTGAAGAGCACGGTACCGCGGCGAGAACGTCCCAGATGACCCACCTCAAAGTGATAGGCCTCGGCAGGTAACAGCTCTAACAAGTTGCCATCACCCTTCCAAAGCGAGCGGATTAACGCGACAACCGCTGGAAGCGAGTGGGGCTTTGGTGGTATGTAAAGTGTTTCATCCACGAAAACTATCCAATAGTATTGACACTACGCACAGTATGGAGGCCGGATATGACCCTGTCGACCCATGGCATCTTCGAATCGCTGGTGATCATGCACATCATCACCGGCACGGTCGGACTCATTTCTGTTTGGATTCCCATTGCCGGCAAGAAAGGCGGTGTACTGCATCGACAAGCAGGCAACATCTTTATTACGAGCATGCTCACCACCGGCTTGGTTGCTACGGGTATCTCCATTACGACGCTGGCCGACCCAACAGGCACCCACCCTCACCTGTCCACGCATGAGGTATTTCGGCAGCCCGAGATGATCTCGGGAATTTTTGGCTGGATGATGCTGTATTTAGCGACACTCACTATCAACCTTGCATGGCACGGTTGGCTTTGCATGCGTAATAAACGAGATCATGAGAAGAACGGCGCCTGGCACAATCTTCTACTTCAGGTTGTTTTAACAGTGACCTCAGCCAACTGCTTCATTCGCGGCATCGAGCTTAATCAACCCATGATGATGGGCATCGCCTTCGTCGGTTTCGCCACCGTTGCCACGAACCTGTGGTTCATCTACCGCAAACCCTCATCACCCAAAGCACGCATCAAGGAGCACATCAAATCTTTGGTGGGGGCCGGTATATCTGTCTACACCGCCTTTTTCGCCTTTGGTGCGGTGCGCCTCCTCCCCGAAATTGCGCTGACGCCAGGTCTTTGGGCGATTCCGCTCGTGACCGGACTGATTCTCATCATCTACCACCAGCGCGCTGTCATGGCGCCAGTACGCCGAGTACAAGCCACCTGATGACAAAACGAGCGATCATTGTCGGCGCCGGTGCAGGCGGATTGTCGGCTGCCGTCGACCTGGCTACTGCAGGCTGGAAAGTCGATGTGTTCGAGAGCAATGGTGAGCCTGGCGGCAAGATGCACCAACGGCAGGTGGGTGACGTAGGCATCGACGGCGGTCCCACAGTTTTTACCATGCACTGGGTGTTCGATGAGTTATTTAAGCGTGCAGGTGCCGTTTTTGATGATCGGGTTCGTTTGACCGAGAGCCGCCGGCTCGCCCGTCATGCTTGGACGGACGGAAGTCATTTGGACCTCTTTCACGACATAGATCAGTCAGCCAACGCAATCGCCGATTTCTCAGACGAAGGCAATGCGCAGGGCTATCGCAGATTTTGTGACGATGGTGAGCTTGTTCACAACCTGCTCCGCGATAACTTCATGGCCACATCGCAGCCCTCACCACTACGACTCGGCTATCGGCTATTGCGAGATGGCGGCTTAAAGAGCCTAGCGGTAGCGCCGCACCAATCGCTCTGGAGTGCACTCGGCAACTATTTCTCAGATCCGCGGTTGAAGCAGCTCTACGGCCGATACGCCACTTATGTGGGCTCATCACCACTATCGACCCCTTCAACGTTGATGCTAATTGCGCATGTAGAGCGCCAGGGCGTGTGGTGTGTCGACGGCGGCATGCGGGCGCTCGCTCATGCAATTGCCGACCTCGCCATGGAGCATGGCGCCCAGTTTCACTATCAAAGCACGGTCCGAAAGATCAACTGCACTAACGGACGGGCGACAGGTGTCACGCTTGCATCCGGCGAGACGTTGGCCGCTGACGCCATTATTTTCAATGGGGACTCGGCAGCATTAAGTGACGGGCTTTTAGGCGATGATGTCGTGAAATCGACACGCACACGAAAGCGACGGGAGCGAGGCCTATCCGCTATCACCTGGTGCATCAACGCCAACACCTCTGGATTCGAGCTCGATCATCACAATGTGTTCTTTGCAACGAATTACGAGCGCGAATTCACTACGATTTTCAAATCCAGGTCCGTCTGCAATGAACCAACCGTTTATGTTTGCGCCCAGGATCGCGTCAACGGAAAACTATCGACCGAGGGCAAGGAACGACTGTTATTACTTATAAACGCGCCGGCAGATGGCGACCATGGCGCGTGGACCCGCTCTAAACTCGATCAACAACGCAAGAACGCACTGGATGTGCTCAGTCGCGGAGGTTTAAAGCTCGCCTTTTCTGAAGCAGACTGTGTCGCCACCTGCCCCGATAACTGGCACCAACGCTTTCCCGGGAGTGGCGGCTCGCTTTACGGTGCAGCGTCCCATGGGATGTTTTCTAGCTTCACCCGTCCATCGTCCGCGAGTCGGGTTAAGGGGCTTTATCTTGCTGGTGGAAGTGCTCACCCCGGGCCCGGCGTGCCCATGGCGACATTATCTGGCTCTATCGCGGCACAGCGCATCCAACAAGACGCGGCTTAGGACTAGGCTTTTAAAAGCACTTTGGACATGGCGTAGATTGAGCGTGGCTTAGAGAGTCCCAAAAAATGCCTCGATAGCTCCCGCCGTCCTCTCCGGATGCTCCCACTGTGGCATACCCAGACTCGGCGCTATCCGCTTAAACTGCCATGCAGGATTTGCCTCAAATTCCTCAAACAGCTCAAATGAAACATTGGGGTCCTTGTCGAACAACACCAGCACCGGAACGTCGAGCTTAGAATACAGAGACTCGGCAGCTTTCGCCGTAAACAAACCCATTGAAAGGAATTGCAGCGGCATCTCATGTGCACCGGACTGACGCGTCGTCTTGAGGGCGTAAGTCACCAATTCATTGGGAACAAAACCCGAGAAGTTCATACCGTAAAAGTAGCGAATACTCCGCTCCAGACGCAGTAGTTTGAATGCACCACGCCCAAAGCCGGCAAAATCAAACAGCCGCTTCAAGCGCCTTTGCGCTTGTGGTGCTGGCGGCTGACGACGAGAAAAACCCGTGGGTGAAATAAACGTCAGACTTCTCACCGCGGCACCGAGCTCGACTACCGCCCGAGCGACGAACTCACACCCCAAGGACAAAGCGATCACATCGGGCGGCTCACTCGGCGTCATCTCATCGACGATTGAGGCAATCTGTTTTGCAAAATCCGAAGGGGTCATGGTGCCCACACGACGCGTTGACCGACCAAACCCTGGCAGATCTGGCGCGAATACCGGTCTAGATGCTCTGAAGTGCTGGAATAAAGGCTTGAGCTCTATCGCGCTAGGCGCCGCATTGACGCTATGAACAAAGAGCAGCGGACGTCCCTCCGATTCGGTGTCGAAGTACCAGTAAACCTCATAGTCACCGGAACCTTCGATCAAGGCTCCATCACTCTCGATTGCTTTGTCTAGCTGCTTCATAAAGGCCTTCTCACCACTATCACCCTCTATACGCCGCATATCCAGCGCAGACCAATTGCCACAAAAAAATACATAAAATTTGACAAATTATGTGTTTAAATAAAATGACACTAATCCGATTCGGAAAACCTGCGTCGGCGAGCTCAAATCAATTGAGCCTTTTTGGGGGAGTAATCATGACCGTAGCGTATCCCTTTACGGCGATCGTTGGGCAAGATGATATGAAGCTTGCCTTATCGATAGCGGCCGTAGACCCTAGCATTGGTGGTGTATTGGTCTTTGGCGAGCGAGGCACAGGCAAGTCGACAACTATCCGCGCGCTGGCTCAGCTGCTTCCCAAAATCGACGCAGTCAAAGACTGCCCTTACAACTGCAATCCCGAGGCTCCCAAACAGGGCTTATGCAGCCGATGCCAGTCGGCGGATGCGCTCAAGACACGAAAAATTGCCATTCCCGTTGTCGATCTCCCCCTGGGTGCAACCGAAGATCGAGTGCTTGGGGCGCTAGACATTGAAAAGGCCATTCACAACGGTGAGAAGGCATTTCAACCCGGTTTGTTAGCAGCAGCCAATCGCGGCTTCTTGTATATCGATGAGGTCAATCTGCTCGAGGATCACATTGTCGACGCCCTTCTTGACGTTGCGGCAAGCGGCGTAAACGTGGTGGAGCGGGAGGGATTGAGCGTTCGGCACCCTGCCCGCTTCGTTCTTGTGGGAAGTGGCAACCCCGAAGAAGGCGAGCTACGCCCCCAACTGCTGGATCGCTTTGGTTTATCGCTCGATGTCAGAACACCCAGGGATATTCCAACGCGCGTCGAGATCATAAAGTTACGCGACGCGTTCGATCATGACCCTGAAGGTTTTAGCAAGCGATTCGCCCGAAAAGAAGGCGCGCTTCGCCGCAAGATTGATGCCGCGAGAGAGGTGGTCGAATCTGTCGATGTACCCTCCAACGTACTCGAAAAAGCCGCCGAGCTGTGCCTACAGCTGGGCACTGATGGCCTACGCGGTGAGCTAACGCTGATACGAAGCGCGCGAGCACTCGCTGCACTCGAGGGAAAAGATGCAGCTACCTTGCAACATCTGAAATACGTCGCTCTCTTCGTATTGAGACACCGCCTGCGACGCGACCCAATGGATGAATCCAGTGCCGATGCCCGCGTCGAACGCGCTATCGAAGCCGCTCTTGCCTGAAGCGGAAGCCGCGAACGCATGGCATGACGCCGAGCTAGCTGCGGCGTTGGTCGCTGTTCTACGCCACAAAGCCGGTGGTATCCGCGTCTGCGCGCAACCCGGGCCTGTGAGAGATTACTGGCTCGCCCTTCTCGACAGCTTCACTGAAACGCCAGCCCGCCGAGTACCCAGTAACACACCCACAGAACGTCTGCTGGGCGGCATGGATATCACCGAAAGTATGCGGCACGGAAAGCCCGTTTTGGCACAAGGCGTGCTCGCCGAATGCCATCAGCGAGTTGTGGCGCTCTCAATGGCCGAGCGGCTACCCAAAGAATTTACAGGACATTGGTGCGCCGCCCTAGATACAGGTGAAGTCCACATAGCGCGAGATGGCATCAGCCATACCAGCCCAGCCTCAATCACTGTTATAGCGCTGGACGAGGGCATCGACGAGGAATCGCCACCAGCTGGTCTTATCGAACGACTAGGCCTCAGTATCGCTCTTGACGAGATCAGTATTCGCTGCGTCGACGACAGTCGCTACGCTCGATCAGACATCGTATCGGCGCAATCGCGGCTGTCTCATACGTCAGTTCCAGATGAAGACCTTACACGACTGGCCGAGCTAGCGGCGTCCATGGGAATACACTCTTCTCGCACATTGAAATTCACTGTCGACATCGCCAAAGCCCTGAGTTTGTTAAGTGGCAAACCCGTTAGCGACGAGGCCGTTATGCATCCCCTCATTCGACTGGTGCTCCTACCCATAGCTCAGCAATTACCGACACCACAAGCAGAGCCTCAGCCGCCAGAGCAGTCCGACGACAATCGAGAGGATATAGATGTACCCGAGCAGCAAACCCAGCAAAAGGAGGAGCAGGACCACGAGGACCTGGTTCAGGCCGCGATGGCTGAGTTACCTGAAGACCTACTGGCGATTCTGTTGAAGCGCGCTGAGAAAAGCCGGCAGCGTCAAAGTAAAAGCGGTAATGCTGGTGAGTTTGCTCAGGACAAACAACGAGGTCGCCCAGTGGGCGTGCGACGTGGCGATGTAAAGCGCGGACATCGCATCGATATACCTGCCACGCTGCGATGTGCTGCACCGTTTCAAACGGCACGAGCAATGTGGGATACCTCGGACAAGAAAAAAACCAGCCTATACATTGAACCTTCGGATATTCGCGTGAAACGCTTTGAACAGCGTAAGTCCAGCGTGATGATTTTTGCGGTAGACGCTTCAGGTAGCAGTGCGCATCAGCGCATGTCAGAAGCTAAAGGCGCAATCGAACTACTGCTCGCTGACTGCTACTCCCACAGAACAGAAGTCGCCTTGATTGCCTTCAAGGGCGATACAGCAGAGATCCTGTTACCACCCACGCGCTCGCTAGTCAGAGCCAAGCGCACCTTAGCTCAACTACCCGGAGGGGGCGGAACGCCGATGGCTGCCGCGCTTCAAGCAACACATGAGCTGGCGCGTTCTGTATCCGCGACAGGGGCGACGCCAAGTTACGTGCTCCTGACCGATGGCGCGGCCAATGTTGCGCGGGACGGTACAAAAAGCCGGGCAGCAGGTACGGAAGACGCGCTCTCCGCTGCGAAGCTACTCGCTAACACTAAGATTAAGGGTGTTCTCGTGGACACGGCGGTTCGACCCAGTCCGCGGGCGCGTGAACTATCCACCGCGCTAGATGCCACCTACCTGCCGCTTCCAAACGCGTCTGCACATTCACTGAATACATCTATCAGAACGCTCAGCGTAGGCTAGTAGACCCATGGGGCCCGACCGTTTACCCAGTGACTGGCCTCTAAGCGAGCACAGCGAATTCGTGCAATGCGCGGGCACCCTGTGGCACGTTCAACGCATTGGATCAGGGCCAGTGATCTTACTCTTGCACGGCACCGGCTCATCTACCCACTCGATGGCGGGCATGGCGGAGTGTTTGAGCGGTCATTTCACTTGCGTATTGATAGATCTCCCGGGCCAAGGCTTTACCTACCCCATTGAGGAACGCGAGCACCTTTTGAGCGCAATGGCTCGGGCTATATATGAGCTGTGCAAGCACCTAGAAATCTCACCCGAGTATGTGATTGGACACTCAGCAGGCGCAGCCGTTGGCATCAGAATGTGCCTCGATACGGACATCAGTCCGCGTGGATTACTGTCAATTAACGGCGCCCTTCTACCCTTCGGCGCTTTCATTGAGCCGCTTATGCTCAAAGCCGCGCGTGCACTAAGCCAATCGCCTAGGGTGTCTCGCTTCCTCGCCCGGCGCGGAACCGGCGAGTCCGATGTGCGCAGAGCGTTGCGTGATACCGGCGCCACTATCTCGGAACCGATGATCCAGCGCTACACGACACTGATATCCCAACCCGAACACATCGAGGGCACCTTAAGAATGATGGGGGGATGGGAGCTGGGTCAGCTGGCAAAGGACTTACCTAAATTAAAAACCCCAACTCACCTCATTGGTTGCGAAAAAGATCACATTGTTCCTGCCATTCGCGCGCACAGGGCTACACGCGAAATACCAGACGCAACGGCAATCACTCTGGAGGACGCGGGCCATCTGGTTCATGAAGCGGATCCCGAGCGGGTCGCACAGGTGTTTTATCAGTTTCTGGAGCGGCTCAATTAACGGGTGTGCAATCCGAAAACCGGTGATAGACTGTCAATTAATATTGACATAAATGACGTCTATAAAGATGAACACAGCGCATCCGGACTTCGATACCCTCAAACAAGTTGAGTCACATGAAAAAGCCATTGTCATAGGTAGTGGCTTCGGCGGCCTCGCCTCTGCGATTCGTCTTGCAGCCAAAGGCTATCACGTCACGCTTCTCGAAAAGCTCGATGCGCTGGGAGGTAGAGGCTACACCTACAAACAGGACGGCTTCACCTTCGATGGCGGGCCCACCATTGTCACGGTCCCCGAATTATTTGAAGAGCTCTGGGAACTCTGTGGCAAGAAGATGAGTGATGACGTTGATCTTCGGCTCATGGATCCGTTCTACAGAATCCGTTTTGATGACGGGCGAATCTTTGACTACTCAAGCGAGAAGTCAGAAAACCTCCGTCAAATACTCGAGTACAACCCAGCAGATGCTCAAGGCTACGAGCGCTATTTAAAAGCCAGCGAAGCGCGGCATAAAGTCGGTTTTGCATTGCTCGATAAACCCTTCAGTACCTTTGCTCAGCTGATGCGCTTCGCACCTGACTTAGTGAGGTTACGTGGTGATCAAAGTGTTTACTCGCTGGTCTCTAAGTACATCAAGAACGAGCAATTAAGGCAGGCTGTAAGCTTCCACCCTCTTCTCATTGGTGGCAACCCCTATACCGCTAGCAGTTTGTATTCCCTTATCTCTCACCTAGAGGTCACGGGTGGCGTTTGGTCTGCCATGGGTGGCACAGGGCGCATTGTCGAATCGTTGGGCAACCTCATCCGTGGACAAGGGAGCGATATTCGGCTGAATAGTGAGGTTGACCAAATTACCACAGACAATGGAAAGGTTACCGGCGTGCGCCTCAAGTCAGGTGAGCACATCGCAGCTAATCTCGTCATATCAAATGCAGACTCTGCATGGACCTACAAATACCTGCTGTCGGAGACACACAAACGCAAATGGACTGATCGAAAGATTGATAAAGCGCATTACTCTAATGGCTTATTTGTGTGGTATTTCGGCACCAAAAAGCAGTACCCCGATATACCCCACCACTCAATCATTCTTGGGCCACGTTATAAAGGACTGCTCACTGATATCTTTAAACACAAGAAGCCCACCGAGGATTTCAGCCTGTATTTGCACAGGCCAACCGCGACCGATCCGTCGATGGCGCCGGAGGGGTGCGATGCGTTTTACGCCTTAATACCAGTGCCGCACCTGGACTCTGGAACCGACTGGACGACGCACGCTGAAATATTCCGGCGAGCTGTTGAAAAGCGCCTCGAGGAGACAGGACTGCCTGACTTGGGTGCTAACCTGGTCACATCACTGATGCTGACCCCCCTCGATTTCCAGAATCGCCTCAACTCGGTGAAAGGTGCAGGATTCTCGCTTGAGCCACGCATTACTCAAAGCGCCTACTTTAGACCTCACAATAAAAGCGAAGAGGTTGACGGGCTCTATTTGGTTGGCGCTGGCACTCACCCCGGAGCTGGCATGCCAGCCGTGCTCTCCTCCGCCAAAGTCATTGACGGACTGATTGAAGCCCCCACCTATGCAAGTCGATAAATTTTTACCGACTCCCAGCACCGATATGGGGCTGTGTAAGCAGCAGCTATCCAACGGGTCACGCTCCTTTTATTTTGCGTCGCATTTGCTGCCGTCCGTCATGCAACACGCAGCCTGCGGTCTCTATGCTTTTTGTAGAGAAGCCGACGACCTGGTGGATGAGGGGGAAAACCCGAAGCGGGCACTGGAGCTATTGCACAATCGACTCGACCGCATCTACGAGGGAAAGCCGCAATATGTATCGACTGATCGAGTCCTGACACAAATTGTTCACACCTATCGAATGCCGAGGGAGCTACTGAACGCCTTACTTGAGGGTTTTGCCTGGGATGCTGAAGGGAAGCTCTATCACTCGATTGAAGATGTGTATGACTACAGCGCCCGTGTCGCCGGCGCTGTTGGTGTCATGATGTCAGTACTGATGGGCGTTCGAGACGCCAAGACATTGGCAAGAGCTGCTGACTTGGGCACAGCAATGCAACTGACCAATATCGCGAGAGATGTGGGTGAAGACGCGCAGCTGGGTAGAATTTATCTCCCGATGGACGAGCTGAAGGCAGAAGGCGTGGACACCGACGAGATGCTCGCAAATCCGACCTACTCAGAGGGTGTTGGCGTAGTAACACAGCGACTTTTGGAGCGCGCGGACTGGCTGTACAAACGCTCAGACCATGGCATTGCGCAGCTGCCTAGAAAGTATCAACCGGGCATTCGTGCGGCGAGAAAGCTTTACGCCGCCATTGGTCAGAAAGTAGGTGAGCATGGCTTTAACTCGGTTGATCAACGCGCAATAGTGGACACCAAGAAAAAATTCGCTTTGCTGGCCTCGGCTATCGCTTTCGCGCAGCCCAGAAGCAAGGCGCTAGACACACCCGCCCTACCTCAAAATCAGTTTCTTATTGATGCAGTGGTTGCGTCAGGCGGTGCAGCACCTGCCATTAAGTCCGATCCCTTTAAGGTAAGAACGCTCTGGATTATTGATCTATTTGAGACTCTTAGAGAGAGGGACCGTGACGCGCGAATCGCCCGCATTCGCTAGACCATAGAAGATCTTTCGCATCCTGAACGGCAGCAACCGCTGAACCCATGGCGCTGCGAAACGGTCTAGATCCAAGCTCTCATGCATCACGCTGTTTCCGGAGGCATCATGTAGGTGACTTCGCGTGTAAAAAGGCGTGTCTTCAAGTGTCTTTTCGACGTTGAAGCCTTGATGGCTCCTTGCAGGCCGAGAAACACGCCAAATCGGCCCAGCCGATAAGTCACGTCGGGGCGGCGAATGTTCTGACGCCATCCCTGTTTTGGGACCACCGAACAGCGTCATGAGACAAGTCTCACCGTCTCTTGCGTGCGCCTCATAAACGATGCGGCAATTCTCTGGCCCCATATCTGCCCGAGACCAGTGCCAATCGGTAAAGGTATCTTCCAGCGCTACGGTGCCACCATTCGTATCAACATAGCCTGCACCCTCCCACTGCACGCTCGGTGCATCAAGCGACACCTTTACACGTGCGGTCGGTGCAATTGGCCACCATCGATGCTGACCTGCTGAATGCAATGTGTAACAACGATCAGTAACGGCAGGCATGTCGACTATAACCTTCCCCTTAATAGCTCTGCGTAATGGCGCTGATCGCTCATTGAGATCGACCGTCAGCCTCTCTCCATCGAATGACATTGACGATGGGCCAATCTTGAGCATCGACGTGGATGTTTGAAGGTCTCGCGCCCGACGCTCTGTCATTGCCCAATGTTTTTGTTTTGGCTCGTAGAAAACCGCGTTCACACAAACAAACTCTCGCGGGTCAGTATCGCCCTTCTTTCTCGCAGCGGCATAAAACGGGGAAAAGACCGTACCGATGAAAAATATCAGTGTCACACCGTGCGATCCGCATTCACTGAATCCATCGACATACCACCAACGATAGCCGTTGTTTGAAACAGGCAAGTCGAACCCCAAACCTCCCGATGTCGACAGCAGTGGTTGCTCCATGGCGAATCTCCCGCGCATTGCTTGCAGGGTGTGCAAGATCGGCGTAATGTGTCAACTAATATAGACAAAAATAATGTATAAATAAAACAACACTTACGAGTAGGGTGACTGCTATGGAAAAAACGCTACTGGATTGCGAGCAATACATAGAAGAGGCAATGGCAGAACATGCGACTGCTCAATGCCCGCCCCTACTTGCTCAGGCATTGAACTACGCCGTTTTTCCGGGCGGCGCACGCGTCAGGCCCCAACTGTGTAAGGCCGTTGCACTAGCGAATAACTCTAGCGATGTTGGCCTCGCGAATGCCGCAGCCACAGCCGTTGAGCTCCTTCACTGCGCATCCTTGGTCCATGATGACCTTCCCTGTTTTGATGACGCGACTCAGCGGCGCGGAAAACCATCGGTTCATGCCAAGTTTGGAGAGCGCATCGCGGTCCTAACCGGTGACGCCCTCATTGTTGCGGCATTTCAAACGCTTTCAGCACATGCTGTGCAAGCGGTCCGTGCGGAGCGCGTACCGCTCGTCACAACGATTGTGGCACGTGGCGTAGGTGCCCCTCATGGCATTTGTGCTGGACAGGCTTGGGAATGCGAGCAACGGGTTGATCTATCTCGCTACCATCGCGCTAAAACTGGTGCGCTGTTCGTTGCTGCCACCTGCGCTGGAGCCGCGGCTGCCGGCGTCGATCCTGGCCCATGGGTCAATTTGGGAGCAAGTATTGGTGAGGCCTATCAGGTAGCGGATGATATTAAGGACGCTGTGTCCGATCCCGACACACTGGGGAAGCCAACCGGTATCGATGTAAAGCTTGATCGGCCTAGTGCTGTTCGCGAACTGGGGCTCGAGGGAGCCGTCGCACGGCTAAAAGAATGCCTCGAGGCCGGTCTAGACAGCATGCCAGCCTGTGCTGGACACGACATGCTCCAGAAGTTGGTACGTGCGCAGGCTAGCCGATTTGTACCCGAGAAGATTGCGCAAGTGGCCGCGTAATGGCCATACCCTCCACTACCGAATCGAAATATACAGATTCGAAAGACAGACCCTCTGGCCGCTACGCCCGCTTTTTGCTGTGGCGAAACCGGATGCTTCGAAGCAAGACATTCCAGAAATGGGCTGCAAGGCTACCAATAGCACAATCCATCGCCCGAACACGTGCGACTGACCTACATCATATCCTAGCAGGCTTTGTTTATTCCCAGACGCTCAGCGCGGCTTACAAGCTAGGCTTACTCGAGTGCTTGAAAGACAGAATAGCCACTCTTGACGAAATCGCACGCGCCTGTGAACTTGAACCGGATGCTGCACTGACGCTGATAAAAGCAGCGACAGCGATTGATCTGCTCCAAGAAGTCGACGCTCGCACCTGGACACTCGGAGAACTCGGCGCATCTATTCATGGCAACCCGGGTGTGCAGAGCATGCTCCGGCACCATGATCTGCTATATCGCGACATGGCTGACCCAGCACACTTGCTCCGCTCCAGAGAAGGTGCCGCTTTGCGCGGTTATTGGCCCTATGTCGATGGGGATCATAATGACCCGGTGGCTGCGGCGCGCTATAGCGAACTGATGGCAGATTCCCAGCACCTCATCGCAAACCATATTTTAGACGCGGTTAAGCTTAAACCCGGCCAACGACTACTCGATATTGGTGGCGGCACAGGTACGTTTGCTCGGCTCGCATCCGAGCGATTTCCGGAAGCCTCAACCGCCGTCTTCGACTTACCACAGGTCATAGCCGCTATTTCACCACGGCATCGTGGCGCAATGGAGGTCGTGTCGGGAGACATGTTTGAGGACCCCATCCCCAAAACTTTCGACACCATCAGCCTAGTACGCATCCTTCATGATCACGATGATGCACCCGTGGATCGACTGCTGAATCGTTGCTTCGATGCCTTACCAAATGGTGGTGAGCTCATCATCGCTGAACCCATGGCCGGCACACGGAACGCCGAATCCATCGGCCATACCTATTTTGGGTTCTATTTATGGGCCATGGGTAGCGGCAGACCCCGAACCTACGAAGAACTAAAAGCTGCATTACAGCGCGCGGGCTTTCATGGAATCAAAGAAAAGCGCACGCATATACCGGCTTTAGTCCGCGTAATCACAGCAAAAAAACCAAATGTCATTTTTTATTGACACTTTTTTATGTATTATTAAACTGACACATAAGAGGTAACTGTTTCTAGACAGGCCTAGCGCGCACTCAGCTAGGAATTGAGGCCATAAAACCGTGACCTATAAGAAGACAACAGCGGTTATTTTTGAGAAGCCCGGCTTATTAGAAGTCCGAGAGGCTTCTTTGCGTGCACCCGCGGCAAATGAGTGTCTCATCGAATCTGATTGGTCCGGTATTAGCACTGGCACGGAACGCCTCATGCTGACAGGTGAGATGCCGCCCTTTCCAGGGCTTGGCTACCCACTGATTCCGGGCTACGAAACGGTGGGCAAAGTAGTCGAATCACCAAAGGGATCGGACTTACGCCCAGGGACCTATGTCTTTGCGCCTGGAAGTGTCGGGTTCACCGATGCTAAAAACTTATTCGGCGGCAGTGCACGCCACATTATTTGCCCCGAAGAACGACTCATACCACTCCCCGAAAAACTCGGCAGTGAGGGTGTATTACTTGCCCTGGCCGCCACTGCTCTGCATGCGTTGCGTCGCTGCGAGCAGATAGGTCCGCCTCAGCTCGTCGTCGGTCACGGTGTCCTGGGACAACTCCTGGCACGGCTGACACGAATCATTCATGGCACGACACCTACCGTTTGGGAACGCGACCCAGCTCGACGCCCCGCCGGGCTCGACTACGCGGTCTACGACGCGAGCCAAGACCCGCGCCACGACTATTCAGTGGTCTGTGATGTCAGCGGCAGCGCAGATGCGTTGAATCAGATGATTGCTCGTTGCAAACCCGGCGCAACAGTAGTGATGGCGGGTTTTTACTCCTCCGCCGTCACATTCGACTTTCCACCCGCATTTATGAGGGAAATCAATCTCTTAGTCAGTGCGGAATGGCAACCACAAGACCTAAAAGAAGCAGCACGACTGGCGTCCGATGGCACATTGGACTTCTCCCAGTTGATAACAGATGTCTTACCCGCGACACGGGCCCCGCAGGCCTACGACCGGGCCTTTAATGACAGTCGCTGCCTAAAAATGGTCATCGATTGGAGATCGATATGAGCACAACTGCAACTGCGACAGAATACGATCCAGGGCTCGAGGCGAGCGGAGAAAGGGCAGACCTTCTCGCCACATCAGCAGATAATGCTGAAGGAACCCAGATCATTGCTATTTACGGCAAGGGAGGCATCGGAAAGAGTTTCACGCTTGCCAACTTGAGCTACATGATGGCTCAGCAAGGCAAAAAGGTATTGCTGATTGGCTGTGACCCGAAAAGTGATACGACATCGCTTCTCTTTGGCGGAAAAGCCTGCCCCACCATCATCGAGACAGCCTCTGCGAAGAAAGCAGCAGGCGAAGAGTGTCGTGTCGAAGATGTTTGTTTTAAGCGAGATGGTGTTTATGCCATGGAGCTTGGCGGTCCAGAAGTCGGTCGAGGTTGTGGTGGACGAGGCATCATTCACGGCTTCGAAACGCTCGAAAAGCTCGGCTTCCATGACTGGAATTTCGATTACGTCCTGCTCGACTTCCTAGGCGATGTCGTCTGCGGCGGATTTGGATTACCGATCGCACGCGATATGTGCCAGAAAGTGATTGTTGTCGCCTCAAATGACCTGCAATCGCTCTACGTAGCCAACAATGTGTGTTCTGCCGTCGAATACTTCCGAAAACTCGGCGGTAACGTCGGTGTCGCCGGTATGGTCACTAACAAAGACGACGGCACGGGTCAGGCGCAAGCTTTCTGTAAGGCCGTGGGTATTCCGGAGCTCGCTTCAATTCCGGCAAATGAGGATATCCGCCGTAAAAGCGCTAGCTACGAGATTATTGGGCACCCCGATGGTGATTGGGGACCTCTTTTTGCCGAACTCGCGGAAAACGCCGCTGAATCACCACCCCACCGCCCCACACCTATGACACAGGACGAGCTCTTGTCACTGTTTGATGGTGATGAAGTAGGTAGAGATGTCGTGTTGCAGCCTGCAACACTTTCCGATCTTTGTGATGTGGAGGCGCTCAACAAGCCGTCTCTCGAGGTTGTCTATGACAGCGTCTGAAGCCGACATTATCGAGACAAAAGATCTCGGCTGCCACGCTGGTGCGGAGCAGTTAGCCGCGGCTGCCAGTGCGTCGGGTAAAACCGAGCTTCTGGCGCAATTTGCCGAGGACTACCCCAAAGGGCCTCATGATCAGCCCCAAAGCATGTGTCCCGCCTTCGGATCACTCCGTGTAGGCCTGCGAATGCGCCGCACAGCGACGGTACTCTCGGGCTCGGCCTGCTGTGTCTACGGTCTAACCTTTACCTCTCATTTCTATGGCGCCAAACGAACGGTGGGCTACGTTCCATTCGATTCCGAGTCATTGGTGACAGGCAAGCTGTTCGAGGATATTCGGGAGGCGGTGCACGATTTAGCCGAGCCTGAGACGAACGATGCCGTGGTAGTGATCAATCTGTGCGTTCCTACTGCATCGGGCGTACCGCTTGATCTGCTCCCAAAGGAGATCAATGGAGTGCGTATCGTCGGGATTGATGTTCCCGGTTTCGGCGTGCCCACACATGCTGAAGCCAAGGACGTACTTGCCGGGGCGATGCTGGAATACGCTCGTTCTGAAATTCAGGCTGGACCCGTTGCACGGCCCGTGCAAACCGAGTCACAACGGGACAAGGCAACGGTAGCTCTGGTCGGCGAAATGTTCCCGGTAGACGCCATCACCATCGATCGTCTACTCGACTCCCTTGGAGCCGCGGCAGGACCCGTGGTCCCTACTCGCGAGTGGCGTGAGCTTTACGCAGCGCTTGATTGCAAAGCCGCTGCGATGATTCATCCGTTTTACGCCGCGACTGCCCGTCAGTTCAGAGCGGCAGGACGCCCTTTACTTGGCTCTGCACCAGTCGGCGTGGAGGGCACCGCAGCCTGGCTTGAGGCCATGGGTGAACTCCTGGGCACCGATCGTGCTTCCATCGACGCCGCCATTAGTACGCAGAAAAGTGCTATCCGTGCGGCGCTAGACAATAACCCCATTGACGCCAAAATTACGCTATCCGGCTACGAGGGCTCTGAGCTTCTGGTGGCACGATTGCTAATAGAAAGTGGTGCTGACGTCGCTTATGTGGGCTCAGCCTGCCCCAAAACCGAGTTTTCGGCCGTGGATGCTGAGTGGTTAGAAGCCCGCGGTGTCTCCGTCAAATTCAGGGCATCCCTCGAAGATGACTTGATTGCAATGGAAGCCTTCAAACCCGATCTTGTGATCGGCACAACACCGATAGTCCAGAAAGCAAAAGAGCGCTCTATTCCGAGCCTGTACTTTACCAACTTGATCTCTGCACGCCCTCTAATGGGAGCAGCAGGTGCCGGGTCGGTAGCACAAGTCATCAATTCTGCACTCGCGAACCAGCCTCGCATGATTGCCATGGAGGAGTTCTTTGAGGGTGTCGGTGACGGCCCAACAAGCGGTGTCTGGACACCAGAAATCATCGCAAAAACCGGTGTGGGAGGTACCTGCTAATGCTAGTACTTGATCACGATCGCGCCGGGGGGTATTGGGGCTCTGTTTACGTCTTCACCGCAGTGAAAGGCCTGCAGGTCATCATTGATGGTCCGGTGGGATGTGAAAATCTTCCTGTGACCTCGGTGCTTCACTACACCGACGGCTTGCCACCACACGAACTACCCATTGTTGTAACGGGTCTTGCGGAGGAGGAACTTGGTCAACACGGTACTGAAGGTGCCCTTCGTAGAGCACACCAGACGCTTGACCCTAAAAAGCCATCGGTTGTTGTCACTGGATCCATTGCTGAGATGATTGGCGGCGGAGTCACACCAGAAGACACCAATATTAAGCGCTTCCTGCCGCGCACCATTGACGAAGACCAGTGGCAGAGTGCTGATCGCGCCTTGGTTTGGCTTTGGGAGCAATACGGAGCCACCAAAAAGCGTAAAGCGAAGAAATCTGAAGCGAAGACCGAAACCAAGAAGGTTAATATCATTGGACCTGCCTATGGCTACTTCAATACCTGGTCTGACCTGGCAGAAATACAAAGACTCCTCGCTGGCATCGGTGTGGAGGTCAATATGGTCTTCCCCTTGGGATGCCATCTGAACGAGATCCCCAAACTCGATGATGCAGCGGTCAATATCTGCATGTACCGCGAATTTGGGCGTAAATTATGCGAGACCCTTGATAAGCCCTATCTTCAGGCGCCCATTGGTCTCGACAGCACCACAAAATTCCTCAGAAAGCTCGGTGAACTTCTCGACATTGATCCCGAGCCCTTTATCGCGCAAGAAAAAATGACGACGCTGAAGCCCGTGTGGGACCTCTGGCGCTCCGTTACGCAGGATTTCTTTGCCACGGCCAGCTTCGGTGTTGTCGCAACAGAGACCTACACCAGAGGCCTACGTCACTTTCTCGAAGAAGACCTGGGCCTACCTTGCGCCTTCCACTTCTCACGTAAAGCTGGCGTAAAGCCAGATAACAGAGAGGTTCGTGACGCCATACACAAAACGGGACCCCTGATTGTCTTCGGTGGCTATAACGAGCGTATGTACGCAGCTGAGGCAGGCGGGCGAAGCATGTTCATTCCCGCTTCGTTGCCCGGCACCATCATTCGACGACACACAGGTACACCCTTCATGGGGTATGCCGGCGCTTGCTATCTCATTCAAGAAGTCTGCAACGCCCTTTTCGATGCCCTGTTCAATATTTTGCCTTTGGGCACCGAGCTCGATGAAACCGTCGCAACACCTGCTCGCGCGAGCCTCGCATGGCAAGAAGACGCACAGGCGCTGCTCGATCAAATTATCGAACAACAACCCATTTTGGTTCGGATATCAGCCGCAAAACGTTTGCGAGACGCGGCGGAACAAGCCGCGCGCGCCGATAACGCCGAATCAGTGAACTCAGTGCACGTTTTAGATGCCAGCCATGAGCTACAACTCAGGAGTGCTGCGTGAGTGAAGAGAATTACAACAAAGCGGCACGGCAAACGCCGATGACGGGAGGAAGTATGACCACAAGCAAGCGACACACAGAGCGCAAAACTGTCTGGGAACACCTGCAGTTTCGTCTGCTGTTTATCACTGTCTTCGTGTGGTTTTTGGGGCAGGCAGTAATTAGGCGAGTGAAGTTGGTGCGGCAACACGAACTTAACTGTTGGCAGGAGGCTAAGCGGGCAGCGCACAGCGTGGCGCCCTACGCCTTCATGAAGATTTAACGAAGTGTGGCTCCAAGCCCACGGGCTTGGAGATAGATAAATCAGCCCAAATAGCCACCGCGGGCTGGAAGGAAGGAGCGTTCTGCGCTCTGAAGGGAGAAGTATGCAATGTCGATGATGAGCTTTGAGAAAAAGTATCGAGTCCGGGGGGGTACCCTTCTCGGCGGAGATCTTTTCGATTTCTGGGTGGGGCCGTTCTATGTCGGATTCTTCGGGATTACGACCCTGTTCTTTGCCGTCACTGGAACAGCGCTAATTTTCTACGGTGCAGCCCTGGGCGACACGTGGAATATCTGGCGCATTAATATCGCGCCACCTGATCTGTCTTACGGGTTGGGCTTGGCTCCGTTGAAGGAGGGCGGACTCTGGCAAATCATAACGATTTGTGCCACGGGTGCCTTTGTTTCGTGGATTCTGCGTCAAGTCGAAATATCGAGAAAACTTGGTATGGGCTTGCATGTTCCCTTCGCCTTCTCCTTCGCTGTGTTGGCCTACGTGACACTTGTCATCATTCGTCCGATGCTGCTCGGTGCCTGGGGTCATGGCTTCCCCTACGGCATCATGAGTCACCTCGACTGGGTGTCAAACGTCGGCTATCAATTCCTGCACTTCCATTACAACCCTGCGCACATGCTGGCGGTGACCTTCTTCTTCACCACGGCACTGGCCTTGTCGATGCACGGGTCGTTGATCCTCATG
Organism: uncultured Halieaceae bacterium; assembly: GCA_913045375.1. Taxonomy (GTDB): domain Bacteria; phylum Pseudomonadota; class Gammaproteobacteria; order Pseudomonadales; family Halieaceae; genus Luminiphilus. The sequence goes on along the minus strand of CAJWQE010000001.1, from coordinate 11,790 downwards.
GCAACCAATCCACGCGCTGGCGAGACCGTGAAGACAGGTGAGCATGAAAACACCTACTTCCGAGATGACATTGGCTACTCCATTGGCGCCCTTGGTATTCACCGTCTGGGTACCTTCGTTGCGATCTCAGCGGCGTTCTGGAGTGCAGTCTGCATCGTCCTTAGTGGGCCTTTCTGGACGAAGGGATGGCCTGAATGGTGGAACTGGTGGCTAACGCTACCTATCTGGTACTGATAAGGGGACCACTACGATGATTGAATATCAAAATATCTTTACAACAGTGCAGGTGGCAGCACCTGACTACGCGGGTGTCCCCGTCGAAAACACCCATGATGACCGCACAGGCGTGCTGACTCACAGCTACCTGATGGGCAAATTGGGTGACGCGCAGATTGGTCCGATCTACCTTGGCCCTCTCGGTGTCGCGGCGCTTTTCACCGGCACAATTGCCTTCCTAATCATTGGCTTGAACATGTTCGCCTCTGTGAACTGGGATCCCATCGAGTTTGTTCGCCAGCTATTCTGGTTGGCACTCGAGCCTCCTGGTCCTCAATACGGCCTTTCCTTCCCACCACTGAATGATGGTGGATGGTGGTTGATAGCAGGCGCCTTCCTGACGCTCTCTATCATGCTCTGGTGGTGGCGAACATTTGCGCTCGCTAACAACTACGGCATGGGTAATCAGATGGCATGGGCATTTGCCGCAGCGATTTGGCTCTACCTGGTCTTGGGCTTCATTCGCCCTGTTCTTATGGGAAGTTGGTCTGAAGCCGTACCGTTTGGGATCTTCCCGCATCTGGACTGGACGGCAGCATTCTCACTGCGTTACGGGAATCTGTTCTACAACCCATTCCATATGTGGAGCATCTTCTTCCTATACGGATCAGCGGTCTTATTTGCGATGCACGGGGCCACTATTTTGGCGACTAGCCGATATGGCGCAGACCGTGAAATTGATCAGATCACCGATCGTGGTACAGCCGCAGAACGCGGTGCCCTCTTCTGGAGATGGACCATGGGCTTCAACGCTTCAATGGAATCCATCCACAAGTGGGCATGGTGGTTCGGTGTGCTGACCTGTGTCACAGGCGGTATCGGCATCCTCCTCACAGGAACCGTTGTGGAGAACTGGTATCTGTGGGGTATGAAGCACGGTCTCGTACCCACCTATCCAATGATTGGCGAAGCGGTCGTCGATCCACTACTGACTGAGGGTGCACAATGAAAACGCTAACGACCAAACTATTTGCAACTGTTGGTCTGGGTACGGCGCTACTGCTCGGTGGCTGTGAAATGCCACCACCCGAATCAACTCAATGGGGCTACCGTGGCACAGGTATGGAGGGTCTTTACAACCCCGATACCCTGAACGAGCTGGACGCAAATAATATCGTTCCAGAGGCGCTGCCCGCGGTTCCCGCTGTTGGACCTAAGTCCAAGGACGTTTATCAAAACGTTCAGGTTCTTGGTGACCTATCGGTGGGCGAATTCACACGTCTGATGGCTGCCATTACCGAGTGGGTCTCACCGGAGGAAGGATGTAATTACTGTCACGTTGCGGGTGAAGGATTCGCGGCAGACACGCTCTACACCAAAAAGGTAGCGCGCGTAATGATCCAGATGACTCAGAACGCCAACGAGAACTGGAGCCAACACGTCGGCGGCGCGGGTGTCACTTGCTACACCTGTCACCGTGGGAAAAATGTGCCTGAGTACGTTTGGAACATTAATCCCGGGCATAAGGTCGCGGGTGGCATGAAGAATCAGATGCAAAACGTTTCTTCAGTCGCTGCAGGATTGTCATCGTTGCCAGTTGACCCATTCACACCTTACTTACTCGACGCGAGAAACGGGCGTCATGCGGGCACAACTGCTCTGCGGGATGAGGGCGGTGTATCGCTCAAAGAATCTGAGTGGGGATACAGCCTAATGATGCACTTCTCAAGTGCCTTAGGCGTGAACTGCACCTACTGTCACAACTCCCGCGCCTTCTCCCGTTGGGAGGAGAGCTCTCCTCAGCGCGTGACAGCGTGGCACGGTATACGAATGGTCCGTGAGATGAACAACGACTACGTTGATCCCACCACCGACTGGCTGCCACCTCACCGGCTTGGAAAGCTCGGTGATGCACAGAAAGTTAACTGCGAAACCTGCCACCAGGGTGCTTACAAACCCCTACTGGGCGCCAACATGATCAAGGACTACCCAAACCTTGCTCGTCTTGCGCAACCAGAGCCTGAAGCGCCCGCTGAAGAAGCGAGCGAAATACCTGAGGCCAATGATATGGCTGACATGGCAACAGGTGGTGACCAGTAGAAACCCGGCGGAGGGTAAATGAATAAAACTGCGAGGGTATCTGCCCTGCCCTCGTAACCACACAATTGTGTGGACTTATCTCCCTGGGGTTGCGTGCTAACACAGACGTCTCTCCGGGAAGATCAGCGGAACCAAGGTGTTTTCACCCTAGTTCCGGTGAAGGACGTCGTATCAAGGTATTTACTACCGAGCTGCGACAGATCGCGAACTACTACATGGGAGGTAAAACCATGAGTGATGAAAATGTAGGCATGTCAGGACTCACAGCTAGCGAAGCTAGCGAGTTCATGCGGTCTTACGAAAAAGGCATGTGGACGTTTGTGGCTATCGCAAGCGCGGCTCACATTGCTGTATGGAAGTGGCAGCCCTGGTTCGGAATGTAATCCGAGGCTATCACCTTAACCAAGCGACTGTCCGGCTTGACGGGCTTGTCGTGATTGCAAATGGAGAGATGAAATGATCTTAACGCAACCCTTCTCAAGGATCTGGAAGATCTTTGATCCACGTCGGGTACTGGTAGCGCAGGGTGTTTTCCTGTTCTCAGTAGCTGTACTGATCCACTTCGTCCTGTTGAGCTCTGCGAAGTACAACTGGATCGATGGTCCATATGCGGCACCTGCGGCCATGGCGGAGGCACTCCCTCCCTCACGGCAGTAAGTACCGTCATAGAATCGGGCCCTGAAAAGGGCCCCGATGTTTTCGACCCACGCACCGGCTGCCCCCAGACGCTGCGATGTGAACCCAATCGGGACTTCGCGATCACCCTGCCCCCAGAGCTACGATCGCTGATCTCCACCCGAATTGCTCAGTTCACATGTCCTTCCCCAAGGAGTGGGTCTTTTTATTTCCTTACGCACACAACAAAACCAATTTAAACTGGCGCTATGGCAGAGACATCCAACATCGTATCCTTTGACAATGAGCCGCTGATGCTCGTTGACAGCGATGATGTTGTTATAGGCTTTGAAGAGAAGGCAGCTGCGCATCGCGGCAATGGTGTTTTGCACCGAGCGTTTTCAATTTTCTTATTCAATGATCAGGGCGAGGTGCTGCTTCAGCAACGAAGTTCGCTTAAGCCACTATGGCCTGAGTACTGGTCAAACACCTGTTGTAGCCACCCCAGACGCGGGGAGTCCCTGACTCAGGCAACCCAGCGACGACTCAAAGAGGAACTCAACTTGGAGTCCCAACTAACATTCCTCTTCAAGTTTCAATATCACGCCATGTTCAATGATATTGGCAGTGAACACGAGTTGTGCTCCGTATTCGTTGGGAACGTGACAGGCAGACCAGCGCCAGACTTCAACCCTACTGAGATTGCAGCGACCGCATGGGTCTCCGTCGATACAGTGGATGAATGGCTGAATGACGACAACGTGCAGACAACTCCATGGTTCGCCATGGAGTGGGAACGCATTAAAGATGAGTTCAGTGGGCAGATGCCCCGAAGTGCTTGAGACTTAAACCGCTTACAGCCAGCGGAATCTTGGCGACGAATCTGACCAGAAATGCGGAAGCGCCATCCGCCCTAGCTCTGTCAAATAGATGAATGCATCACGCTGTTCTGTGTAACCCTGACTCTCCAGCGACTCAACGAGCGTCAATACGTCGGGTTGGTCAACGGACGATATAGACACCTCACTGTTACACATTAATCGACGCATAACCGAACGGCGGGCGACTTCAAATTCGCTGGTCTCAATCAGTACTTGGGTTGCAAGGCGACCTTGAGCGATAGCGATCTGCCACGCGTCAATATCAACAAAGTTCTGCGCCACAACGTCGCCCACTTCACTGACTGCACCCAGTCCAGCACCGAGGACCTGAGACACCTCGTTCTCGCTATAGCCAAATGCGCTGTACCTCAATGTGCCATTCGTTTGCGCTTCGCTAAGTGCATGACCAGGTCGCACAAACGCGTTCAACCCAATCCACTCGTAGCCCTCGCTCTCGAGACCCACTGCCACCGCATTAAATATCGCGAGCTTCTCGGCCAGACTCGGCATAGCATCATCATCAAGCGCTGCCTGATGAGGAAACTGTTGGGGTCGCCTAGTGTACTGTTGACAGACCAGCATATCCGGCGCCAATTCAGCGATCATTGCAATACTGTTTTTGATCGACTTTGACGTTTGACCCGGGAGGCCAAAGACCAAGTCCATATTGACGGTGGCGAACTTCATATCTCGCGCCACGCTAAAGACGTCCTCTAGGAGGCTATACGACTGTGTTCTTCCTAGCTCGTTCTGGACATTAGCATCGACATCTCGAACCTCCAGATGCAGGTGCTGCACACCAAGGCCCTGAATTAAGTCGAGTTGCGAACGAGACGTTCTCCTAGGATTAATTTCCATCGAAATATTCGCGTCGGCTGTCACATCAAAAGCGCCGTGAATAGACGCCATGAGCCTAGCGAGCTGGACATCGTCAAGATAGTTCGGCGAACCGCCACCGACATGGATTCGATTTATCTGCAAAGGCACGCGAGCCTGCCCGGCCATCAGCGCTAACTCATCGTGTAGATGAGCCAAGTATCGATCCATTACCTTATGATCGTGTTCCACAATAGTAAGGTGGTCGCAGCTAAGACAGCGACTGGGGCAAAAAGGAATATGAACGTAGAGCGCTGCCGTTGTGGCGTTGCTTTTGCCTAATTCATTGGAGAGCGACAGATGCGCGTTTTCGTCGACCACTGCAATGGCCTCCCCCACTATTGCGTGTGGGCTACCATGTCGATCGAAGATATCATCTAAGCCTGGCGGCTTTTGATTCGACCATGTCATGTAGTACGCACCCCGTTCAGTACCGCGTTAATCGCTGGCTGGGTTCACCGGTGTTTCGTCGACCGAAGACCGCAAACGGAAGCGCTACAGGAGCACCAGTCAGTCGGGAACACAAAATGCATTCCCACACACCTACACTATGCCTCGAAATATAGCCCGTCAAGGAAACTTGGACGAAAATAAGACAAAAGAAGCGTTCAAATCTCATCTTTTTCGACCCGAACTGCCCGTAGTTGCGGCTCGTCGGCACGGGCCCAACGCCATAAGGCAGCCTCATTTACCGGGAACATAAGAAATAAGTGCTCAATTGACGCTAAAAGCATCAAACTCCCAACCAAATAAAGCGATAGTTGTTGTGTGAGATCCGGAACAGTCGCCGCGCTTTTAAAAATCAGGTAGGTCACAAAAAAACCGATTGCGGTCGAGATAGGCAAAAAAGCGCTCAAGCGGTCGGTTCTCAAATAGGAAACAAGGTAATTCAAGTGATCCGGCAACCAGCGTTCGTTGAACGCCCGAACACCAAAAAATAAGTTGAGCTTGGCACTCCACCGCATCAAACAGAGGACAGTGACCGTGTAAAAAGCAGTGGGATTGGGTTCCGTCACACTAATCAGAGCAAGACATGCAACGGCGCCTACGACACAAGCCTCGTGATAAATAGTGGTGGAGACAGCACCCTTGAAGCGATCCCAGACTTTGAGCTGTGGGGGGCACGGGTGGTGGTTGGGTCCGTTTACGTATCCAAGCAAATAGCTGATTTCTAACCAACACCAAATGATCAACCCTAAAATGAATCCGATGGCGGCTGCCATTGGGGTGTTTAAACTTGCGTTAAAGGGCACCAGAAGTAATGCAGCCAGTGCCAGTACCGAGACCAACATAAATCCGGCGCGAGCACGTTGCCCCGACTGGTGAGCCAACAAGAGGGCAAGTCCTGTAAGTAGCCACCATGAGGACACAGCAGTGGCTAAGGCAGGCCAAAACATGACTTAGTTTCTATCCGCCACGACAAGCGACGATTCGCGAGCCTTATCAAAGATCGATCGAAACTCACGGTAATTATCGGGACCGAATGCCTCAATCGCTATCCAGTAACCGGTGAGTTCGTCCACCAAAATCAGACCACCTTGTGACGTTAATTCGAGAACGAATTCGGGCTTGTCGATGATGGAACGAGCAGAGCGTTCGCGGACAAGAGTGCGCATGACGCCTCGGAAGAAACTACCCTCCCCCGCACCGTAGTGAACAATTGGATCAGCGCCACTCGACGGAAGAATCATCACACCACCGGCGTCACCATCAACGACTTTCAAGGTAACGCTAGCAACGATCTGCACATCAGGCTTTTGCGGCGGGCCTTGGTAGCCCTGGTCATTTACGGCAATTAGTGACCAAGCCAGTGCCAGTAGCGCTAGCAATAAAAAGATAGGGTGCCGAAGCACCCCGAATAACAATCCGGGCCAACCCACATTATCCCCCCAGCTAGTTGTGAACTAGCGTCAGTTAAACCGCAGCGATCTCTGTCGCTTCAAGCTCTTCGTTCGACGTTTCGCGCATTTCCTCAATGACATTAACCAGCAGACGTGCAACCGAATCAGGATCCTGAATACCCCTGAGTAATGGTTGTACTCGTCGGAAATTAAAAGGTCGAACGTGTGGCCAAAGCATGAGCCAGTAAACTTTCGTACCCTCCAACGGCAGGAACGTAATGTCTCCCGTACCGTCCCGGAGGCGGCGCAATCCCGCCGACTCCACCTTAGTTAATGGCAGGTTCACTATCATCGGCAACGCCACACCCGAACGGATAACCAAACGCCGGTTGGTGATGGTGTAAATCGTGCTCTCAGCGTAAAGCTTCGCCATGAAAGCCAAAATACCAATGACCGTTATTGCCAAGCCGCCTTGCCATGCCAGTGTGCCGGTCAATACCGATACCGGTGCACCATCCATGATGCGATAGATAGCGTGGCCAGCAATCAACACCACAAAATAGAGTGACGCCGTGTAGACCTGAAATACGCGCTTAGCCAGCGACTCCCAACTAGGGGATGCCTGCCAGAGGACGTGCTCCCCCTCCGGCAGATCCCCAGGGAGCCCAGCAATGGGCTCGTACCCGTACTCGTTCACAGCCAGGGGCCTTGGCGACCTGGCATTGCGTACATAGTGCCGCCACCGTAGAACGCTACGATTTTGTCCTCTTCCTGCAACGTCACCTGATCTGGGTTAGCCAAACCGGGCACTTGCTTGAACTGATCGCCGCGGATCGATTTAACGTGAACGGAGCCATCGGCCTTTACACGAGCAAGCGTCATAGGAAGCAACACACGTCGGTCTCCGACATCGAGCTCTGCATAACGGAAGTGTGGCTCAGCACGATCGACCCATAAATCAACAACTGTCGCACCTCGCTCACCATCACAGCCGTAGACTGCTTTACCGCGAGGATCGGGATCATTTTTATGAACTTTATGATCACTATCGACGCGTAGCGGTACGATTCGAGGCGCACCATCAATCGTCAGATCAGGACGCTCGGGCCGGATTGAGTATGCCGCTGGACCCACACCATCAACCATGGGGTCGCCGGTGGGCTCAAGGGGCGCTCCGGGATGAGCATGTGTGGGCTCAGCCTTAAGCTCATACTGATCAGGCATTGGTCCGGGAACCGTACGCTCGCCCTGACCGTGTGCGAGTTTGTAGGTTTTTGGATCCGGAAGGCCGCCTACACCGGTGCTGTAGGTATCAACCGGTCCGTCGTGACGAAGCGGAAAACCTTCGCGCTTACCTTCTTTGTGAAGATAGAGCACGAGGTAAACGAATGCACCGCAAAATACGGTGAACATGATCGCTGCAAAGTCTAAGTAAATTTCTCCAGTACCCATGGTGTGTCCTCCTGGTAGTGGTTTCTAGCTTGGGAAATCAGCAAGTTTCATTGTGAGTGGTTGGTCCTTGTCATTGCCTAGCCGCCGCACCAATGGTCCCAGTGCAACGAGCGAGGCGAATAAGATAATTATTTCGAGGTGATAAACCGCGCCATAAGGTGTCGCGGGGCCTGACAATTGCTGGCTGATCATGCCGCCCTGTATCAGCGCTTCCGTCATGTCCCGTAGCGCACCACCTAGGAACACGGCGCAGCCGACGGCTGTTGCCTGAACGGCACCCCAGGTCCCAATCACGAGACCCGCAGTAGCGGTGCCTGCCAATAACATGGCAGCCGTTAACGTACCGACAGCAAACAAGCCATTGCCAATACCGATTAATAACGTGCCAGCCGCAAACAAGGTCAGGGAATCAAAGGCACCGGCCATAATGACAGCAGCAAAGGCGAAAACGCCGACTACGGCACCATACGCAGCCAACCGTATGGGTTCACCCCCGCGACCGAGATAGCGCGCCGACAGCGCCATTGCGATCAACATGCCACCCGCGAATATGGCGGTGAGCCGCGTGGTCTGACTGACGGACATCGCCAGCACTTCAGCACCATAGGGCTCCAGAAGAATTTCCTGCATGCTGAAGCCTAGTGTCCCTAAAGCTACCGCAATTAACAGTCGGTGCGCACCGGGGTTTTTGGATAGCGCCCTCCAAGACTGCCCAAAGCTGGGTCGCGACAGCTCAAAGCTCGTAAGATCAGGCCTTCTAGGCTCCATTTGCCACATGGCCACGATATTCAGACCAGCGACGACCAATGCTGACCCCTGAATGACCTGAATGAGCCTGAAATAGCTGAAAGGCTCGAGCAACAACGAGAATCCGAGAGCACCAATCACCATGCCCACTAACAACATCAGATAGAGCATTGTCACGACCTGATGACGCGTCTTTTCGGACGCCAAATCAGTGGCTAAAGCAAGCCCAGCGGTCTGTGTCGTGTGCATGCCCGCACCCACCAGCAATAAAGCACCCAGTGACATGGCAAAGCCCATCCACGAGGCACTGGCATCGGCGGATGTCATAAGGATGAGTACAAATGGCATTAATGCGAGCCCACCGAACTGCCCCATGGTTCCCATCCACAAATACGGGAGTCGCCGGTAGCCCAAAAAGGACTGATGTGTATCTGAGCGATAACCAATAAGCACCCTAGCTGGCGCGAGTAATAGTGGCAGTGCCAACATCGCCGACACCAGCCATGCGGCTCGGCCGAGCTCGACCACCATGATGCGGTTAAGCGTGCCGTTCAGCAGCACAAAACAAATGCCAACCGATACCTGGAAGAGAGACAGCCGCGCGAGACGTGACAAGGTAAGATCACCCTGAACAACGTTCAGCCATGGCAGATATCGCTCGTTAATTCGAGCGGTTAACGCCATGAATTGCTCGCGCGAAATCAGCATTCCCTGACTAACTCCATTGCTTGAGACGTGTAAAAGCCGGTTGAAACTCGGTGCTCTCTACCAACCGTCCAATCAGTCAACTCAGACGATTGATCGAGCGACCTCAAAAGAACAGCGGGAGCAATTGGCTCGATGGCAGGCGCACGATCGCTGCGAGGGAAAAACTTTCCGACAGCGTGCATCGCCGCGAGCGGCAAGGTCTTGGGTGCGAAAGTGAATACCATCGACTCATCAACACTGTCCGCCAGTGTCTCAAGCGTCCGAAGCCCATCCTGAGCTGCGTAGTGAATGATGGAGTCCATCGCCAGCACATGATCGAAACGCTCGCCTTCTAATTGCCGCATATCACCGACAATGAATTGAATGCGGTGGTACTCGTCCATCGTCGAATAACGCTCATTTGCGAGCTCAATCAGGGACTGCGACAAATCGACGGCGATCACCTCCGCACCACGCTTGGCAAGCTCGATAGAGATAACGCCGGTGCCACAGCCCGCATCCAACACCTGCCTACCGGACAAGTCCTCAGGTAACCAACTCAGCAAGGTATTTCGCATTTCCTCGCGACCTGCGCGCACCGTTTCACGAATGCCACTCACAGGCTCGTCTGAGGTCAGTCGCGCCCAGACGTCCGCGGCCGTGCGATCGAAGTAATGCTCGATCTGCTCGCGACGCTGTTGATAGTTCACATGCGCCATCAATCAAACCCCAGGAAATCAAACAGATCGCGATCTTTCATTGGCTTAACATCGAGCGGCTCTGCGCCATTCCATAAGCCCTCAGCAAGCTGCAAATATTCGTCTTGTACCGCCTTGAGCTCGGGTGAGTCAGGCAGCTCGAATAAGGTCGATTTTTTCAGGCGACTGCGCCGGATAACATCGAGATCTGGGAAGTGAGCCACGCGCTTCAGGCCCACTGCCTCATTGAAACGATCAATCTCGTCGGTAGCTGCACTACGGTTGGCAATCACGCCACCCAGACGGACACCGTAGTTTTTGGATTTCGCCTCTATCGCAGCTGCGATCCGGTTCATCGCAAAAATTGAGTCAAAATCGTTGGCTGTGACCACGAGTGCCCGTTCCGCGTGCTGTAGCGGTGAAGCAAAGCCACCACACACGACGTCACCCAAGACATCAAAAATAACGACGTCAGCATCGTCGAGTAAGTGGTGTTGTTTTAGTAGCTTGACGGTCTGACCAACGACGTAGCCACCGCAGCCTGTTCCGGCGGGTGGCCCCCCCGCTTCGACGCACATGACACCGTTGTAACCGATGTGCACGTAGTCCTCAGTGCGCAGCTCCTCCGCGTGAAACTCAACAGACTCCAACACATCGATAACCGTAGGCATTAACGCCTTAGTCAACGTGAAAGTAGAGTCATGCTTTGGGTCACAGCCGATTTGAATAACGCGTTTTCCCAGCTTGGAAAACGCGACCGACAGGTTGGATGACGTGGTGCTTTTACCGATACCACCTTTTCCATAAACAGCGAACACTTTGGCTTTTGCAACATCAATGTGTTCATCTAAATGCACCTGAACACTGCCCTCGCCATCACCGTTTCCGACATCCTTCACTGGGATAAATTGGTTTGGTGAATTCATGCGGCTACCTCCCCCGATATGCCTTCTAGGAGATCTTCAAGGTCTTCACCCGCGCGCCTAAGCGCCTCGAGTTGTTCCTCGTCAGCTCCCCAGTAGTCTCTCTCTTGTGCCTCAATGAGCCGATTAGCGACGCGAGATGCCGCAACGGGATTGAGCTCAGCCAACCGCCGCCGCATGTCTTCATCAAGAATGAATGTTTCTGACACTTGCTTATAAACCCACGGCGCCACACCGCCAGCGGTTGCTGACCAGCCCATGGTGTTGGTGAGGTGCGCCTCAATTTGTCGGACACCCTCATATCCATGGTCGAGCATCGACTCGTACCACTTCGGATTCAAAAGACGCGTGCGCGTCTCCAATGCAACTTGCTCATCGAGCGTGCGGACTTTACCGTCACCACTGCCCGTGTGATCAGCGATATACACGGGGACGCTATTGCCCTTCGCCCGTTGAACAGCGCTGCTGATACCGCCCAGCGTGTCGAAATAGTGATCGACCGTTGTGATGCCAAGCTCGACGGAATCGAGATTTTGATAAGCAAGATCGACGTTTCCTAATACGTCATTTAAAAGGTCCGTCTGCTGTGACACCGCACCATTTCTTCCGTAGGCGAACCCTTTACGGTTGGTGTACGTGTCAGCGAACTCGGACTCATCATCCCAGCGACCCGAGTCAACCAGCATGTTGACGTTAGAACCGTAGGCTCCCTCTGAGTTGCTGAATACGCGTAAGGCCGCCGTATCCAAGTCGC